>CAYSXU010000034.1:1446-10512 GCA_964435095.1 uncultured Gammaproteobacteria bacterium | reverse complement strand
ATTTCTGATGATGGATGGGAAAAAGATAAACAATAGGGAAACAACGAAGAACAACATGGGGAGAATGAACCGACTGGGATGTGGAAATTCACGCGCTCGTGCCAAAGCAAAAGTAAACAAAACCGATACCCCGACAATGGCAATAAACCACAAAATGCGATAATCAATCGCCAACATAGCGGCCAGGGTGCAAACAGAAGTTACGACTGTAGCCAGACGAGCCACTAAGCCAAACACCCCAGCAGGCAACACGCCATCTTGCTTATCGCTGGTTAACCACAGTCCAGCGCCAAGCAAACTCATTACCAGTAGAAATAGCACCAACGAATCCGGAGTACCGATAAAATTTGTAGGAATGACGTCAAAGGTGAATCCAAACCATGTCAAACTAGAAATCAAAGCCACGACTGCACCCGTCAACAGCAATGATCCCCACAAATATTGTTGAGTTTTTCGATCTGAAAATACATGCAGACCTACAATAAATAGGGCTGAGAAAGCAAAAAGTGACAATAAACTCGTATATTCCTGGCTGGCCTGTCCAACTAAACTCGTGTAAGTCGCCAAAGAAAGCAGGCTGCTTACACAGGCCGACAGCAAAAAAGCGAGCAACGGCGCGTAAAGCCAAGTTGCGCGAAAATGCATTTCCCTACGTACTAACATGCTCCCCAACCAGGCCACTGTAGCTAAAACAACTAATGTGACAGTTACCGTTTGTTTATTAATATCAAGCGGGTCGACAGTCCACGGAAAGATAACAATCGGCACAAGCGCCGCAAGAATAATCAAAAAGCTACGCGAAAACGCAGACAATATTCGACCAGTAGATTGATTCATACGCGATTACTCCGCCTCAACATCGTAGACGGATTCCGTCTGCAATAATGGATCGGCGATTGGCTCTTGGGAAACTTCAGGTATGGTAACAATCGTTGATTCGTCCGTCGACGTGTCTGGTGTTAATGGATCAACTTGTTCTGACGAATCGACTACAACTTCCTCAGTCACCGGCAAAATGACAACCGGCTGCTCAATCTGTTCCTCGCTCGTATTATCAGTTTGACTCTCGATTGAAGTCGTCTCCTCGGATACAATCTCGTTCTCTTCGACGACGGGATTTGTTACGACCGGCTCATAATCCTTGTGCGGTGCGATAACCAACCAATCGACCATAACGCCGCTTGAACCGCCAACCTCACGAATAATGAATCCAGTGCTGTTTCGTTCGGCGACATACAACGTGCCCGTCGCCCCATATGGCGTCAATAAAACTTTGTACGGAGCTAATGGCGAAATAATATCGTTATATTGTGGATCAATTTGCTCAAAAGTAATGGCAGCTGTGCCCTTATCAAGCATCACCGTTCCAGACAATTCAACTGTCATTTGGCGCGACGCAGCCGCATATGTTTCTACGTCTTCACCCTGGAATGAACGAACTAACTGAATCAGGCGGCCGTGCGTGATTAGATCGCCATTTTCTTCCAAGCGCCAATTATTACTAATTCCCTCAAGTGACCCGATAGACAAGAGATTTCCACCGTTCATGTTGAGCGAACCTGATATATCAAATGAAGACAGTTGAGTCGCCAGACCCGAGACAACATTATTTGCAGCTGGGCCCTCTTCAGCTGGACCGCCGTCGTAGTATGAAACATTAATGAAAGTCACAATGCTGCCGACGGTGCCTGAAAAAGCCTGCGTGGCATAACCAATGATTGGGCCGGCCTCCGTAGCTTTCATGGCATAACCCGGACGACTCGAAGTAGTTAGCGGATCGCCAATATTGATAGCTCCATTCTCGCCTGTAACATAAGTTGGGACACGGCCAGCCAGCGCCACAGGATAATGACCAGACAAATTCTCACCTGCCAAAAACCCTGGTCGAGTAGAAACTACACCAGCAATGCGTTGGTTATATGTTTCGTCCGGCGATCGCTTAACCGCCTCGTTGGCATCGCCAAACACCACCACTTCCCCTGGCGATAAGGCATCTGGAGAAGGAAACATTTCCGCAAAATCATATGAGCCGGTGGCCCAGCCAGAGGCGTTCGTTCGCATGAAGTCTCCACCAGAACCGCTAGATCCGTCGTAATAGAGATAACGACTATGTTGAGACGTGCCACGATCGGAAGGATAAAATCGTCCGCTCAAACTAAGATCGCCTGTATTTGAAACATAGGCTACTTCCGTTCCTTCGTTATTGCGTACCACCATACGGTAATCGTCGGCTGTACTTACGGTGGTCGAAATAGACATAGCTCGGGCAGCTGATGAACTACCGTTCCAGGCAGCGCCGCGAAAGGCTATTGAGTGCGAATCAACACCCTGTACATCGGCCGATGCACTGGCTGCCGGGGATAGGACTAGATCTGAACTGACGTCGACTGCTCCTCCCTGAGAAGTTAGCACATCACCGCCATACCATTGCGGCTGAACTAGGACTTTTATTAATCCCCTACCCGATACTTTTGGTTCAAGCGCAAAACCAATAATACGCACTGGACCGTGCGCTTTCGCACCGTAGCCAGCGACCAATGTAGACGTTGTAATTGGGTCGCCTATAGAGATAGCACCTTCATCAGCATTTACATATGTATCAATCTGACCCACCAAACCGACCAAGCGATACCGCGTATCGTCGCGATAATCTTCCGTGCCGTCGCCTACGCTGTTACCAATAAAGGCTGGGTTAGTTGATACAACGCCCATCGGCTCAGTATTACCCGCTGCACAGATGACCACTTTTTTGGAGGCTGCTGTGTTCTGACAAACCAGGTGATGATCGTCAAGCGATGCATCTGACGAAGGGAAATATTCGGCAAAGTCGGCACCACCACCGGTAAAAGCTCCGTCAACATATGCATTACCTTCGGTGGTTACACGGAAAACTGTCGCCGCACCCCCTGTCACGTTCGAACGAAGAATAATTGCATCATCACTACTTCCAAGTTCGTTCACATCGATAACCACGGCATTATTTCCAGGTAGATCAGCAACGTGTGCGCTGGTTGAATACTGAGTAATATACAAACCAACTGAATTCGCTCCACCGCTATTGGTGAGCGACAGAACATCACCCGAACCAGCACTAGCGTCAGATACGCTAAGCGAAATCAAAGTACCGTCAAAAGTCGTCGCACCCCCGTCGTCGCCTCGAGTCACTGCCATGCCCGTACCGTTTGTCAGTCCGTTCATGGCCATTGATACGCCGTTTTGGGTGGTAACACCTGAACTAAATAATATTTGATCAGCTCCAACTCCATCCCCCACCGCTAATGACCCATCCGATTCAATTACATCAGACACAAATAGATCACCTGCCGCAATGGCGTAAGTCGGTACGTCAGCGGTTGAATTATCATCAACCTGCATGCGAGCGCCCGTAAAATATCCGGAATAGTTTGCCGTTGCTCCACCGGATGCTTCGGCATAGATGCCGTAACGCGTAGCGCCGGCCGCCGTTGAAATAAATTCGCCGCCGTATCCAGAGGTGACAGTTCCAACGCTCGAACCAATGGCACCATATGTGCCAACGGCTTTGGTAACCGTACCCGCAGAAGCAAAAGATATGCCTCGCACACCATAACCTTCAGCCACAGTCGCGGCAGCGTTTTGAGAAAACTCCGATTCCAAGGCTGTTAAATAACCTGAGCCCTGCACAAGACTAGCATTCGTCGAGGAATTTATTAGACGACTACGTAAGCCAAAAGCTTTAGTTACAGTTGTCGTCCCGCCGGTAAGCGTCAATAAACTATTCTGAGCGCCAACAAAGTGGTCAGTTCCAACGCCATTCTCAATGGCTGAATATGTAGTGCTTGATCCGCTTCCATACATTTCAATCGTACCCAAACCAGCACCGCTAGTACCCCCGAACGTTGAGAGGGCCAAAAATTCATTCTCAGATCCACTCGCGACCGTTGGCATCACTCCAAGACCATTAAAAGTGATATTGCCGTTAGCAAAATTGAATCGATCTTCATCAAGAAAACTTAAAGAACCACTATCCGTTCCATTTGAGGCATAAAAAGTTATCGTAGGATCATTCGCGTCGCTAACCCCATCTCCGATTCGGATTAAATTCAGACTCTCGTCAACCGAAAATGGCGCAACGAGTGAAGCTGTTCCAACAGTCAAATCGCCAATAATAACGGAGTCGCCTTCTGCATCGACAGAAAATAGCGTGACTCCACCCAGAGCAATACCTAAAATATTATCGTTAGCCGCGGTGTCTAAAATGGCTGGATTTAGGTATAGCGATCCGTTTCCAATGGCGGATCCGCTTGGGTTGCCTGTGAGCTGTAAATTACCCGTACTGTCTGTAACTGGCACAAAAGCAGTCGTTCCACCTGCCTGTGATGAGCTATAGCCGTCTAAAGTTTCGCTATTCAGGGCATAAGGTGCAGCCAAAATCTGGCGTCTCGTGGTAAATGCCTCACCGTTTACGGTTATTTGAAGATATACACTAGCGTTATCGGCAAACACTGAATCTGCAATGGCGGCGTACGGCGTAGACGCGGCCGTATCACCCAAATTCTCGGCGAAAAGACCGTCAGTCAAAACAACCGTACGAGCAACTGACGTAGCGCAAGTTGCGGACGAGTTAGACCACAAACAAGACCCACCCGAGGCGGCCGTGTATAGCTCAAACACCATGGGGATAGACGCATCTGCTACCGGTACGCCGTTGCTATTTAGTAGTCGTCCTTGGTAACTTAAAATGTTTGGCGGCGAGACGGCTGCACGTGACGACTTAACAAAAGACAGGCCCCCGACAGCAACCAATAAACACAGCACAAAACCCGCCAACAATTGTTTGGCGAGGTGTTTCGTACCTCCATTTCGAGCTGTCTCCTTCGTCATACTTTCCCCTCACGCTCCATCGGCACGTCGACCGCGACAGTCGTTGGCTCTTTTTTGTCGCGGAAATCAAGTGGCCGAATTAGCGCATCGCGATAGCCCTTTTTTGAGAAGCTCACAAAATATTCATTCGGTCCAAGGACGAACGTATATCTACCAAGGCTATCGGTAAGGGTTGTTTCGACGAGCTTATTATACTTTGGTTCGAACAATCGTACGACGGCATTGCCCACAGGTTTCTGTGATGCAGCGTCGTATGCAATGCCCCAACCTTTTGATTTACAAGGACGAGATAAACGCCGAACCAACAGAAACACCACAACCTGAGCACACATCATCACGAGTGTCGTCAACGATGGCCGTAATACATAAACCACAAGCGCGACCGGAATACTCGTTAGTGCAACAACATACTGGAATCCGCGTAACCATCTTCGCCAACGCAGAGTCAACGGCGAGCGCAATTCTGTTTGCGCAGGATCTAACGGGATGTTTGCCGCAATTGTAGCGCTCGCCGCTGTGACCTCGACCTCCTGACCGGTATACACATCTAAATACGCGCCATCATCCTTGACGCCCGAAAGGTATGCGCTTGGAAAAACATACGAGGGTTTTATCGCGATGATCCGATAACGTCCGGGATTAATAGTGAAGTAGTATTTTCCCTCGCTATCAGTAACAGTTGAGCGCAATAAACGTCCGGACGCTACGTCATACAAGCGAACCGTTACCAAATCTAGAGCCATCTTAGTAACCGCGTGATAAACAACACCAAAATTCTTTCTCTTTCTTCGCCAGAAAAGTAATATAGGTGAAGTGATGAGATACTGAAGATACGACAGCAAACTAAAAGAACTAGCCAACACAGCCGTAGTTGCTACTGCAGAAACGGCCACAATCGGAACTGCGACATCAACCGCCTGTTGCACCTCAGGTATTTCTCGAACGTTTTCGATTACGCGCCCCAACTGCTCTATGGTCCTTGCAACAGGCGCAGGCAAGATTGAAGTTAACGCCGCCACTGAACTCACCTCACTAGATTCTGTTGTGTCCCGCGAGTCTGACGGTAAAACTGTCTCAGCTGGCTCGTCTTCGTTGGATATTGGGTCTTCTGTTATATCTTCTAAATCGGATTCGAAAATTACTTCAGTGCCTTCATCAGCAACTACATCGATCGCATCCTCTTCGATCACCAAATCGCCACCTGACGAGTCGTCGTTTGAATCTCCACCAGCATTATTCGACGAAGGCCCACCTGATGAGTTATCGCTATCTGTATCATTTGCTGAAGTTTCATCTGAGGAATCGTCTGACGTCCCCGTGTCATCTACAGGTTCCGGTTCGGGCGTTGGTTCGGGCTCAATAACCGGTTCAGGGTCTGGTTCTGGATCAGGGTCAGGCGTTGGTTCAGGGTCTGGTTCTGGCGTCGGCGCTGGACTCTCTGTACCACCGGGACCACTTCCGCCGCCGCTACTTGAGACTGGCACAGTGAATGAGATATCGCTTGAATCCGAAGTCACTATAGATAGCGCAATTGATCCGAAATCGCCATACGAACCACCTAAATTAAGATAATATGTACCAACGGTGGATGGATTTGTGATTCGATTTACTCCGCTACCCGAAGATGAAGCATTTGAGCCAATCTCAATATTCACCACGCTGCCCAAGGCGATCGAGCCACTATCTCCAGCACAAACAGTGAAGGTCAAAACCGATGCCGCCATTGTGACAGACATCTGCTCCGTTCCTGAACAATCACCAGCCGTAGATAAATCTACTCCATCATCTGTGATGTCGACGTCGTCTTCAACTATAGCCGCCGTCACAAAGCCGCTATCAAACGTCACCGTCATCGTTTCACCGTCTGTCATGGCACTAGCCGTTGTCAGCGTAATGCGATGGTTAACATCAGTTGAAATAGTATTTGATGTCGGGCTGTCATAGATGTCAGTCACCGTGGCAGCATAAACAAAGAACGGAAAAAATATGGCTACAATCAGGCCAAACGCAAAGCAGCGCAATGGTATTTGAAATAATATCATGTTCACTATTTACGTCGTCGTAACCACAACCAATAAGCAACACCTGGAATACCGATCATAACGATCGCTGCTACAAAGACGGACTTCGATGGATAAACAATCATACTCTGCTTATCACATCCGCTTGTGTGCAACCCAACATTGATCGGGCCGAACATCCACCATGGAATTTCTGTCTGCCACTCCAGTGTTCGCGTCTGATGAGATAAAACGCGATGAAATTCAGCCGACGAATCATCTATCGTACGCGTACCCAATAGACTAAAAATATCTGTGGATGTTCCAACGTATAGTATACCTCCTCCATCGTTGGTGAACGTTGAAGTTACTAGCAATGAACGATCAGTTTGTTGGATCGAAAGAGCTTCGCAGACTTCACGTGGTTCTGTAACGTCGCCGACAGTGACAAACACCAAAGCAGCGTAGGCTGGAGAAAACTTCATGCCGCCGGTGCTGGTTGGATCTTCTTGTGCTAGCAAAGCTAAGGCGTAAACATCAGGAACGATTTCTTTTGTGGGCGCAACCGTTAATGTCACCTCAGCGGTCTCGTTCAGTCCTAAAGTCAATTCGGTTTTATCTAAGCTCGCCCAAGGATATGCAGAGTCTAAAAATACCGGAGTTCCATCATCCGGTGAAAAAGTGACAATGCGCATTGTCAGGAACAATGTCGACAAATCTTCACCTTGATTACCCAGAAACACTTTTACAGACGTTGCCGATGACGGCTCTACGGCCACATCTATCGTTTCTGGATAAATAGCCACCGCGTCAACGCGATTAACCCAACAAACTAGCAGTAATAACGGCATTGTGCACCTCGCAAGAAGTTGACTTATGCGCATATCAATAGTCACCAACTAGAACCAGCATCAGCGTTCCTGAATATGACCCCGAAGCCTGACCTGACGGCATAGCCATCTCGATCGTTAAAAAGTCGCGGCTTGAAAATGTATTGTCCGATCGACTGGCAACTAATTGAGGCGTAGTCGTAAAAGCCGTATCCTGAGTATCAAAAGTTGACGTGCTAAGCGACGAATCCGATGAATTACCACCATATTCCGGCTGGCCAGCCGTCACAGTGCCATCAGCCACATCGGCCAATGTGTCTGATCCACCAGACAATTGCGGCTGACCATTATCGGCTACATAGACTCCGTAACCCTGCGAGACGTCGGCTGTAACCTCCCAAGCAATAATTCCCGTTGTTACACCGTATGGCGTTAATCCACCCAAAGCCAAGGATGAGGCGTCAAGAGCATAAACATAATCATCTAAACCATCGATTGAAGGCGATGATCCGTTCGTAGTCCAGGCATCAACGGTCAACGTCGTTGCGGTTAAGGCAGCGATTTCACCGACAGCCGTGATCTGCGAACCGCCTTCATCCTGAACCACGGCTATCAAATCACCCTCGGCAAAACCAGCCGAAGTTGTCACAGTCACGGTTAGATCAGCTAAGATCGTACTGGCAACTTGGGAATTTTTGTCCTGAATATAGTAGACAATATTAACAACGGGATCATATATTCCAGAACGATAACCAGTTGAAACTGTATAGCCTGTACCCGAAGGTCTACCGCTTGAAATCTCTCCAATAGAGTCTCGTAATTGATAGGTACCACCAGAAGACGTCCCCGTATCCGACCCTCCAACGTTAACGGCATCCCAGAGAACCTGATAATTAGTTGAAGACATAGCCGCCCGCGCCGTAAAACCAAAACATGCCAAAAAACTGGCCGCTAATAGACAACTAACCTGAATCGATTGTCTGAGCATACGCCTCCAATAACGTCTTTGAACACAATAATGCGTCAAATATAAATGAACAAGACGGTATGTAGAGTTGCTGTGGATAACATGTGGGATAAATGAGGATTTTCGTTTTTGTCAAGAATAGACCTGCCAAAAATCAATTAATTACGAAAAGTTATCAACAGATAAACTAATTTGGTTCTCATAAATCAAATAGAAATCTTTCAAAATTGACCGAGTAATCTTAATTGCTAATTGTACTTATATTCCTTTATCTTTCTTTCACATGAAACATTGTGAATACAAAAGTATGACCATTGGGTCATACTTTTGTGGTGGACCTGAGCGGATTCGAACCGCTGACCTCTGCAATGCGAATGCAGCGCTCTACCAACTGAGCTACAGGCCC
>CAYSXU010000034.1:0-1346 GCA_964435095.1 uncultured Gammaproteobacteria bacterium | reverse complement strand
TGGTGACCTCGGCAGGAGTTGAACCTGCAACCTTGTCCTTAGGACGGACCTGCTCTATCCAGTTGAGCTACGAGGTCACGTCTTTCGCCTCGATGTGTCGTAAAATAACTGACTGTACCATGATATACTAATATCGTTCGCGACAAAATTATAGGGAACAACTTAGTTGCCGTCAACAAAACTATGGATAATTTCACTACGATCCTTCTCGGCGTATCAACATCAATATTGTTCTTCGTGGTTGTTTATCTCACAGTACGACAGTCAAAGGATTCTGGAGCGTCGCAAAATATTGAGACTGAATTAACCAGACTTCGCGAAGAAATGCGTGGTTTGCATTTTGAAAATCGTCAGGAAGTACAGAGTCAGCTTAATCGCGTAAACGACCAACTTTTTAAAGGAATGAGCGACCAACAACGCACCATGACCGACGCTCAACAATCAACGCAACAGCAATTTGGCCAAATGGCAAAGATAATTCAAGAAGTAACGAGTAAACTAACATTACTCGATGTTACCAATAAACAGGTTCTCGACTTTTCCTCTCAGCTCAAAAGCCTGCAAGACATTTTAAAAAATCCTAAACAACGCGGAATCCTAGGAGAATATTATCTTGAAACGCTATTAAAGAATGTACTCGCTCCTGAAAGTTTTGCCATGCAGTACCGGCTCGGCACAGACGAACAGGGGAAAGATCTCATTCCCGATGCAGTCGTCTTTGTAAAAGACAAGATCATTCCTGTTGATTCTAAGTTTTCGCTAGAAAACTACAATCGCATTGTAGAAGAGCAAAATGAAGTTGAACGCGCTAAACTTGAGCGTCTGTTTGTTGCCGATTTGAAAAATCGAATTGTAGAAACTTCGAAGTATATTCAACCCGATAAAGGAACCATGGACTTCGCCTTCATGTTCATCCCACATGAAGCCATATACTACGATCTTCTCGTTAATAAAATTGGTTCAAATGCAGAAGATAACGAAAATCTTATTCAACGTGCAGCCAGTAAATACCGAGTGATCATTGTTTCCCCGACTTCATTCCTGGCATATCTTCAAACCGTTCTTCAAGCCTTGCGAGCTATGAAGATTGAAGAAACAGCCCAAGACATCATTAAACATGTTGGCGATCTTGGAAAACACTTCCAGAAATATAGTGAATATCATTCAAAACTTGGAAATAATCTCAGCACCGTCATCAAGCAATTCAATGACTCATCAGGTGAACTGAGAAAAATTAGTAAAGACGTCAATCGAATAACCGGAGGGGATGGGGAACTGATTGAAACAGATACCCTTGAGCGTCCATTACTTGAAGTGTAGTAATCAAAAAACTCGCCGGTCCGGCG
>CAYSXU010000033.1:6822-10630 GCA_964435095.1 uncultured Gammaproteobacteria bacterium | reverse complement strand
ACCCTGATTGGCCATGCACAGTGCTCCAGAAGCCGACATACCGACCCCGTGCCCCCACAATGTCTTGCCCGCATCGCACGGCACCTCAACTGAAACCGTCCAAGGGACGCTGCCGTACCAAACTTCGCTCCAGTCGCGTGTTCGTCCGTCAGAGCGTGAGAAATATGGTGTAATGGCAATTTGGCCGTCGTACATCACAATCCGGCCGCGTGTGTCTTCAACGGCCTGAGTGATTTTCGGCGCTCGCATTTCCTGGCCGTAGCCCTTATAAACCTGATCAAGCCAAGCATCCACGTGATAATATTCACCGTCGTGTTTGGTGTTACGAGTCCAATGGTAAAAGGCGTATGTACGCGCGGCCGTCAATAAAGCTTTCTGATACTCAATCGGTGACACATTCGACGTCTCGGCCAAACCACGTAAATAAACCTCAAGTGGTAGCTCGTTAATCAGCCAGACCCGATCTTTGACTGTATTGTGACGCAGCTCCAAAACATTTCGGAAGGTATTATCGGCAAATGACGATCCTCGCGTAACGCGCCGATCAAAATTGGCGACTGTCATGACGGCGTTTTCCGTGGTTGGAATAAAGCGTAAGCCGGAACTTGATTTTTCACTGCCTTGTCCACGATCAAAAACGTATCGCGTACCGTCAAAATAAGCCGAGACCTTTTGACCAGCCGATATTTCAGCCAATAGATTGCCTTCAATATCACGAATTTCAAAATCGCTCTCAGTCGAAGTAATAACAACCTTGTCATCCGTCTCCTCGTCAACTATCAGCACGCCTACGCGAATTGTTGGTTCGTCAATCAAGTCAACTATTTCAGCCTCTTTACCTTGCGTAGTCTTTGGCGACTGCACAGCTGAAGCTGAACCGCCGGTAACTTCAACTGGTATTTCAACAAAAACATCCTCGATATCCTCATCGTTAGCCGTAAATTGGAACTTAGCCGTATGCGTTCCATTGGATGACGGGGCTGCTATGACAAAAGTGAGATAGGTAGTAGTTCCAGGTTTGACGGCATCAGTACCTGACGCCAACGTACTTCCCTTCCACGATGAATGTGCAAAAGATGTGCCGGTGGCAATGCTCACGTCGGGTGCCATCAATCCATATGACGTCCAAGTAGCTGTTCCCGTATTTGTAAAACCAGCTGTAAGGAGTGCCGACTTGCCCGCCTGAAGTTTGAGACGATTAGCTGAAACCAGCGCCAGTTTAGCCGAAAGTCCATCAGACTCAGTTGAAACAGTTGGGATTGACGAAGTCGTCGGAACCTTAACACTGATCGCAAATGTAAATTCCCCACCCGCAATCCAAGCTACAGACTCGGAAGCGAGCGCAAAAGTTTCTTGATATGTACCAGCTACAGATGGTGCGTGTAGTTCGAAAGCGAGCGTTGCCACACCGCCCGGCGCGACCGTAGCTTCTTGAATGCGCTTTACTTGGCTTGGTGAAAGCCAGGTTCCAGGATCAAATGCGCTTTTGCGATATTTTGGACCGTGGGTATACAGTGAAATATAGCCGGAACCATCATTTTTCCAAGTAGTTGATCCGCTATTTTGAAAGGTCACTGTCACCGCTTTCGTCTCCCCCGGCGCCATAGTCAACGCGCCGCTACCCGTCGTAGTCACCCGAAGTGCGGCTAAAGATGCCGCTTGCGTCGCAGATGGCAGCAGCCCACCAAGAGTAAAGGCTAAGAATGTGAAACAAACGACAATTTTTTTCCAAATACAAGGCATAGGGAAGATCCGGTTTGATTATACCAAAATCCGCCCATCAGTTACACTAATCACGTATGTCCAATGAACGTCGCGCGCTCGCTAAGAACACCATCCTCCAAGTCGGCGGAAAACTAATCGGCACCGCCGTTGGGCTGGCCACCTTTTACGTTCTTGTTCATGGACTTGGAACCGATGGCTACGGCGTACTTACTACAGCCCTAACTTACGCCTCATTATTCGCCATTGTTGTCGACTTTGGTCTGACTCTTACGGCGGCCCAAATGATTTCAGAAAAAGATGCAAACGAGGAGCGAATACTTGGCAACCTCTTTTCTCTTCGCCTGATTAGCGGCTTTTTCTTCATGTCACTAGCGCCGATCACTTCCCTGTTGCTTCCGGCCACGACCGACATCCGAATTGCCATCCTCTTGTGTTCAGTGGCCTTTTTCTTTTCGACGACTGCTCAAGTATTCATTGGAGTATTTCAAAAAAGGTTACTGCTCTCACGCGCCGTTATCGCAGAAACCTCGAGCCGTGTAGTCTCGTTTATTCTCATCTGTGGTGCTATGTGGCTGCATCTCGGGCTGGTGACTGCGGCCGCCGCTTTTGCCGTGGGCAGTCTGGTGCATGTAACACTCATGCTCTCCTCCACCATGCGGCACGTCAACCTTTGGCCGCGCTTTGAAACATCGGTCATTAGCTCAATTATCAAACGTAGCTGGCCGATTGGTGTATCTATCGTTTTCAATCTTATCTATTTGAAAGGCGACATTCTGTTCATGTGGCTTCTAGGACGCACTGATACGGAAATTGGCCTATATGGTTCGGCCTACAAAGTAGTTGACGTAGTTACAACCGTACCGGTCATGTTCATGGGATTGATGTTGCCCATATTGGCCGCACATTGGTCAGCTAGGCGCCTAACCGAAGTCCGTACCAAGCTCCAAGAAGCTTTTGATGCCATGGTTATGCTCGCCGTGCCGTTCGCCGTAGGCTCAATGCTAGTCGGCGAACCGCTTATGGCTATGATCAAACCCGATCTAGTATCGGCTGGAACGGTACTCCAGATTCTCGGACCAACTGCGGGTATTTTATTTCTCGGCTCACTTTTCGGGCACGCCGTAGTGGCTGTCCAAAAACAGCGTCTTATGACCTGGGGTTATGTCGCGGTCGCTATCCTCGCGGTCATTCTATACGTCACGTTTATTCCAACGTCTGGCATGTTTGCGGCCGCCTGGGTATCGCTCCTGTCTGAGTTCTTAATCGCCGTCATTGCCGGCATCGTAGTCTGTCGAGCAACTTCATTTATTCCGAACCTATCGCTGGTTATTCGAGTGGTGCTCGCCGCCTCCCTAATGGCGCTCACCATCAGCCTAGCACCCGTGCACGTCATCTTCGATATTCTCCTTGGCATCATTATCTATCTCGTTTCACTTGGGATCTTAGGTGGCCCAACGCCGCGTGGACTGCTTGAATTATTCGTGCCAGAAAAGCAACCGCTCAGTACGCCCTAGTCTATGTACGTCGCGCTTCTTATTATCACGCTTGTAAATTAGCACTCAGCCTTCTTCCCGCACTTCTACCAGCCTACCTACTTCGATTCAGTTTCGGTTTTTTCCCTACAACCTGGCTTGAAATAGCCATTCTGGTGCTTATTTCGCTGTGGTTGTGGCACGAGCGGCCTACGCTGCGTACATTCCGTGCAGCGTTTGGTAAGTTGTGGTGGCCGACGGTCGGATTCGCACTTGCCGCTACGCTCGGCATTGCGGTTTCGGCAGACTACTTGAGCGCACTTGGCGTGTGGAAGGCGTACATAATTGAACCGATTTTCATTTTCGTGATCCTTCGTTCAACTTTTCGATCAGATGACTGGGTCAAAACGCTACGTTTTCTTGCCATTAGCGTCATTGGCATCAGCGCACTAGCCGTCCTACAACGATTTAGCGGTCTTGGCATACCTGCACCCTGGGATATTGAATTACGCGCAACTTCAATTTTTGATTTTCCTAATGCGCTTGGACTTTTCCTAGCTCCGCTGGTCGTCATCTTTGGACTACTTGGCTTTAATACGCGCAACCGTCTA
>CAYSXU010000033.1:0-6812 GCA_964435095.1 uncultured Gammaproteobacteria bacterium | reverse complement strand
TATTCATCACAGCCGCCGCCCTGGGCTTCTTGGCTGTCATCGTCGCCAAAACCGAGGCCGCGCTCGTGGCTATTCCGGTCGGGATTTTTGTCGCACTTATTCTGAATAAGCAAATTTCCTTCAAATATAAACAGATATTGACCGCTCTCGCGGCCTTAACTGTACTTGCGGCGCTAACTATCACTCCAGCGCGAGAAAAATTGCTTCTACACGACTACTCTGGCCTTGTTCGACGTGCCCAATGGAGCGAAACACTTAAAATGCTAGCCGATCGTCCCGTTTTGGGCGCTGGCTTATCCGGCTATCCAACGACTCTCCGCGCCTATCACGACGCTACGCTTTACGAGATCTTCCAATATCCTCACAATCTAATACTTAATGTCTGGTCTGAACTCGGGCTGCTTGGACTGGCGAGCTTTTTGGGTGGCGCCCTCGTCTGCCTTCGACTTATAAAAAACCGAACCGATGATCAAATCATCGCCTTCGCCGCCCTCACAACCATGGCGGTTCATGGACTTGTCGACGTCCCTTACTTCAAAAATGATCTAGCTATACTCACCTGGTTCTTTATTGCCATGCTGATCTCAGCTCCCACCCTTAACCTGAAACGCAAATAATTCGTCACTGAAATCTGAAATTATCAACATTAAATTTCTATCAAGCCGATCCGGCAACATGCGCGGCAAAGATGTTTCCTCGTAAGCTACATTGAGCTGTTCGTTATTGAGACGAACCCAGGGTACGGTCGATTCTACTGCTGCGTTAATCATTTTAACCGTGTGCCGATAGTCTGGTTGTGCGTGATCATTTTCTGATTGAATTCTTTGATACGGAACGGAAATATCGTCGATAAAGTTAACCGCCTCACGTTCTGACCAAAATTCTTCAGCGTTGCATTCAGCTACGTCCATCAAATGACCCACACGGTCAGCATCACAACCGCCGGTCTCTGTTCTGTCCGCCGGGCCCTCCCAGTCAATCAAAAATTTAATCGGCACATCGGGATACCGAGCCAACATGCCAGAGCCCATAGTGATGCCGTACGAAAATGTGACCAGGCCAATACGATCAGCGTCAATCTGAGGGTATGTAAAAGCGAAATCGACTACCGCCCTAAGGCCGTCCTGACCGATCGTTCCATTATTGTCTTCCTCGCCTTCGCTTCTGCCGCGACCCTCAGGATCAAATAACACTACCGTATAACCACGATCAACAAGATCATGAGCGTCTCGCTTACGATCAAGAAAATCCTCCGAATCACCAACGCCGCCCGGGATTAGAATTAAGGCCGGGTATTTTTCGCTCTCGCCACCTTCCGGCGTTAATACGAGCGTGTACCAACGAGATTGTGAAGTTGGGTTTGTGACCCAATATGCACTCTCTTCCCCGCTTATGGCCTCAACGACCACATCTTCTGCGCCTTCTATTTGATCACGCTCAAGCCGGACGAATAGTGCAATAACGCCGACAGATGTCACGACAAGTACCAGAATGGCCAACAAAAGACGCCGCATATCATCTTTATTTCGACTATTCGAGGCCAATAGTTGTAGCTGAGGAACGTACTTCATTGATAGTCCAAATAACAGCCGTAGCGATCAATAAAGCTCCAACAAGTCCTAATACGATCAAAATAACGTCCTCTTTTTCGCTCGTCTTCATATGTTTCACATCATAACAAATGCTGCCTACGAGCCAAGGTTATGCGAAAAATTACCTAAAGTTGTAGTTGATACGCAGTAGCTCTTTGAACGTACGCCAGCCATCTTGCAATGGACGAACCTTGCTACCCGGGGCATCAAACCAGTCCACGCCTACCTCCTTAATGCGATAGTTAAATATGCGCTGCGCGATGGTTAAGATTTCAATGTCAAAACCAAAACCAGTAGTCTGCTGTCTTGTGAAGATGTCTTTTGCGGCATGACGTTGAAAGAGCTTAAAGCCGCATTGCGTATCATCGATGTTTTTGATAGCGAAGGTGTGAATGAGCGCCATGCTTAAACGTCCTAGTAGCCGACGAAACCATGGCTGAGCAATGGCAATGTGACTATCGGAAGTTTTACGCGATCCAATCACGACTTCGTAGGACGAGATATATGGCCACAGTTTTTCAATTTCAGACAAGGGGGTTGAATTGTCAGCATCCATAAATAGTAAATACTCACCGTTAGCAGCCAGCATGCCTTGTTGCACTGCGTAACCTTTTCCGCGGTTATTTGGAAAAGACAAAATGCGCAGACGCGGAATTTCATTAGAAAAATCGAGCGCTACGTCACGTGTCTCATCCGTACTTCCGTCGTTCACTACAATAACTTCCACTGAGATTGAAACAATTTTTAGATAGTTGGCGATGCTCAACAGTGTACGCGGCAAACGTCGAGCCTCGTTATACGCCGGAATAATTACGGAAAGTTGCAGCATAGGCCTGCACCACAACATGTCTTTTGCCGGTTCTCAAGCTGAGGAATTGAATGTCCAGCGGCGATTAGCGGAATAGTTGTAGACGAGCACTGCCGCGGACGAGCAAATCTTGGCTAACAAACTAGGCATACTTAAGGACAGCACAGTAAAGATGAACACGTGAAGCAACCAACCTCCACACGACACAATGAAAAACTTATAGAATTGGTTTTTGACGTTTTGCGCGTGATCGTTGAACGTCCAACAGCGGTTCCAGTAAAAATTATTAATGACTGCTGCTACAAAGCTAATGGAGGCCGCCGAGATACGACCGAGCGAGGTCCCACCGAGCGGAGTCGCCCAGATTAGAAGCGCGAACAGCCCAAGATCGATCAGTGTACCGCTAGTACCAACTACGGCGAATTTTATAAATCGTCGATTCATAGCGGCTCAAGAACACTCAGTCCGTCGACAAAATAGATTTCTTGATAGAGACCTGCAAAAACTTCCGGAGTGGAAGTGACTATTACATGATCAGAAGTTGGTAGATCAAATACCTGATGGCCTCGTATCATAGTCCAGCTATCAAAGCTTTCATGTACATTTGGCAAATTGAAAAGTTGAGTATCCACGTCCTCGCCTAGGTAATATCGGCCAACGGTAAAATCCGAGGCGGAAGTAAAGACGACGGTATCTGGAAGGTCGAATTTTTGCAGATTTTGAAAAGCGGTTGGGTGGTTCCAAGGTTTAACGAGCGTCACAAGCAGAACATAAACGGCAAATGCTCCGACAAGTGCTCGGGAATGAATTCTGTGAAGCGCTAAAGCTAAGAACAGCAGAAGAAAAAGACCGCTGCCAATGAAATATCGCTCAACGTAGAACCGTTCGTCGAATAGCTGAAGTATAAGGACGAGTAGAGCCGGGACAAAGGCGAGCAGGCCGGTTAGCGTGAGATGGCTGGTCCATCGCTTTTTGATTACGACGAAAACAACGACGAGTTCTATGATGACTAATGACAAAAACGATAAGTCTTCAATGCGTAGCCAATCGAATCTGAATCCTAAAGCAGGAGGAATACCGGCTATACCGATTGGGGAACCAAAAAGGAAAATGGCTAGCGTAGTGGGAATGCGAGCAATCGATACTTCTGGTACCCAACTAAGCTCATCAGTTAATAACCTCTGCGCTAGAATTGACGGCAACCAGGAAGCGAATCCGATTATTGGAATAAAATAACCACTCACCAACCAGCGCCGATTAAATTTGTGACGAAAAATGTCCCACACCGCCAAACACAACACACAGAGCGCACCAAGATGGTGAGTTAGAAGGATCGCGAGCAGTGCTAACGAATAAATCCAACGACGATTTTGAGTAAGTAAATAAGCCGCTAGCAAAATAAGAAATGCCAGCAGCGAATACATGCGCGCCTCCTGGCTGTAATTGACTAGAAACGGATTGATGGCAACGACAAAGGCGCCAACGACGGCCGGTATGGCGGATTTTGATTCCCACTTGCGAAGTGCCGCGTAAGCCAAGACTATCGTAGCCAGACCGAAAGCTACCGAGAACGCCCTAAGCTCATCTGGTCCGTCGCCTACAACAAAAGCCCAACTGCGCAGAAGCCAGTAATACAACGGCGGATGAACATCGTGCGCAATGATATACATCATCTCGGACCACGGTTGACGGATGGTGATGCCGGAAAAGGCCTCGTCGTACCAATAGTCCCGGTCATTTAGTGGCGCGATTCTAAGAACGGCCCCCAGAGCAAGGGCGAGCAGTAAAGTAAAAAAAGGCCAATGGCGCATAACAACCCCAAGTAAACACATGGAGCTGCCTGGTCAAGGCCCAATAATAGAGAATTTGTGATATTGCCAAGAACATTCTCAAATGTTAATGTATTGGCGCTCAAGCACCGCGGAGAGGTGGCAGAGTGGTCGAACGCGCCACACTCGAAATGTGGTTTACTCGAAAGGGTAACGTGGGTTCGAATCCCACCCTCTCCGCCACGAGAACGTCTTATCGGTCAACCCGAGTGCTTCAGGCATACAGTGCGACCAATAAGGCTTTGTCGACAACAAAACAACCCTTCGCGGGGTTGTTTTGTTATGCTAGGATGACTGCATCTATGGACGAAAAAACGTTGCGAGGCTTTAAATGGATCGTGGAAATCCTCAACAAAAATAAGATTCCTTACAGAATCGGCGGCGGGTTTGCCTCGCACGTTTACGGCTCCCCACGGCCGATCAACGATATCGATATCTCCGTTTCCGGCAAATACTTTCCGATCATCGTTCCGGAGGTTTTTAATTATATTATCGCGGGTCCTCAACACTATCTCAACGAAAAATGGGATTGCGACACGCTCTCCCTTGACTATCGTGGCCAAAAAATTGATCTGACTGACGTCGAAACGCTACGCATGAGCAACAAAGAACAAACAGCGTGGATCCAGGCGAAGGACTTGTACAGCCAGTACGACCCTGTTGTTATGCGGGTCGAAGGCACGGATGTTTCTCTGTTCGACCCGCGAGGACTTGTCGCTTACAAAAAAGAGCTGAGTGGCGAGCATCAAAAAATCGATATTGACGCCGTGCAAACGTACATCGCAGAACATAATTTTTAGGAAGATAGAGGTGAGCCACGGCAGATAAGCCACCAATGTCGGCCTCTTGTGTACTCAAACAAATTGAAACGCCCGACTCACACGCCTTAGAATTGTCTTTCGATAAGCACTCGAAAACCCCTTCAAAGACCCTCGTAACTTTGGTACTAATCCCACATACACCGCCACAAAAATACAACCCACCCGGGTTGTATTTTTGTGCCCCCAACGAAGCTCCACCAGAGCGAAGTGGGGATCACCTATAGATCGACCCACGTGGTCGCCTTTATGCTACAATCAAAGAAATTTAGACGCTTCACAACTCCTGAACAAAATCTATCTAGAATATTATGCATCCTTTGGCAAAGAAAATATCTACCGCCTGGCCCTTTATCCTCTGTATCGCGATAGGTATCGGATTAACATCTCTCGCGCTCTTCCTGATAGCCGGCAATGGTACTGATTATCCTTGCCAGCTTGCTTTTCAGCGGTGTGCCGACAACCCGCTTGCGGACTGCATGGGCGACTGCTCAGTAAAGCAAATTGATTTAGTTTCTTTTCGATGGTTAACACTCGCTTCATTACCTGTATTTTTAATCGCTCTCGTTTTGGGTGTCATGCATCAAGATGCTAAACGGACCTAAAAGAGCCGACCCACATGCCTCAAAATTACTTCCGAGCTAATCGTCAAAAAGCACTTCAAAGACGCGAGTAACTTTGGTACTGAACCCACAAACACCGCCACATAAAACCGACCCAAGTGGTCGGTTTTATGTCACCTGGAGGTTTTGGCCTGTTAAAAGTTGAAGCTTTGATGATGTAGCACGTAGCCCTTATTTTGAAGAAGGTTTTCAAATTCAGACATTATGCTAAAAACCAAAGTTGAAATTTGTACAAAGTTCTTGTAATCACCGTCCTCAACTAGTTTTGTCAACGCTTCAAAATCATGCGGGCGATAAGACATTTGTCGCGATTCGGTAATCAGCTGGGCGAATGTTGTATAGGGCTTTGCGTTGAAAAACGAAATCATTTTTAACATGTTACTCAACATATCGCCCATAACGAGAGGCATGCCAGAGCCGTTTTCTGATTCCGCCGCATTCAATACCTTCGTCGCAGCTTCTTGCAAATGATCCCAAAGAGCAGCCGCTTGATCAAGACACTTTTTCTCGACGTCAACCGGCTCGAACCCGTTTAGCTCATCTATTTTTTCTTTGTTGTGAAGTGGGAGGAGATAATCAGCCCCGCTTCCAAACCACGCCCGGGAAACCTCTTTTACCTCACGAATGTAGTTCTCTGGTGTTACCCAAATATTTTCAACAAGAAGCCCATCAATAATTCGTCGACATTTACCGTAACTTTCACCATCTGGTGTAGACGTAATAAAGGCAAACATTTCCAAATCGGAATACGGCCCGTCAGTCATTTTTGCGGTTGACCCTCGAACGGCAATGGCTATCAAGTTCTCCCCGAATCTTTCCTTGATTTTTGGCATTAACGCCTCAGCCATTTTTAATCGCTCCTCGTGCGAGTGTCTTTTTATTGTGATCATATAGTGGTCATTGTATCGGACTTATTTGTCTTTAACGATGTCCATGCCAACCCACATAGTTATAGCAAATTCTGATCAGCGTGCTAATATTAAGCTATATGTTTGAAAAATTTTCTCAACTCAAGAAGCGCCATCAGCTTCTCTACTCACTTGTGATCGCTGTTGCCATGGTTTCACTTTGGAGAGGTATCTGGCAACTATTCGACTTTTATATTTTCCCTGATACCCCCATACTTTTATCAATTGTCTCGG
>CAYSXU010000032.1:5935-10879 GCA_964435095.1 uncultured Gammaproteobacteria bacterium | reverse complement strand
GTTCATTGGCGAATACCACCACACCATCGACGACAAGGGACGGCTCGCCGTTCCAGTGAAGTTTCGCGAGGTCCTCGCGCATGGGGCGGTTGTGACGCGGGGCCTTGATACTTCATTGTTCCTGCTCCCCTTGGAGGAGTGGGGCAAATTTTCCGATAAGTTGGGAAATTTGCCCTTGGGGCAAGCTCACTCACGCGCCTTCGCCCGACTCATGCTTGCGGGTGCAATGGACGTTACGCTTGATAAGCAGGGACGGTGTGTCGTTCCGGAGTTCCTGCGTTCTTACGCAGGGCTCCGGAAGGACGTAGTAATCGTCGGCGTTAATAGCCGATTGGAAATTTGGGACGCGCAGACGTGGAAGACGTACGCGGCCAAGGCAGAGGAGGATGCTGAAACCATCGCCGAAACGCTCGGTGCGATGGGCATCTAAACGAGTCATGTATGCGACATATCCCGGTGTTGGCAAAAGAGGTTTTGGAGGGATTGGCGCTGCGCCCTGGGGCGCGCGTGCTTGATGGCACCGTTGGCCTTGGCGGACATGCAGGACTTATGCTCGAAGCGACTTCGCCGGACGGCACGCTTGTCGGTTTTGACCGCGATGCGCGCAACCTGGCCATAGCTCGCGAGAATCTGTCCTCGTTTGGCACTCGAGTCGAGCTTATCAATGACTCGTTCGGCAATTTAGCCGGCTTGTCTCTTGGTCAGTTCGATGCGGAACTGTTTGATCTGGGGTTTTCATCAGTACATGTGGACGACGCCTCGCGCGGGTTTTCATTCCAGCACGACGGGCCGCTCGACATGCGCTATGACACTCGGCAGGAGCTGACGGCTGAAGAGGTTGTCAACAGCTGGTCGCGTGACGAGCTAGCTACCGTGTTCCGTCGTTATGGCGAAGAGCCAATGGCACCACAGGCGGCTAAAGCGATTTTCGACGCCCGACGAAATGAACGCATCACTACCACGGCGCAACTGGCTGAAATCATTTCGGCGGTTATCCCGCGCCGCGGCAAGATGCATCCGGCCACGCTCGTATTTCAAGCTTTGCGGATCGTGGTGAATGACGAGCTCGGCGAAGTCGAGCGCGGACTAGTAGCGGCTATTGAAGCGCTTAAGCCAGGCGGTCGGATCGCTGTCATCACGTTTCATTCGCTCGAAGATAGATTAGTCAAGAATCTGTTTCGTGAAAGTGAGTTCGTTGAAAATATCACAAAAAAACCGCTGACCGCGACTCGTGAGGAAGCAAAGGCTAACCCACGGTCACGCAGCGCAAAACTGCGCATCGCGCAGAAAATTGCCAGCTAACGTATGACGACAGAAGGAGGAAAGGTGAGGTTCATCGACCACTTCAAGAATCCCAAGGTGATCAACGTGCTCACCATTGGTTGCATTCTGGCTTTTGGCATTTTGTATATTGGACAAGTAAACGCCGCTGCCACGAAAGGCTATGCCATCCGCGATCTAGAGCGGCAAAATGAAGATTTACGTCACGAGCGTGAACATCTAGACGTCGAAATCGCACGCTTGCGTTCGCTTGATAGCGTGACGGCGCGTGAGCAATTTTTGGGACTAGAAAAGGTGCAGAGCGTTGAGTATATCGAGGTGGGGAAGGATGTTGTCGCTTTGAGGTGATAAATTAGTGCTGAAGCTTCCGCCTTCGGCGAAAAATAACGCTGAGAAATCTGCGTAAATTTTTGTTTTATATATCTGCGTAAATCGTGCTACGATGTTCCCATCTATGGTTACGAACCAATCATCAACACCTCAACCACGACCGCGCCCAATCGTCCTCATAGTTTTAGACGGTTTCGGCATTGCGCCTGATGCCGAAGGAAATGCTATTACAAAAGCGAACGCACCAACTTTTTCGCGCCTAACGGAGCGCTATCCTGCTATGACTTTGCGCGCCTCAAGTGAAGAAGTTGGTTTGAATTGGGGTGAAATGGGAAACTCTGAAGTGGGACATCTTGCGATCGGAGCTGGTCGTGTGTATTACCAAACTTTGCCGCGTATTAATCACTCGATTGCTGACGGTTCGTTTGAGCAAAACCCGGCTCTCAAGACTGCTATCGATAAGATTAAACAAACCGGCGGCACACTCCATCTCATGGGTATTCTGTCGTCGGGTAAAGTTCATGGTTTTGATGAACATTGTTTTGCGTTGTTAAAACTACTCAAAAAACAGGGCGTTACCAGCGTAGCCTTACACGCTTTTTTAGATGGTCGTGATTCGTTGTATAACTCTGGGATTGATTTTGTAAAAAACGCGCTCGAACAAATGAAAGAGATCGGCTTGGGCGAACTTGCTTCGATGAGCGGACGTTTTTTTGCCATGGATCGTGACAATCGTTGGGACCGTATCGAAAAAGCTTATAAGGCTATAGCTCTCGGGCAGTCTGACATCATGACTGACGATCCAATAGAAGCTATCCAATTATCCTATTCGCGTGAAGTGTATGACGAGGAGTTTGTTCCGATTGTTATTACGCGTAAAGGCCAGCCGGTGGCCACGGTTAAGGAAGGTGATGTTGTAATTTGTTTTAATTATCGGCCAGATCGTTCGCGTGAAATTACCAAAGCTTTTGTTTTACCAACATTCGACAAATTTGAGCGCGAATATATTAAGGGTCTAACATTTGTCAGTTTGACTGAGTACGAAGAGGGCTTGCCGGTTGAAGTAGCTTATCCGCCAGAAGTCATTCACAACTGTTTGGCACAGGTGATTTCCGATGCTGGGTTAGTACAACTTCACATTGCGGAAACTGAAAAGTATGCTCATGTTACGTTCTTTTTGAACGGTACGCGCGAAGAAGCTTTTCCACATGAGGATAGGGCTCTCATCCCGTCACCTCATGTAGCCAGCTACGATAAGGTGCCAGAAATGTCGGCCTATGCAGTAACTGAGCGGGTATTGAAAGAGATCAAGACCGGCAACTATGATGTCATCCTCATGAATTTTGCCAACCCCGACATGGTCGGACATACGGGTAATCTTGAGGCTACAATCAAGGCTGTCGAGGCTGTAGATACGTGCGTTGGTAAAATTGTTGAAGCGGTGCTTGGGGAAGACGGAGTGGTACTGATTACGGCTGACCATGGAAATGCAGAAGAGGTTCTCAATCTACAAACACGTGAAATTGACAAGGAGCACAGTACAAATCCAGTACCGTTTTGGATTATTGGCAAGCAGTTTGAAGGCAAACCGTCCGTGGCTGGCGACGTGCCAGACGGCGACCTGTCACTCATGCCACCAGTCGGCATGTTAGCTGACGTCGCGCCGACATTACTCGCTATTTTAGGCATTCCTCAACCGCCAGATATGACTGGCACGCCACTACTCTAAGCTATATTTTAGGGCGAATCGTCACGCATTATTACCAGCGTTGCATTATGAACACATCACCCATGTCTCCCGTTGAGCCGTCTGAACAGCACAGCGATCGTCGACGGAATATCTTTTTCGTCATCGCTGTACTCGCGGCGGCGTTTTTAGTGCTGACGGTTATTTCGGTCGAGAAGTTTAAGAACTATCTCAAAATTCAGGGCGGTGAATTGCGTTACGAATATTCATATGGCGACGACGAGAGTGATGATGATGTTGTGATTGAGGAGGATGACGTGGACGTGGTGGATGATGTTGTAAATACCGGACAGCTTGTCATTCCTGGCTATATTGCTTACGGCGGTGTGTCCGCGCCTAATATTAATGAAACATGGCTGTCAAATGAAATGAGTACTTGGTGGGATATGAATCCGGAGGGTCTGTGTACTTCGCTCGCACCGTACGCGAGCAAAGAGGATATTGCTCCATATTACGGTTATCCGACCGGTGCGTCGCTTCAACAAAAAGATGTGCAGGCTGCATTGTTTGATTATCTTGGCGTAAATGAGGACGTGCGAAAATATGCGAGCGCTGCGCTGCTTAGTGAGGTGAGCGAGGATGCGTTTGTTATGGGTGTTTGTGAAGGCCCGAACACGGGCGTTTTCCTTAAAACGATGGAGGCAGACGGGCGTATCGCGGTGGTGTACTCGATGTTTGTTGACGACGCCGGCATGTTTCGTATCATTCCGTATCAACCGGTGGCTGGTTTGATGGATGGCTATGAATTTATTCCCGATACCGGTCGTGGTTATGCGCTTATCAGCACGGGTTACGGCGATGCTGGATTTATTTCGTGGAAGTATTACAAGTTGAATGCTGAGTTCATGACTACGGAGTTGATTGAATCGTGTGCAGGTGGTCCAGAGCTTGATGGCATGGGAAATTACATTGAGAACAGTTGGAGTTTGGAGTGCGAGCTTGAATATAGCTTGTAACAAGTTTAACGATGAACGCCCCGACCACGTGAGTGGCCGGGGCGTTTAGGATGGGACTAGTACGTCGAGTTTCTGCACGTGCAGGCACTGATAACACTCGTCCCAAGAGGCGCCTCACAGCACAGCTACCGTAAAACACAAGAAGAAACGTGAGGCAAAGGGCGGCGGATAGGTCAAGTGACTCAAAGAACATTTCTTCACATCCGCCGAAGGGGTGAGGGTCAGGTTCGATGGCTCGAAGAACTCGTAATAACGACCCTCCTCGCCGACCTCGAGTATTTCGAGAGCGATGAGGAGGCTCCGTAGCAACGTCGAAACATTACTACGGAGCACGTTGATGATGAAAGAGCGGAGGCTAGGCTGTCTGACGATCGGCCTTGTTCGAGCTGTCCTCGAGCTTGTTCCACTCGCGGAACACCCACTTGGCGAACAGCGTGACGGCGCGCCAGATGGCCATGCGGTGGATGTGGCCGTCGGTGTAGTGCGTGCGCATCTTGCCGCCGTCGGTCACCTTCACGGGTTCCGGGTGACGTTCGCGGAACGTCACCTTGAGTTCGCGGAGCTTGATGCCCCATTCGGAGTCGGGTCGCCTGTTCCACTGATCCGCGAGGAGATAGAAGCCCTGTCGCG
>CAYSXU010000032.1:1363-5925 GCA_964435095.1 uncultured Gammaproteobacteria bacterium | reverse complement strand
GAACTGGTCGGTCAGCAGGTAGAGAGCCTGCCGCGCGTCCGGGTGCCAGTTGGCTCGCTTGCCCGTCTGGCGTCGCATGAACACGCCTCGGTACTGCATGGCGTCTCCGATCTTCACGTTTTCCATGCGCAGGCCGACGCCGCAGTAGGCGAGGAAGCGGTTCTCGCTCTGCTGCTCCGCCTTGCGGTGGAGCTCGCCGATCTCGTCACGCCGCTTGAGCGACAGCTCGAGCATCTGCACTTCGCTGTGAAGCTTGACCGCGAGCTCGTAGTCGTAATCCGAGCGCGCCTTGCTCGTCATGCGCAACTTGTTGCTGCGGATGATCTGGATCTGGCGCCTCCGATCGCCCGTCGCCACCGCTTCGGCATAGGCGGCTCTGGCCTTTTCGGCCGTGGCATCTTCGCCTTCGTAGGAGACGATGTCGAGATCGCCGATCTTCCAATCGTCCACTTCGCCGAGCGCTTCGTACTCCTTGATCTGCTCGCGCAGGAAGTCGATGTGCTCCTGATCCGCGGTCACCTTGAAACGGCGGATGTCGCCGACGGCCGCGATGATGCGCGATGCGATCGCGGGACCGGCGCCGTTCACCTTCGCGAAGATCTGCTGGTAGACGTCCATCTGCTGGACCGCGTTGTCGAGCTCGCGCATGCGGCGTTTCTCTTCCTTTTCGAGGTTGAGATAGACGATGTCGCTCGCCTTGAGCTTGTCGAACTCGGCTTCGATGTCGCCGATTCCCGTCAGGAAGTCGCCGGCCGCTCGGTAGGCGGCGCCGATCGCCTGTTGACGCAGCCGCTGTCCGCACGCGATGCGCGCCTGCTGCGCCTCGGTCCGTGCACGCAGCAGCTCCACGACCAGGATGCCGGCGCTGTCGCGCTCGCGCACGTCGTAGAACAGGCTCGGCTTCTGCAGGAGGAGCCTCGCCATGAGCTCGGCGTCGTTGCTCTTGTCGTCGCTCGACCGGTTGTCCTTGAGGGAGCCGGGGGTGAGACGGAAGACGTTGGCGCCGATCTTCTCGCCGCGTCGGGCGCAGGCGAGGGCGAAGTAGCCGCCGCTGCCGCCGAGCATGGTTGCCACGGCGTCGTGCGACTTGAGGCCGTCGTAGCTCGCCGGGACCTTGATCTGCGCGCCGCGCTTCGCCGTCTTGATGTGGTGCGGCGGGTGCTGGCTCATGTCCTCGTCCTCGTTGGCGTTGCGCCAGGAGGTCGGCAACCGGCCGAGGACGAAGTCGACCTCCGCGTTCTCATCTTCGAGATCGAACTCGGTGACCTCGTCGGTCGCCATGTCAATGATCGTGATGTGCGAGGGGTGCGCTTGCCCTTGGGCGGTCTGCTTGATGCGGTGCCTGAAGCCGATGATACGCTTCGGGCGGACGGTGCTGAGCAAGAGCTCGGTTGGGGTCATGAGGACTCCGTGGTGTAGTGGCCTTGCGGCCGTTGACGCTCGCTAGGCGGTAGCCATCGCGTGCAAAGGACGGGGGAGAGGGTCAGCTGACGACACTCAATGAAGAGAGCTTAACGACCCTCCTCGCCGACCTCGAGAATCTCGAGAGCGATGAGGAGGCCCCGAAGCGACGTCGAAACGTTACTTCGGGGCAGGGGCGGGACGAATTTGCACTCGACGCAATTTGTGCATTCACTGCAGCTTCGTCCCAAGGGGCGCCTCGCTAGTTGTCTCGGCGCATTGAATCTTATGGATCGCGAGGCAAAGGGGGCGGATAAACGCTCTTAAACTCATGCAGAAGCTCTGTCATCCGCCGAAAGGGTGAGGGTCAAGTCGCATGACTCACAGAACACGTAACAGCGACCCTCCTCGCCGACCTCGAGAATCTCGAGAGCGATGAGGAAAGGCTCTACAACAGAACCGCGAAAGGTAGCAATCCTTAGCTAAAATGTCAAACTTTAACCGGCATTTGCTATACTCTAAAAATCTTATGAAGCACATTGATCTCAAGTTAAGTACGCTTATTGAACGTTGGGGGGAGCGTCACGTTCCCTCGCTTTGGCATTTTGGTGCCGCGTACGCGATACTTTGGTTCTTTGTGGTTGGTGTTGCATTCATTGCGGTCATGCCTGTCACGAGGTGGCTCGAATTCACCGCGGCAGCTGTTGGAATCCATGTAGCGACGCTGGTGGTGCAATTTGCGGTGCGACGCGATCGTCCCGTCCATCATCGAACTCAGCCGTATCGGCTTTGGTTGAAAACGTTTTCTTTTCCATCTGCTCACGCCTCGTCTAGTTTTGGGAGCGCTGTTCTCGTCGCCTACGCAGCAGTAGAGTATCTGCCAAGTATTGCGTTGCCGCTTATTGTTGTAAGTATGTTGCTGGCGGTGTACATCGCGAGCTCGCGAGTGCTGGTTGGCGTACATTTTTTGGGTGATGTTGTGACTGGTGCGATTTTTGGCAGCGGAGTGGCTGTGTTGTTTGCGTCGTTCATTTAGGGTAATCTTCGGTCACGTTTATGATTGAAGCTATTCTTCTTGCTGGCGGCAAAGGAACCCGACTCGCGCCGCTGACTGACGTCATACCAAAACCGCTTGTCCCGATTCACGGCAAGCCCATGATGCAATACGTGCTCGAACATTTGCGTCGAGCTGGCATTACCGAAGTTGCCGTGACGGTGGCGTATCTTGGTCACATGATCGAGGACGCGTTTGGCGACGGTTCGCAGTTTGGCATGAAGCTGACGTATCTGCGTGAGCCCGAGCTTATGGGAACGGGAAGCTGGGCGAAGTTAGTTGATTGGACGCAGCTTGCTGATCGTTTTCTTGTTGCGAACGCGGATAATTTATTTTGGGTTGACGTTCCGGCTTTTTTACGTCGCCATAATGAAGAGGACGCCATCGCCAGCGTTGCCGCTATCGAGCTCCCGAGTAGCGACATTGTGAATTATGAGATCCTTCGCGCGTCAGAGGACCGTCGACGGCTTGAAGCGTACGTGCACCGTTCGCTATCCGCGCAAGAGCTTGCAAACAAAACCACGGGATTTATTAATTCCGGTTGGTACGTCATGACGCCGAGTGTGCATGATTTCGTTGACGATGTGTTACCGATTTCAAACGAGGTGCATATCTGGCCGGCGCTCTCGGCAAGCGGCAGATCGATCGGGTTTTACCATGCGACTGAGCCATGGTTTGACTCTGGTACGCATGAACGCCTGGCACGTGTGGCAGATTTTATCGCTAATAATCCCAAGTATGTTGCATAAGATTTTTTTGACGGTAGCCATGTTGATGCTTCTGCTCGGCGTATTAATTATCGAACTAACTTGGCAATCCTATCGTGCCTATAGTCAAGAGCCGGATGCAGATGCGACTTTGGCGGAGTTTACGGTTGAAGAGGGCGAATCTTTAACTTCGGTCGCTGAGCGATTGAACGACGGCGAGCTGATTGCAAGTGCCTTTTGGTTTAAGGTTACGGCGGCCTTTACAGACCGAACGACGGTGATCAAGCCAGGAACGTTTAGCATCATGCCGGGGGATAGCTATAACGACATTTTGAGCGCGCTTTCCATTTCGCAAAGCGACGAAGTGACGATTACTATCTTAGAAGGATCGTCGCTTGAAGATATTGGTGCGTTAGTGACAACGAACTTTTCAGTCACGCTCGATGAGTGGAACCAGCTGACAGGCATCAACTCGTCATTCAATTCACATGAGTTCGTTGTTAGTGCGCAAAAGCCGAGCGGTGTCGACCTCGAAGGCTATCTGTTCCCGGACACCTATCGCTTTTTTGCTGACGCGACGGGGGAGGAGATTGTTGAGACGTTGCTTGGTACTATGGCCGAGCGCGTCACGGCGCTTGGAACGCCAAGTGGGGATGCGAGCGGCATGACTATTCACGAAGTGCTTACGCTTGCTTCGATTGTTGAAAAAGAGGTCCGCACCGAGAACTCAATGAAAAACGTCGCTGACATCTTTTTGAAACGGCTCGACATCAATATGCCGCTTCAGTCTGACGCGACTATTAACTACATCATCGACGGCGATGATCCTAGTCCAACGTACGCCGATCTTGAGGTTGAATCTCCCTACAACACCTACCGAAACCCTGGCTTGCCGCCAGGCCCCATCAGCAGCCCAGGCCTCCGCGCCATCACCGCCGTCCTCCAGCCAATAAGCAACCCGTACTATTACTTCCTCACGACAGACGAGGGGGAGATTTATTACGCTGAGACGTACGACGAGCATTTGGCGAATAAGGCGAATTACTTGAAATAATCTTAAGATTCTGCTAAGGTTCGCCTTGCTCTTCATACAGATGGCCTTCATGCTCACTTCCGTGGGTGATTGTGGTCATGGAGGGACAGTCGCGTTTCTTTGCGGGCGGCGCGGTCTGTATGATCTATCTGTCGGTCCAGCGGATAGAAAAGGAGAAGTACGGTTAGTCTGCCGACCACGGCCGTACGGGGTTGAGTACCGCCTCAGATATTGGGCTTTCGAGCCTTTTAAAGGACGGGGAATGCGAGCCCTCCGTCCACCCTCTCGTGCTGATGTGTCCTTCCGGATGCGATCAGTGTCGTCCACCGCCTTTAACCGGGCGGTGGATTTGTTTTATCGAGGCTTT
>CAYSXU010000032.1:0-1353 GCA_964435095.1 uncultured Gammaproteobacteria bacterium | reverse complement strand
TTTCGTTTGACGTAAATGCTCCCCAGATATATTCTCGCGACACTGCGTTCGTCTCATTTGGGATTTGAGGGGTCGACGGAATCCAACCGATTACGGTCGGGAGACGAGCTAAGCAGAGGCGTGTGCCTGCACGCCGGGGTGTGGTGAATTCCGCACCTGGTCAAAGTGTGGTGGCTATGCACTTTGGCAGGACGTTGAGCACAGTCTATGCTTCGTCCACCCTCTCGTGCTGATGTGTCCTTCCGGATGCGATCAGCGTCGTCCACCGCCCCTCACCCGGGCGGTGGATTTGTTTAGAAACCTTAAATAACTGAAACCTGGTTTCAGTATTGCTAATATTTTTGTAGATTGTGAGATGCTATTAGCCAAATTGTTCACTTATCCACCTTGAAACCAGGTTTCAAGAAAACGTGAATTGAGTGTTAGAATGAAGACCTTATGAAAGAGTTCGTTCTCCAAGACGGAGCGGCGCCAAAGCTCAATATTGATTACGCGGCTGAGCTCAACGAGGAACAGTTGGCGGTTGTTCAGCATGGAGACGGCCCAACGCTCGTGTTGGCTGGTGCGGGAAGTGGCAAGACGAGGACGATTACGTACCGCGTGGCGTGGCTGCTTGAGCATGGCGTGCCGCCGGATCGAATAATGCTGCTTACGTTCACGAACAAGGCGGCAAAGGAGATGATTGTTCGCATTGAGGCGTTGTTGAAGTCGTATCCGCACGGCGTTTGGGCGGGTACGTTCCATTCGGTTGCCAATCGGTTGTTGCGAAAATATGGCGCCTATACTGGGTATGGTCACAATTTTTCAATTCTTGACGAGGAAGACGCCAACGATCTCATGAAACTTTGCATTAAAGAGCTCAAGATCGACACGAAAGGAAAGCGTTTTCCGTCGCCTGGCGTGCTGCGTGGCCTGCGGTCGTACTGCGTGAATGCACGTAAAACGGTGGCTGACGTGCTCGCCGAACGGCATGAACACTTCTTGCCAATTCAGGGGGAGATTGAAATGGTCATCAACCGCTTTGCGCAAGCGAAACTTGAGCAGCAGACCATGGATTTTGATGACTTGTTGGTTGTTATGCTTGAACTGTTGCAGAACAGCTCGCAGCTGCGCGAGGCGCTGTCGATGCAGTTTGAATATGTGCTGGTCGACGAGTTCCAGGACACGAACATTATTCAAGCGGAGATTGTTGATTTGCTATCGAGTACGCATCGAAATGTGCTCGTGGTGGGTGACGATGCGCAGAGCATCTATTCGTTTCGTGCTGCGCAAATCAAAAACATTCTCGATTTTCCAAAGCGGTACGCGAACGCCAACGTATTCCGTTTGGTGACAAACTATCGATCAACGCCG
>CAYSXU010000031.1:10804-11043 GCA_964435095.1 uncultured Gammaproteobacteria bacterium | reverse complement strand
AGTTTCGTAGCTGTATTAAATGCAAATTTATTGGCAGGCGGTTTTGAGCTAGAATTCAAAGGTATGGCAGATGGATTACTACCCCAAGAAAGAATTGAAAGTCGAATCTTTGTTTTTCGTGCAAGAAAAGTAATGATCGATCGTGATCTCGCTTTGCTCTACGGCGTAAGTACTAAGGCATTTAAACAAGCTGTCCGTAGAAATAAAGCACGGTTTCCAGAAGATTTTATGTTTCAACT
>CAYSXU010000031.1:0-10785 GCA_964435095.1 uncultured Gammaproteobacteria bacterium | reverse complement strand
GCGCACATTTTCTAAGCTGCGAGAAATGCTTGTCGAAAATGATGATCTTCGTCGGAAAATTGAAGCAATAGAAAGACATTATGACGAGCAGTTTAAAGTTGTCTTTGATGCAATCCGAAGTTTATTTGACCAGAAGGCCGTCGACCCTCAAACGATAGGGTTCCATGAAAAGTGATTCGAATTCAGCATTTTCACTCCTGGAGTGATATGAAAATCTATCGCGACAGATTTCAGCAGATTCACGAAAAGCCCGAAGGCGAGCCGGTACATTGGCGTATGTCGGCGTACGGCATCGTCCAAAATGAGAAAGACGAAATCTTGATGGTGTTGCCGGCGTGGGGCGAGTCATACGATCTTCCGGGCGGCGGGGTGGAGATTCACGAGCGAATTCACGAAGGCTTGCGCCGAGAGTTTTACGAGGAGACGGGATTCCGCGTTGAGGTTGAGGATATACCGTTCTATGTGGGCGAAAGTGATTTCTTCATGGACCACAGCAAAGAGTTCATGCACGTTGTCATTTTGACGTACCGGGCACGGCTCATAGATCCCACGAAGCGCGATGCGCACGTCGTGAATACGGTCGAAGGATTCGAAATTCGGGACATGCAATGGGTGCATCCCAACGACTTAAACGAAACGAACGTTCGACCAATTCATTGGCCTGTTATCCAAAAACTCCAAATTCGCTAACAAGAAGCGCCCCGTTCCCAGTTGGGAGCGGGGCGCACGACGTTGTGTCGCGTTGCTGCTAGAGGCCGAGGATGCTCACGATACCCGAACGGTTATTGGCGTACGGAGCGGTGATGGCGAAGTCGGGAAGTCCGTCGAGGTCGACGTCGCCGACGCTCTGCACGCGCCGTCCGAGCCGATCGTCGTGCGACGACCCGATGATGCTCCCGTTCGCACGCTCCTCGAGCACGCTCGATCCGACCATTGGCCCGAGCACGAGGTACGCGCTGCCCACGTTCGTCGTGAGACCACTGTCCTTCCACGGCGCACCGATCACGAAATCGATCGCCCCGTCGCCGTTTACGTCGCCTGCGACGTCGACGGAACCGCCGGCTGCTCCGTGGCGCTCGCTGCCGAACAGGCTTCCCGCCGCGCTCGTGATCGCGATGTCACCGACGAACGGCCCGCGCATCACGAACGCCGCGCCCGCCTCGTTGCCTTCTTGGTCGTCGCCCGGGGCGCCGATCAGAAGATCGTTGCGCCCGTCGAGGTCGATGTCGCCGACTGCGAAGCTCTTTCCGGCGCCGTCACCTCCGCGACGTCCGCCGATCGTTGCCGACGCGTCGTCCGCGTAGTACGTGCCGCTTGATTGCTCGGCCGCCGAGAAGATCGAGATCGTTCCCACGTCTTCTCCGTGGAAGTCGCCGTCCCTTGATCCGATGAGGAGATCGGCCAGTCCGTCGCTATCGACGTCGCCGAACGCGAGTCCGTAGCCGAGCCGGTCGTAGACCATCTCGCCGTGTACGGTGAGCTCGGGCGATGACGCGAGCCCATCGCTGCCGCCCATGTAGAGCTCCGTCTTGCCGTTGCTGAACGCCTGGTACTCCGGGGTGCTGACTGCGAGGTCGTCGCAGCCGTCCATGTTGATGTCGCCGAGCGCCACGCGCCAGCCGAAATGATCGCCGCCCTGCTCGCCTTGCGCGAACAGATGGTCGCCGAGCGAAACGTCGCCGTGCGGCGAGTTGGTCATGAGGTAGAGCGACCCCGTGGCCGTCATGTCGTCGAAGCCCATGGCGGCCGAGATGACGATGTCCGTTTCGCTGTCGCCGTTCACGTCGCCCGCCGCGAGCGCGGTCCCAGCCATGTCCCACTCGTGTTCGCCAAGGAAACGCACGGGCGCCGAGGCGAGCTCGTCGATCTCGGCACTGAACGGCCCTTGAACGAGATAGGCCATCCCCGCAGGAACTTCGATCGTAGGATCGCGTTCGGACTCCTCGTTGTCGTAGCCTGGCGCGCCGATGAGGAGGTCGATGTGGCCGTCGTTGTTGATGTCGCCGGCGTTCGTGATCGCCATGCCGGCCAGGCTCTCGGGTTCGCCGACGAACTGCGAGAGCTCGTTGAGCTCGACTGGCGTGACGGGATCGGGAATGGGGTCGCCCGAGTCGAGTGCGGTGTCGCTAGCCGAATCCGTAGACGTGTCCGACGCGCCGCTGTCCGAGTCCGCCGTGTCCGTTGTGATGCCTGTGTCGGAGTCGGTCGTGGTTGCGGTGTCGTCCGTGTCCGAGTCTGCCCCCGTCTCCGCTGCGCTGTCGGCGGGGGAGTATTCCGAATCGGGGGCCGGAGCCGGGCTTTCGCTCTCTTCGTTCGTTGGCATGCCGTAGTGATAGGAGTCGTCTTCGTTTTCGTTGGTCGTCATCCACGTCGGGTCGAAGATCGTCCCTTCACAGCTCATGAGCAGAATCGTCCAAAAACCGATGTTCTGACGCATGTCCCCTCCATATTAGGTGTGCCAGGACTGTGGCATTTGTCGAGCCCGCCAAGCTGAGGTATAAGATTTCGCAAAAGGCAGCGAAAACGTGAGAGACGCTGCTGAGTTTTGCTCAAGTATATGAAAATAGTGAAGTTTCGAAACAACCTTGCGGACAAAATTCTTCGCGGCGAAAAGACGGCGACGTTTCGTCTGTTTGACGATAAAGATTTACAGTCAGGCGACGAACTCCAATTGTTGAGGTGGGAGACGGGGGAGGAGTTTGGTAAGACGACGATTCGTGAGGCGTACGAGAAGACGCTCGGCGAACTGACCGAAGATGATTTTGTTGGACACGAACGTTACGCGAGCGAAGAAGAAATGTACACGACATTGCGAAAATTCTACGGTGACGGCGTTGGGCTAGATACGGTCGTGAAAGTCATCAGATTTTCTGTATGATTCCTTTTGGTCGCTTTCGTGGTGACGCTGTTTAAAGGGAATTATGGTAGGGTAATTGCGTATGGTTATTCATGATCTCATCTACGGAACACACGAGATCGATTCGCCGGTTCTCGTTGATCTCATTGGGTCACAGGCAATGCAGCGGCTGAAGGGGATCGCGCAACTTGGCATGCCAGATGAGCTCAATTTTCGTGTTGGGTATTCTCGGTTCGAGCATTGTGTTGGCGTCATGCTTCTTTTGCGCAAGTACGGTGCGAGTGAAGAAGAGCAGGTTGCCGGCTTGTTGCACGACGTGTCACACACGGCGTTTTCGCACGTCATCGATTTTTTTGTAGCCGATCCTGGAACGAAGGAAGGGTTTCAAGACAGCCAACACGAGCGCTACATTCGTACAACGGACATTCCCGACATTCTAGCGCGGTATGGCTACGTAGTTGAACGCGTTGCCGACTATCGCAATTTTTCGTTGCTTGAACGTTCTACTCCGCATCTGTGCGCGGATCGTCTCGATTACTCGCTGCGCGAACTCGGCTCTGCATTTACCGCAAAGATACTTTTGGCGATAACAGTGAAAGAGGGTGCGCTTGTTTTTGAAAACGAGGAGTCGGCTCTTGTGTTTGCGCGAGAGTATTCCCGCATGCAGCGTGAGCACTGGGGTGGTTACGAATCAGCGTCAAGATTTACCATTTTTGTGCAAGTGTTACGTCGCGCCATGGAGCTTGGCGTGATTGCGTTTGACGATTTTTGGCAGAGAGACGAGGATGTTCTCGCCAAGGTTAGAGCCGTGGATGATACGTTCATTCGGGCGGGTATTGCATTGTTGTCTCAACGATCGCTTGCGCAGGTGCCTCGTCGCCCCCATCCCATCATGAAGAAATTTCGTTTTATTGATCCTGGCGTTATTGTTGATGGTGCTGTCGTTGCGTTGACGAGCGTACACTCGGCGTACGCGGCTGAGCTTGAGCTAGACCGTCAGGAAAATGCAAAAGGAATTCTGATTGCTGAATTTAACGGCTAACTTATGAAACGCGCGATTATTGTTCACGGTTGGGACGGGTTTCCGCAGGAGTGCTGGTTTCCGTGGCTTAAGCGCGAGCTTGAATCGCGAGGGTTTGCGGTGACGGTTCCGCAAATGCCTGACGCCGCGCATCCGCATATTGAAACGTGGGTGCCGAAGTTGTCGGAAGTTATCGGGACGCCGGATGAACAACTATATCTCATTGGGCACAGCATGGGTGTGCAGACGATCATGCGATACCTTGCGTCGATCGATGTGCACATTGGCGGGTTTGTGGCTGTTGCGGGGTTTTTCTCGTTGATTCCCGGATCCATTGGTACGGCTGACGATGAACAAGATGCACAGCCGTGGTTGACGACGCCGATTGCAACCGAAAAAGTAAAAGCAAATGCGCGAGCAATTGCCGCGATCTTTTCAGACGACGATCGTTATGTACCGCTTGAGAACATCGACTTTTTTAAGAGCCAACTTGGAGCTGATGTTGTTTTGCTTCACGGTCGAGGTCATATGGGTAATAGCGATAATGCAACTGAAGTGTCGGAAATACTTGAGGCTGTTTTGCAAATCGCTCACGAAAAATAGAGCTAGTTTTGGTTAGTGTATAATCGCACCATATGAATACAGCACAAAAAGTCATTATCACTCTTTGGGTTCTTTGTTCGGTAGGAGGCGGGGTGTATTCGTTCCTTTTTGCCGGCGCAGATCCGATTGGTGCGCTTATCATCACGCTTGGCACATGGCTCGCATTCGCAATTCCTATGATCATTCTTGTCATGATTTGGAGCGAAGGTCCGACGCCAAAGCGACGCTAGGTTTTACACAGCCACCTCCGGGTGGTTTTGTGTTTTTGACGAGCAATCGAACGAGGCATAGTCTGGTGCGGGGGAATGCATGAAGAAACACGTGTTCTTGACCGGGCAGCCGGGAGTGGGGAAATCAACGACTCTTCGCGCGGCTATCGAGCAGCATCGTCACCGTTTGGGTGGCTTCGTGACAAACGAAATCCGTGTGAACGGCGAGCGCGTCGGGTTCGAAGTCGAATTCATGAGCGGCCGTAAGGTACAGCTCGCGCATCGCGGGTTCGAAAGTCCGCTTCGTGTGGGCAAGTACGGCATCGATCGTCGTGTGATCGATCAGCTTCTTCCTGAGGCCATCGATCGTGCTGTTACGTACTACAACGTCGTCGTGATTGACGAGCTCGCGAACATGCAGCTCGCCTCCGATGCGTTCTGCGCCGCAGTCACTCGCGCATTCCGAGCTTCGAAGCCGATCATCGGCACTATGCACGCCGCGTACCACCCGTTCACCTTCATGGTGAAGGAGAGGGAGGGTCGCGACGTCGAGGTGATCGAAGTTACACACGACAATCGCGATCAACTCGCTCGCGAGCTCGCCGAGCGTGTTCGTTCGCTCGTCGGTTAGTCGTCTCGCCGCCCTTAGGAGGGGCGGCGATTGCGTTGTTCTCAAGTGTTTTTTCGACGTCGCCGTCTACATGCCTTTGCGCTATCGTCGAAGCATCTATGATTATTCTTGTGTTGCTTCTTGTGCTTTCGGCCGTGGGTTTTGCCGTGGGTTATTCGCAGAAAAATGAAGCTCTGATTGCCATTTCTGCGCTTGTGCTATTTGTGACGTTAGTTGGTGGAGCCATGATTGTTTTTCGCATGAGCATGATCCATAACAGCGCGCCAGTGCTTCCACGCGGAAATCCGATGGATCTATAGTGGCAGCCTGCCCGTGGATAACCTTCCTGTCAGAGCCGTGTTATCATGCCGAAGCAAATTTTCATTATGCCTACCCTCCAAGAACTTCATCAGCGACTGCAAGAGAAAAAGTCACAGCGCAAAGAGATCAAAGAAAGCTTTCAGGATCAGTTGAGGAACAATCAGCGTTACCTGAAAATTGTCGAGGAGATGGAAAAGCTCCGTTCCGAGAAAAAGGCAATAGAGAACGAAATCCTCAATAAAGATGTAGACGTCGAGCGCTTGGAAGAGCTATCTGCAGACATCAAGACCGACATCATATTGCTGGCCGACGTGGCGCTCAACATGTATGTGAGTAATCAGACGGTCGAGATCGTCGACGAGTATAACGCCCGTTGGGTCCCACTGTTCAGTGTAAGATTTAAGAAGAATTAGCGAAATTGACGGAGTAATCAGCCTCCGTCTTTTTAATTTCCACCGTATATCAACAGCGGGCTTGTTTTTTGTTAGCCGTTTTCTTAGAATGCTGTGCACTATGCTCAAGCGGGCGATCCAAAATGCCGGAAACGGCCTCCTCAAGTTCCTTCAGGTGTTAAGTAAGAGTGTGTGGGGTTTCCGTCGTTTTATTCGCAACGTCATCCTAGGCCTTGTCGCCCTCGCGGTGTTGGCCTGGATTTTCCCTAGACCATGGAACTCCGCCATGGACGTCATGGAAGCTAAGGTTGGGTTTCACTTCCCCAAAGCTTTAGTCGTGGATTATCGGCTGGGTTTGGATCTTAAAGGCGGCGCGCATCTCGTGTACGAGGCTGACGTATCGTCGATCGCTGAAGCCGACCGGGCGGATGCTTTGTCCGGCGTGCGCGACGTCATAGAGCGTCGCGTGAATGCGTTTGGCGTGGCCGAGCCGGTTGTACAAACCAACATCGCCGACGGTCATTACCGAGTTCTGGTTGACTTGCCAGGTATCAGTGATGTCGCCCTAGCAATTGCTCAGATCGGTGAGACACCGGTGTTAGCTTTTCGAACGCCCATCGAATCGGTAGATCTAGAGCCGACCGATGAACAGCAGCAACGCATTGACACTGCACAGATTTCAGAACGTACGGCTGCAGTAGCCGTGATGGAAGCTGCCCTTTCGGGTGAGGACTTTTCTCAGTTGGCTAAGACGAATTCAATCAACTCAACCAAAGATGCTGACGGCTACGTTGGTTTTGTTACGAGCGACGACGACGAATTCGGTGGCCTTGTTGATCAGATCGAATCAGGCCGGTTGCGTCCAGGCGTGATTGACGGCTTGTATGAGAGCACGTCGCGCATTTACGTCGTCGATTACCTCTCAAAAGAAAAAATTGTAGAACCAGAAGTTTCGCACATCCTGATTTGTTATTCTGGGGCCAAACGGTGTGACCAGACCCGCACCAAGGAAGAGGCTCTGGTGCGCGCCGAAGAGGCAAAGTCCAAAGTGAACAGAAATAATTTCGCCGAACTTGCCAAGGAATATTCTGACGACGCGAATAACCGCGAGACTGGTGGGGAACTTGGATTCATCACTGCGGGTCAGATGGTGAAGACTTTCGAAGATGCTGCTCTAGCTCTACGCGATGGTCGCATTTCCGACATCGTTGAGACGGAATTCGGCTATCATATTCTTTATCGTACATCGTCGCGTTCTGAAAACTCGTATGAGATTTCAGTGATTGAAATGCCGTGGACGACGTTGTCGGATGTTTTGATCATCGATCCGTGGGTTAATACTGAACTTTCGGGTAAACACATCAAACACGCCTCGGTCGCGTTTGATCCGCAAACTAATCAGCCGCTCATCATTCTTGATTTCAACAGCGAGGGTGCTGACTTGTTTGCTGAATTGACTGAGGTCAACGTCGGAAAGGTTATTGGTATATTCCTTGACGGTGAACCAATTACCACCCCAGTCGTTCAACAAGCGATCTACGGCGGACAAGCGACGATTACCGGCAGCTTCAGCCTGGCAGAAGCCAAGCTGTTGGCTCAACGCTTGAATGCCGGTGCGTTGCCTGTGCCGATTTCGGTGATCAGTCAACAGACGATTGGTCCGACGCTTGGTGCGGAGTCATTAGATCTGAGCGTCAAAGCCGGTTTAGTTGGGTTCCTACTAGTTGCTGCCTTCATTATTGCTTACTATCGTTTGGCTGGAGTATTCGCTGTAGTTTCACTGATCATCTACGCCCTCATCAACTTGGCACTGTATAAGGTCTTTGGTGTCACCATGACGCTGTCAGGTATTGCTGGATTCATCTTCTCGGTGGGTATTGCAGTTGACGCTAATGTTCTCATTTTCGAGCGCCTGAAAGAGGAGCTGCGCGACGGACGAGATCTCCCGTCAGCGGTCAAAGAAGCGTTCCATCGCGCTTGGCCGTCCATCCGCGACGGAAACATGACTACGCTTATTGGTACGTTGGTATTGTATTCGCTGACCACCGGATCGATTCGTGGTTTCGCCTTGACGCTGGCTATTGGTATTTTGGTGTCACTCTTTACAGCTATGGTTATAACGCGTCTGCAATTCAGATCAGTGGTCAATCGCAAGTCGCTACGTCAGCCACTGTTCTTCTTGGGGGTTAAAAAAGAAGGTAAAGAATAAGTATGAAGACCTTCGATATCATCGGTCGTTCAAAGCTCTGGCTCAGCATTTCGGGTGCGATTGTAGTGCTGGCAATCGCCGCATTGGCAATCTTCGGGCTGAATTTCGGCATTGATTTCACGGGCGGTAGCGTGTTGCAGATAGAAGCGCCGGGTACTTCGTCGGATGTTGTGCGGGAAGCCGTGGCTGCGTCAGGCTTTGAAGCCGTCGTGCAGTCGTCAGGCGCAAATGGCTATTTTGTCCGACTGGGACCGTTGACTGAGGAAGAACACCAGCGCGTACTTGAGGCTATCCGTTCGGCTGTTCAAGAAGTGACTGAAACTAAGTATGACAGCGTAGGACCGGTTATCGGCGACGAGCTGAAGAACAAAGCTTCAAAGGCGGTCGTGGTCATGTTGGTATTAATCGCTTTGTATATCGCTTGGGCCTTCCGCAAAGTGTCGTATCCAGTGGCTTCGTGGAAGTATGGTGTGGTCACTATGGTGGCCGCTCTGCACGACGTGGTTATACCGCTCGGTGTGTTCGCTGTTCTCGGTCACTTTTTGGGATATCAGGTTGATACGGCTTTTGTGGCGGCGATTCTGACCGTACTTGGCTACTCGATCAATGATACGATCGTCGTGCTCGACCGTACGCGAGAGAACTTGACGCGTAACCGTCACGCTGATCGTGAGTTCAGTGAAATCGTCAATTCAAGTATTGTACAAACGCTTGGACGTTCGATTAACACCACACTTACTACGCTCTTACCGCTGCTTGCGATCGTCATCGTAGGCGGTGAGACAATCCGATCGTTTGCATTGGCGCTCATGATTGGTATCGCCGCTGGCGCCTATTCATCAATCTTCATAGCTAGTCCGTTGCTGGCGCGTTGGTCAAATAAGGAATAAGCCAAAACACGAGCTGCAAGGCTCGTGTTTTTCGTTTGCACAGGCTTATAAGGCTCGTGTTATACTTAAGCCAATTATGCTTGGTATTACGTTGAACCTACCACCAGTCGTCGAGCACTATTTGGTAACTACGCCGCTACCGGTGATCTTGTCTCACGCGTTGCTAGCGGTTGGATGGTTTCCTATTTTTGCGGTTATCATTTGGGGCTTGACCCATGTCTGGGTCGACATGAAAGAAGAAAAATACCAGAAAGCGCTCAAATGGATATTGCTCGAGGTTAATGTACCGCAAGATGCGATCAACACGCCAAAAGGCATGGAGAACTTTTTTACTAACTTAGCTGGCGTAAAATCAGGTATAACCTGGCGTGAAAAGTGGCTGGTAGGAAAGGTGCAAACAAAATTTAGTTTTGAGATTGTAAGCAACGGCGGACGCATCCAATTCATTATTCGTACAATCGATAAGGTACGAGACTTGGTTGAGGCGGCTATTTATGCGCAATATCCGGAAGCGCAAATAATGGAGATAGAAGACTACTCGCATGATATTCCGACTGAATACCCTAATGACGAATACAATGTTTTTGGCGCTGAGATGATCTTATCTAATCCGCAATATTTGCCGATAAAGACATACGAAGAATTTGAGCATCAAGGTGAAAAAGATTTTCGCTTTAAGGATCCGCTTCTACCAATTCTTGAATTAATGGGCAAAATGCAACCGGGCGAACATTTTTGGATTCAGTTATTAGTTAAGCCGCCAGAAACTAGCGACTGGGTTAAGGAAGGCGCGAAATACTTGAATACCATGATGGGCAAAGAAGAAAAGCATAAGCAGAGCTCGTTTGAAATGTTGAGCGAGGCGGCTTTGTGGTTGCCCAAGGGGGTCGTCTCGCAAATTATCGGCGGCGGTGGCGCCGATGCGCATGCCGAAGCTAAGAAAGACGATTTTCGGATGTTCCGTTTAACTCCACAAGAGCGTTTGCAGCTTGAGGCAGTAGCTGAAAAGATTTCAAAAGTTGGTTGGTTGGCTAAGATACGGTGGATTTACGCGGGAAAGAAATCGAATTTCCGTAAGGGTCTGTTGGCTTCTGGAGCGAAGGGCGTATTTGCTGCGTTCACTCATCAATATCTGAATGGATTTGGCATCCATCCACCTTCAGTACCAAAAGATGATTACTTCTGGCAGGCTTGGGCTATGCCGAATAAACAGAAGAGAATCGTTAAACGATATCAAGGACGTAAATTTGACGGCGCTACGCCATACATCTTGAACGTGACCGAGTTAGCTACTTTCTTCCACTTCCCAGCGGCCGATGCGCGTACTCCGGTGTTGACTAAGCTTGGAGCGCGTCGAGCTGAAGCGCCTGATACTTTGCTGTATGCAGCCGAAGGCGAGACATCGTTACCAAACTGGAAGCAGATGCAGAGTGACGAAAAAGAAGTTGAAGCGCTGAGTTCGCTTGCCGAACCTCCACATTTTGCGCTACCAACTCCGTCTGCACCCGGCTTCCAAACTCCAATGCATGGAGTCCCACCAGCTATGGGCCAAACTGATGATAACGATGTTCCGCCGAATCTTCCTGTTTAGCTAAGGTATGACCATGCGCTATCCTCACGATCACGAAAATGATGTCATTTACTTCGGAATGACGAACTTCCGCAATCAAATG
>CAYSXU010000030.1:0-11188 GCA_964435095.1 uncultured Gammaproteobacteria bacterium | reverse complement strand
GACCGCGCGCTGGAGCGACGAAGGTGATTGACGGAGTTGTTGGGAGCTCGTCGTCGGTGAAAGTTATGTCGTCGTTATTGCGAAGTGAAAACAGAAAGAAGATGAGTACGATGGCGCCAATGACGCCGACTGCGACGATAAAATGCCAGTAATAGCGCATAGGGAATCTGGCTATTTAAGCCGGATGTAATTCAGACGTCCGGAGTTATCTGTGTAATAAAGCAACTCGCCGTCGTCTGAAACGCGCAGATCAAACATTTTAGTATCAGCTGCAGGAATAGCTATGAGCGTAGCGCGACCTGACGGCAAGCTAATGCTGTAAACGTCGTCATAGCTGTCGACAATGCTTATGTCAGATCCGCCGCCTGGGGCCATATCACGTGGAACCGCGCAGTAGATAGTTTCAGTGCTGGCGAATGTACATTTTTCAACGCTCGTCTTAATGCCGATTTTTATACGTACATCGCCTTTACGATCGCCGCGGCTATCAACATACCACAAGGCTGATCGATAACCATCGCTTGGGTCAGCAACCGAATACAGGAGGTGGGCTCCGTCCGGGCTCCAGATACCTGAAAAATTGCTGCCATCAACAATCAAGATACCGCTCGCTTCGCCGTCCATGCCGATCAAATAAATTTCTTGGCGGCCAAAAGCATTTGACGCTCCGCCAGTTCGTGCGAAGCCTACGATTGAGTTATTTGGAGATACATTTACGTCAACTTTATTATCATTATCGCCTAGAGCCGCAATGACTTCTGTGCCTGAGCCATCAACTGACGTGATAACTAGCGCACGGTTTGAGGCGTCGCTACCAATACTTTTACTAACAACCTGCGTGCCACCCTCCGTGAATGAAAATTCTTCCCAGTGGCTTGGCAAGGTTACTTGGCTGGCAGCGTTGAAGTCGTAAATTACATTGCTGCCATCGGGGAATTCGAGTACGGCTGCGCTGGCATCGTCAGCAAAAACTACAGTCTCAGCTTGAGGAAATTGTGTTCGTGATAAAGCGACGAGATTGCCTTCTTCGTCGATAGTATAGAAACGCCCGTCAGCTGGATCGTAATAGGCGACTGAGCCGGATGATGTGACGGTTGGCGAGACGATACGTGAATTTGTAAGTAGGTTGGTAAAAGTTTCTCCGCCGTCGGCAATTTGTGATGGCGGAAGTCGTCCGCTTTCAGTCGTATCGTCAGTCGTGTCGTCAGACGGCGTACGTTCGCTGCCTGGCCCGGAAGTTGGGAGGCCACCGATCGTTTCGTCGGTTTCGTCGACTTCTTCAATCGCGGGCTGTTCTTGACGGAAAAATACGAAATACAGTCCAAAAGCCAGCAAGCTGGTAGCCGCGATGAAGCCGAGCAACTTCAGAATAAATGAGGTGCGTTCAGACATATTTAGAGTCCAATTGTGTTGAATATCGCACCCCAGATTGCGTCACATGGAGCGCTTGAACCGCAAATAGCGACGTACATATTCGTAAAAAAAGAGATGATATAAGGAGCGAGTACAAAAAGAATGAGTGTGTATTTTAAGCCGACCGAAATATCTATCGCCCCTATGGCTACATCCATGGCGCTCTTGGAGAATTGGAGTGGCGGGATAGGTATTGTTTTTTTGACTTTGTCAGGAATGGAATCTTGAAAAATGCTGATGATAATCTGGGATGTCGAAATAGCCATTCCGACGGTATCTAGCATCTCCGCGAATTCACCTTCATCGACGATTGATGCTCCTTTTGAATATAGATCGATCTGTCGTTTTTGTAGAAATTGTCTTAACTCGTCCAATGCTTTTTGGTATTCCTCAGTATTTTCTTTAGCCTTGATGTTTTTAAGAATTGAACGCAATCGGAGCCTGCTTTGTTCGTTTTCTTCAGTTTGCGACTGCAGCGACGTGTAGGCACGCATCGCTTCTTCGTCCATATCTGAAGACTGACTATACTGTTCGGAATCACTATTTGCTGACTCTGATTGTTCGTCCTGATTTTCTCCTAAGTTTATGTACAGTGATGGGAGCGGAGAGCCGATGCCATTTGCAAAACGATCGGCGTTCTGATCGCGCTGTAGTTCGTCGGCTTCATCAGTTTCATTGCCCGAAAATGACGGCACTGCAATATTGCCAGATGAAATACCGTCGCGCTGCCTGAGCGATGCTATACGGCCAGCCTGAAGCTGTGCGGCGTTTACCGCAGGCGATGATACGCCTTGAGCGAGAGCTGCCTGCGCTGCCATATGCTAAATTATAGCATGAAAAGGGCTGGGAAACAGAAAAGACGCCGGAGCGTCCTTTCAAATTACCGCACGTTAATTTTTCCAGTTTTGTCGACGGTGATAGCGAGCGTTTTGTTGCGGCGTTTTCCTGACAAGAGGGCGTCTGCGACTAGATGCTCTACTCGTTCTTCGATGATTCGATGAACTTCGCGCGCACCATGTTTAGGCGAAACTGATTTGGCAAGCGTTGAGGCAAGTGTTTTTCCGAACGTAGCATTGATATTTCGTTTAGAGAGCCGCTCGACTAGTTCGCTGAGAGCCTTTTGTGTAATTCTTGTGATGTCGTCAGCCGTAAGCGGTCGGAATACGCAGATGTGATCGATACGATTGAGTAGTTCAGTGCGGAAGTGTTCTTCGAGTGTTGGGCGAAGATCTTCCACTTGAGGAATTCGGGTATTTTCTCCAAATCCGAGCGCGCCGTGTTCAAAACGTTCGCGTCCGGCGTTCGTCGTCATGACTACGATTGCGTTGCGGAAGCTGACTGGTCGTCCCGTGGCGTCGGTTATCATGCCTTCGTCCAGTATCTGCAGAAGCAGTGCCTGGACATCGCGATGAGCTTTTTCAAGTTCATCAAATAGAATGACAGCGTGCGGACGTTCCCGCAGCGCATCGGTTAGCTTGGCGCTTTCGCGATAGCCAACATATCCAGCCGGAGCGCCGATTAACTTGCTGACGGTAAAGCCTTCTGAGAACTCGGACATGTCAAGACGAATAAAGGCTTTGTGGTCGCTGAATACTTCGCGGGCAATAGCGCGTGCGAGCTCGGTTTTGCCGACGCCTGATGGGCCGGCGAAGAGGAATGAGGCCAGCGGACGGTCACTTCGGCTTAGACCCAGTTTGGCTCGTCGGATGGCCGCCGCCACACGTCCAACCGCAACGTCTTGTCCGATGACGTGGTGTTTTAAACGATCATTTAATTCACGCAGCGCCGTATGTTCATCGGCTGAGAGCTGTTCAAGCGGAACATTAGTCATGCGCGAGGCAACGCGTAATACAAAATCAACGTCGATCGTTGTTTTTCCAATGGTGGGAGTCTTTTTGTTCAGGCGGGCCAACTCGTCGTTCAGTGCCGCCTCTTCTTCTTTGAGAGCGAGCGCGTCAGGAAAGCGTTCTTCGGCTACAGCGATCGCTTTCTCCTCGCGTGTACGAGCTAGTTCGGCTTCAAGCACGCGGACATTTTTTGTAAGCTTTGAGTTGGGTCTGTGAGTATTAGCTGCTGCGCCGGCTTCATCCATGAGATCAATGGCTTTATCTGGGAATTGGCGCCCCGTCATGTGTCTATCGGTAATCGCTACTATGCTCTTTATGGCCTCTGGCGTATATGACACGTGATGATGTTTTTCGTAGCGACTTTTTAGACCCTCCAAGATGGCCAATGTCTGTTCTTTTGTTGGTTCGTCGATGAAGACGGGAGCAAAACGTCGTTCAAGTGCCGGATCGTTTTCAATGTGTTTTTTGAATTCTTGTTGGGTAGTGGCTCCAATACAGCGGATTTCGCCGCGTGCCAGTGCTGGTTTTAAGATATTTGCAGCATCAAGCGAACCTGAAGCAGCGCCGGCCCCAATAATGGTATGAAGCTCGTCTATAAATAGAATCACTTCAGGATGTTCGCGTACTTCGTCGATCACTTGGGTGAGGCGTGATTCAAAATCGCCGCGATACATTGTTCCAGCAACAAGCGCCGCCATGTCGAGTCGTAAAACCCGGCAATTGCTGATTGCGTCTGGCACGTTGCCTTCTACAATACGCTTGGCTAGTCCTTCAACGACGGCCGTCTTGCCAACACCGGGGTCGCCAAGTAGTAAGGGATTATTTTTGGTACGGCGAGACAGGATGTTGACGACCCGCTCAATTTCACGTTCGCGGCCGATTACTGGATCGATGCCTTCGGCGGTTTCTTTGGCAGTTAGGTCGTCGGTGAAATATTCGAGCGCTGTAGATTTTGGATCGTCTTGTTCAGTCTCGCTGCCCACCGGGTGAACATGCCCGCACTCTTCACAAGTTTTTGTTTGAACGTCGTTTTTATTTTCGTTTTTAGGAAAATCCGGGAAGCTGGCAGTTGTCTTGAAGACAGTAATGAGATTATCCTGAATGATTTTTTCGTTCACTTTTTCGTGGCTCAAAAAATGATCGATGTCGACCGGGGTAAGCTCCATTAAGCCGTATAAAAGATGCTCAGTGCCAACGTAGCGATGTTGATGCATGCCGGCGGCTAGAACGGCCTTTTCGATAACTAACTTGGCCTCTTCGGACAGGAGCGGCGTAGCATGTACCGCTGCTGGAGTTATAACTGATTCCGCTTGAGCCGTGGCTCCGACGAGCGAACGTAATGCTTCTTTTGAGACGCCTGCTTTATGAAAGATTTCAGCCCCAATAGAACCGTCTTCTGTACCAAGTGCCCACAGCAGGTGACTGGGCGAGATCGTTTCACCGCCGGTCTCAACTACGAAGCATAAAGCGCGAGTCAGGACAGCTTTGAGATGGCCGGTGAATTTTTCAATCAGTTCGTTCATAAGGGGACAGAAGTAGCGGACTTAACCACCCATACTCATAAGTTTCGCAATACGGTCTTCCACACGCGGATGCGTAGAGAAGAGTTCACGCCAGAAGCCGCGCTTCTTCCCAGCACCGAATGGACTAGAGATGAATAGATGGGCTGTGGCGTGGTTGGCTTTAGCTAGTGGTTGATCAACGCTTGAGATTTTTTGAAGTGCCGAGGCTAGGCCGGCGGGATAACGCGTCAGCAAAGCACCGGAAGCGTCCGCAAGGTACTCGCGACTGCGCGAGACTGCAAGCTGGATCAGCTGTGCAAGAAGTGGCGACAAGATAGCTAGGACGAGGCCGACGATCAGAAGAACAATGGCTGCGCCCCCAGCATTCTTATTGTCGCGTCCGCCAAAGATGTGGCCGCCACGCAAGAGCATGTCTGCAATGAGCATGATGGCGCCCACCATGACAACTACGATGGTCATGACACGTATATCGTAATTCTTGATATGTGAGAGTTCGTGTGCAGCAACGCCTTCAAGTTCTTGCTTGTTCAAAATACTGACCAGACCGGTCGTAAAAGCTATTGCAGCATGATATGGATCGCGACCAGTCGCAAAGGCGTTAGGACTCGGATCGTTTATGATATAAACTTTTGGCATTGGTTGCCCATTGGCGATGCACAGATTTTCTACCAAATTCCACAGTTCTGGGGCGTCGGCTTTTTGAATTTGTTTAGCACCACTCGAAGCTAATGCGATCGAACTGCTGGCGTAGTAACTGATGAGTGCGTAGACGGTTGAAAACATCGTTCCCATGAGAATGCTTGAACCGGGGTCGACGTTGTTAACCGTGCCAAATAACCACGACAGGCCAAGAATGATAGCCGTCATGACGACGATGAGCACCCAAGTTTTGCGCTTGTTGGCAGTAATTTGGTTGTACATAGTGTGAGCTTGTAGCGTATAGCTGGTAGCTTGTAGGGCTTGGTTCCTACAAGCTTTACTCATCGCTTAAAAACTCACCTCCGGAGTTGCGTTTGCAACCTCGGGCGCATCATAGAAATCACGCTTCTTGAATCCAAGCATATTGCCGACCATGTTTGTGGGGAAGACTTGTAGCTTGGTGTTAAAGTCGCGGACTTGGCTGTTGTAAAAACGACGTGCTGCCTGAATTTTGTCTTCAGCATCGACGAGCTCGGATTGAAGATGGGCAAAATTGCCAGAAGCTTTAAGATCCGGATAGCTTTCAGCTACAGCGAAGAGCGACTTAAGGGTCTGTGAAAGCATGTTTTCAGCTTGGGCGTGTTCAGCCGCCGAGCCTGCACTCATAGCAGCAGTTCTGGCCTTGGTCACATTTTCAAAAACTGACGACTCGTGTTTTGCGTATCCCTTCACCGTGTTTACAAGATTTGGGATAAGATCATAGCGACGCTTGAGCTGAACCTCGATGTCCGCCCATGACTCATCAACGCGGTTGCGCGAGGTAATGAGCCCGTTAAACACGATGACGAGCCAAAGTCCACCGACCACGACAACACCGATGATGAGGAAAAGGATAGGTTCCATAGGTTCGCGGCATTGCCGCAATAGGTTACTCTTGTTATCGTTATGCTACGTGTTTTTGTGTCTGACGTCAAAACAAAAATTTGGCTAACTATGAACTCTAACGTTTCAATTCTTGGCAAGAAATTGGTCGCTTTTGATCTCGACGGAACGCTCACCGAGAGCAAATCGGCAATGGACGAGGAAATGGCCGGTATTCTTGCTCGTTTGCTTGATCGGGTTTCGGTCGCAATTATCTCCGGTGGCGCATTCGAGCAATTCGAGCGTCAGCTTCCAGCGCTGCGTTGCACGGATGAGCAGTTGAAGCGATTGTATTTTTTCCCGACGACTGGTACCCGATTCTACTGCTACGATGCTGGTTGGTATCAGGTGTATGCCGACGAAATGACCGTTGAAGAGCGTACAAAGATCATGCAGGCATTTGAGCATGCTTTTCAGGATATTGGTTACCATCATCCCGAAACGCTGTACGGCGAAGTTATCGAAGATCGTGGAACACAGGTGACGTTTTCGGCCTTAGGACAGCAGGCTCCGCTTGAGCTCAAAAAACAGTGGAAGGAAACGCAAGATCGACGACCCGAGATTGCTGCGGCGCTTGCAGTATATCTTCCTGATTTCGAGATTAAGATTCCTGGCGTTACTTCGATTGACGTTACACGAAAGGGAATCGACAAAGCATACGGTGTTCGTAAAATCGAAGAGCATCTCGGTATAACGGTTCCTGAAATGGTGTTCGTTGGCGATGCGCTTTATGAAGGGGGGAACGATCATGCGGTACTCAAAACTGGCATTGATGCTGTTGCTGTAGCGAATCCTGGTGAAACAAAGGCGCTATTGCGCGGCTGGCTCGATGAATTTTCAAATGTATGAACCCAATCCAGTCGTCGGCACAGACATTCACCTTTCATTCATACAGCTTTGATCGAAAAACGGGGGAAGCCAGATTCGTGTATGTGATCGATGAACAAGAGTTTGTCGAGCGCGTGAAGTTTCCGTTGCCGGCCATGTTGCCTAGTGGGATTGACGTGGCGCTCGATCGCGCTTTGTTCGCGCTGCACCTCATCGGAGGCGTGAGTTACTACAAGGCGAAGTTGCCGCCGAAGATTGTTGTTGAATCGGGCAAGTTAACCAAGGATGAGGCGGCATTTTGGGATAAGTTGTACACGATGGGACTTGGTGAATTCTTTTTTAAGAACAATCTTGATTTTCGTGATTACATTCATTTTCCTGCGGAAACTGAGGCTAGGGTAGTGGGGGAGACGGCGGGGGAGGGCGCGCTGCTGCCAATTGGCGGAGGCAAGGACTCATTGGTTGCTATTGAGATGTTGCGTAAGGCCGATAAAGCGTTCGATCTTGTCATGCTTGGCAAACACGCTCGCATTCGTGAAGTCGCCGCTGAAGTCGGCAAGCCGCTTATGGTGATTGAGCGCGAGCTGGATACAGAGCTTTTTGAGCTCAACAAGCAGGGCGCCTGGAATGGACACGTGCCGATCACGGCGTATGTTTCGCTTGCAACTTCAATCGTCGCCATACTCCACGGCAAGCGCGACGTCATTTTTGCAAACGAGCGCAGTGCCAATATTCCGAACGTCGTAGTTGACGGCGTATCGATCAACCATCAGTACAGCAAGAGCATTGAAGTCGAACGCGAACTCCAGGCGTATATTCATTCCTCGATAAGTAGGAATGTGCACGTCTTTAGTTTGCTTCGTCCATTTTCTGAGCTCGATATCGCTCGGCGTTTCGCAGCGAATGGGAAGTACTTCATGATATTCTCGAGTTGTAACCGTAATTACTCTCAGTCTTGCGCGCCAACGGTGACACGTTGGTGTGGGAAATGTCCAAAGTGCGCTTTTGTCTTCAGTATTTTGGCCGCGTTCATTCCGCGTCGTAAGATGGTCGAGATTTTTGGTGAGGATTTACTCATGAAGACTGAATTACTGCCGCTGTATCAAGACTTGCTTGGTTGTGGCGTCATGAAGCCGTTTGAATGCGTCGCTGACGCCGACGAAGTGATTGCTGCATTTGCGCTTGTTGAAGGCCGGGGTGAATATGACGACTCGCCGATTATGCAATGGTTCGTGCAACATATTTTAACGAATCGCAAGGATCTTGACACGCTGATCAAAAAAGAGCTGACCCCATCTGACGAACACGCCATGCCAGAGGAATACTCGGCCATCGCTTATGCATCTCGCTGAACTTTCGGGAAAGACTATTGTCATTTTTGGGTACGGCAAAGAAGGTGCTGCGACCTATGACGTATTGCGGCGCAAGCTTCCCGACGCGCGTATTATCGTGACTGACGAGAAGCGGCTTGAGGATGTGTCCGCATTTCATCAGATTGAAGATGCACTGATGACGGTCACCAGTGAAACCGTGGTCATTAAAGCGCCAGGAATTCCGTGGCATCGTCCTGTAGTTGAGGAAATACTTGAACGAGGCGCGCACGTAACGTCAGCCACGAATATCTTTATGGCTGAACGCAAGGGGCGTGGGACGCTTATTGGCGTAACGGGGACAAAAGGGAAGAGCACAACGTCGTCGCTTCTTGCACACGTCCTTAAAACCGCGGGTATTCCTTGCGTCCTTATTGGCAACATCGGTTCCCCGAGCATTGAACATATCGACGAACCCGATGGAACCGTGATGGTTATTGAAATGTCGAGCTACCAGTTAGCCGATCTCACCACCGGTCCAGATATTGCTGTTGTGCTTAATTTGTACGAGGAACACATGGATTGGCACGGTGATGTGGCGTCCTACCATGCGGCAAAGATGCGCATCGCAGATACGCAAGCGTCGACTGATATTTTTGTATACAACGAACGGTTTTCGCAACTGCTCGAACTTGCTAAGTGCGTAAAATCGCGTGCGATTCCGTTTCACCTTTCCGACGATCCGGTGCTTGATACGCTTACATTACGAGGTGAGCACAACCGTGAAAATGCGAGCGCTGTGCTCGCGGTAACCGACTTTTTGCATATCGGTCGTCAAGACGTAGCGTCGGCATTTGCGAGCTTTACGCCGTTACCACATCGACTTGAAGACGTGGGGACCGTGCACGGAATTCTGTTCGTTAACGATTCGATTTCAACCACGCCGCAGTCAGCGCTCGCGGCAATCGAAGTTTTTGCTGATCGATTGGGCGCGATCATTTTGGGAGGACAGGACCGTGGTTATCATTTTGACGAGCTTGCAAAGCGTGTCGTTGAACTCGGCGTGCACGTCTATGTTATGCCAGGTGGCGATCGGATTTTGGAAGCGATTGCAAAAGCCGGCGGGAAGGCAATGGCCGTGAAAACGCTCGATGAGGCGGTAAAAGACGCTACCCAACATCTCGCCGAAGGTCAGGTAATGCTCCTTTCTCCTGCGTCCCCGAGTTATGGTCAGTTTAAAAATTTTGAAGAACGAGGCGAGGCGTTCAAACGAGCAATAGCATCTATACAATAATTGCCGTTCCAGCCCGCTCCACGTACAATGCCTCCGACTATGATTGGCACCGTCATCCTCTTTCTCGTTATTCTTTCGCTCCTCGTGCTTATGCACGAATGGGGGCATTTTGCTGCTGCGCGGCGCTCGGGCATGAAGGTTGAGGAATTCGGCATCGGCTTTCCACCTAGAATTTTTGGGAAGAAAGACAAAGACGGCATGATCTGGAGCGTGAATGCCATTCCGCTTGGTGGCTTTGTTCGCATTAAAGGCGAGAGCGGAGAAAATCGTAGTGATGTCGACAGTTTTGCGAGCAAAAAAATCTTACCGCGTCTGTTTGTTCTAGCTGCTGGCGTGCTCATGAATTTGTTACTCGCGGCGGTTTTATTTAGTGCTGGTTTTGCCTTTGGTCTTCCGGCAATCGTTGAAGATGGCGTAGATCCCAAGGCGGTTATTACCGATCGCGCTATCAATATCGTCGAAGTAGTCGAAGATACACCGGCTTCGCAGGCTGGGCTTGAAGTCGGCGATCGTATAATTTCAATTGATGGTGAGGCCTACACGACTGGCGAGGCTGCGCGCCAAGCCATGATTCCAGAGGCAGTCGGAGAAGACCTTGAGCTTGTTATAGCTAGACGCGGCGAGGTGAAGACATTAAACGTGACGCCAGCTTACATTGAGGCGATCGGACGTAACGGAGTTGGTGTAGCTCTAGTGGAAACTGGCACCATTCGTTATCCATGGTATTTGGCGCCGCTTATGGGCGTGAGAACGACGCTCCAAATGACAGGTAGCGTTGTCGGCGCATTTGTTCAATTGATTTCTGGTTTATTTCAAGGAGCCGAGGTGGCCGCTGAGTTGTCTGGTCCGGTTGGTATTGCTGTATTGACCGGTCAAGTGGCCGAGCTTGGATTGGCGCATTTAGTTCAGTTTGCCGCCATGTTGTCGGTTAATTTGGCAGTCATCAATATCCTGCCGTTTCCAGCGCTCGATGGTGGCCGAATGCTGTTTTTGGCGATCGAGGCGGTTCGACGAAAGCCGAATAGTCAGAAGATTGAACAAGCGGTACATACTGCGGGGTTCCTCATTCTCATGCTGCTTGTGCTAATCATCACGTATCGTGATATTGTGAATTTCTTCTAGATATTGTAGAAGCAATGAAAGACTACTCCATTTATGCAAGATGCCCTGCGACAGTTCCAGGCCGACTGCTTAGCCGCATTCGCCTTGGTCACGACTTCAGATGAACTTGAGGCGACGCGAGTCGCATTTTTGGGACGTAAAGGACGTTTGGTTGATGTCTTACAGGATTTACCAAAATTGACTGAAGAAGAGCGCAGAACAATCGGTGCCTTAGCTAATGAAGTAAAAAAGACAGCTGAAGGCGCTTATGCGGCCGCTAAAGCTCGTGTTGAGCAGGCTGAAGCCTCGGCC
>CAYSXU010000029.1:10321-11572 GCA_964435095.1 uncultured Gammaproteobacteria bacterium | reverse complement strand
ATCGACACAAACTCCCCCGGCTTGATATGAAAACTCACGCCGGCAAGTGCATGCGTGTCTGGCGGATATACTTTTGTCACGTTTTTGAACGTGATCATGCGCTAAGTATATCACGATGAAGAGAATATCTGTTCTGCCGTGAGTCCAAAGTATTTAGCGCACTTCTGAGCCAAGGAAAACGACGGTTGGCATTTGCCAAGTTCAAGCGCATTAATTGTTTTTCGCGAAACGCCGAGGGAGTCGGCGAGTTGCATCTGCGTGAGCTGTTCACCAATGCGGAGCATGCGAAGTCGGGTGAATACGTTATGCATAAGGTCTGATCATTGAAGAAAGGGTGATGGCGGCTGGGGGCGGTATGCTGAAATACATGGTTTTGCAAATGTAACCTTTAGGTTACATTTGACGGTGCGTTTTCCTAGCATTTTTGCATCTCAAATGTAACCTCGAGGTTACATTTCAGGATGAGCAAAAATCGACACCCCGACACACACACACACACACACACACACACACACACACTTCACCACCGCTCCCCGCTTTCACTGATTCATTCACCATCTCGACATACACAAACTCCCCAAACCCATACATGGGTCACTGGGGAGTTTAAGGATAAATATATTTCATCAAAGTGAAATATCCCCGTCAAGTGGACAGCGTCTATAATCGAGCTCATAGCGACATAAATTTTTTCCAGGCGGCCGCGAATCTTCGGCCATAACCAAACTAATACACCAAATAATACCCATACGGGGGTGGACGGAATCAGGAGACTTGGTTACACTGCCGTCGCAATCTGCGGGAGTAGTTCAGTGGTAGAATGTCTGCTTCCCAAGCAGAAGGTCGCGGGTTCGATCCCCGTCTCCCGCTCCAGGGCTCGTTTGCTACCACATGCCACTTTAGCTCAGTTGGTAGAGCAATGCTTTCGTAAAGCAGAGGTCCCGGGTTCGAATCCCGGAAGTGGCTCCATCCCACTACGCTCCCTTCAGGAGCTTCGAGGGATCAATGGCACTTCGCTCCTAAACGGAGCTTCGAGCCACTGGTCACCCTTCGCCCTAACCGGGCTTCGGCGTGACCAGAGAACACCGCTCAATCGAGCGGTGTTCTTGTTTTTCACTTTTTCACGAAAAATATCAGAGAGTGTTCTTCGACTAGTCTATCGACTATTTCGCCGATTCCCTGTTTCTTGACAGCAATGCCGCGCAGCAACAAACGCTGTCCGTCCACATCTTCCAAACTATCCTCAACCCG
>CAYSXU010000029.1:7392-10311 GCA_964435095.1 uncultured Gammaproteobacteria bacterium | reverse complement strand
AAATACCGGCGCAAAACCGACGTCGACTTCGCTCTGCAATACATACCCGAGGTTACCCTTTGATTGGGCGGACGAATCTTGCGAGTACTGCTGAGCCACGTCTTCAAAAGCAATGCCAAGATCAAGTTTCGCTCTAAGCGCCACAATTTCCTCAAGCGCACCGCCTTGATACTCACGATCAGCCATCAAGACATCCTCAACTTTTTGCGACAAGATAAACGGCTCAAGTACCAACTCGCTGTAATCATCAAGGCTCCAATTGGCTTGCACTAAAAAAGTCTCAAGTTCGTCGTCTACCTCAAGCTCAGCTTTAAGTTCGTCGTCTGACACGCTCAAGTCATAATCGTTTCCCAATCGTGCGATCAATAAGCGTCGAGCCGCCAAATCGAGCGCGGCAGTTAAATCTTCAGGCGTAACTAAGTCACGAACATCACTCGCAGCAAACCCACGAGCCAACTTCACCACTTCCCCATACCAAGCCACGCGCCCGCGCAATTGTGCTACCGGCAACGGCACACGAGCATACCAACCCGAAGCGCTAGGATTACTCCAGCCTGACAGCACAAAATATCCAATACCGAAAACTATAATCAACCCGGCCAGCGCTAACGCGAACCACAGTGAAAGACTACGAATAGATGGGCGCGCGGAAGAACCGGCGGCAGGGTGCTGATGCCAAACAACGGTCATAGCGCACGCAATTCTTCAAACTCTCCCCGATCAAAAAAGAAATAAAACCAACGGAGCGGATTTGGAACGTTCGATCGAATAAGATCAAGCGTCACCTTATTTTCAATCTCGCTAAAATCATCACCATAATCTAAAACAATCATCGTCTCCCCCGCTTCGCCCTGCCCACGTTTCGTGCGCGCTTCGCTCTCCAAATAATACGTGCTCGACAAGTCATCTATAAGTTGCATAGCTTCAAGCCGGTCAGCCTCGAGTCGGTCGTTTTCTGCTTCCATACGAGCAATTTCTTGTTCGATTTCTAAATTGCGCAGATACTCGCGACCAAATCCAAAACCTAAGATTGCAAAAATCACCAAATTAAGGACTATCGCCATCTTAAAACGTGAACGCGTTTTTTCTCTCCGTTCGGTGATCATACCTTTTGTTGCAATTGTACCTCAACAAGAAAATTTCGTATGGACTCAGGATCATGTACCGACGGAGTCACGAGCGTCAGAGTGCCGTCAACTGCCTTGATTTCAAGATTGCCAAGACCCAGCAAACGCCCAACCAATCGGCGCTTGATGTGAATCGCGTCAACCTCTCTCCAAGGCAAACTGACAAAGGTTGATTGACGGTGGATAGCCACCAAATCAGCCACACGTTGGTCAGTGACGTACATCGAACCGCACAGCCAACGACGGCGTACTCGACGTAAACGCCACACGCCAGCCAAAAATGCTAGAACGCCGACTATCAAACCAAACGCGCCCAAACCAAGCAAGGCGAAAGCGAAAATAAATGGAAATAAAATAAATGTACCCGCCCAAAACAACGGATAAACCAACGTCCACAAACTTGGACGAATCACGCCAATCAACGTCTCACCGTTCTCGGGTATAAACAAAGTACGACTTGTCATAGCCTAAAGCCACGTTTGGCAAGCGCCAGTCGCGCCGCTTCACGATCGTCCCACGGAACTGAACCACCAGCCACTGCCATTACAGGTTCAGAACCTTTGCCAGTAATAACTACGACATCGCCCGGCTGCGCCAACCCAATAGCTCGATCAATGGCCGCTTGTCGGTCTTCGATCACAAATAAATCTCGGCCTTCGACTTTACCTACCTGACGCGCCCCAGCCGCTACAGCCGCAATAATGGCTCGCGGATCCTCCTCATATGGATCTTCGTTAGTCACTACGACAACTGCTTCGTGCGCGGCAGCAAGCTTCCCTATAATCGGACGACGCGCTACGTCACGTCCACCGCCAGCCGAACCATGCACGCCGATAATTCGATCAAAATGAAACGGAACCAGTGAACGATAGAGCGCCTCAAGCGCGAACGGCTCGTAGGCGTAATCAACGATTACCGCAAACGGCTGCCCAGCTCGAATCCACTCAAAACGCCCAGGCACCGGCTTCAAAACTTCAGCCGCGTGCAAAATGTTTTCCAATGGATAGCCAAGACCATAAACCGTCGCAATCGCCGCGAGCGCATTCAAACGCTCAAACTCGGCCTGTAAAGACAATCGGCAGGTTTGTCCGTTCACTTCAAGCGTTACGCCGCTCGCACTCGCGCTCACCAACTTAGCGACCAAACGATCATCATCTCCCCCACCCTGCCAACCAAAACTAATGTGACGGTCAGCTGTAAAGCCAGCAAAAAACGGCGCGTGTTCGTCGTCGGCATTCACTACGCTCGTCTTGTGCATCAACTTACCGCCAATAGTTTTTCTTCGACGCTTGGTGAGATGCTCAAATAAGATCCCTTTAGCCTGTTTATAATTTTCAAAACCGCCATGCGCCTCTATATGCTCGGGCGTCAAATTAGTGAACAGCACTAGGTCGTAATTTATGCCAAGATGGCGGTGCTGAATAAGTCCTTGCGACGAAGTCTCGATAATGGCGTGCGTACAGCCTGAACGCGACATACGACGAAGAAGTCGTTGCAGCACAAAACGTCCTGGCATCGTCATCTTCATGCGGTTCTCAATAGTCTGACCGGCAATTGAAAATCCAGCCGTCGAAGTATAACCGACGGTTGCGCCAAGTTCAGTCAAGATTTGCGCTACAAATTGCGTTGTCGACGATTTACCATTTGTACCCGTAATACCAACCACGACCAACCGATCGGACGGATGGCTGTATAAGAACTCAGCCGCCCGGGCCAGAGCGTAATGATAAGCGCCGAGGAGCGGACGTGGGATCAGGGTTTTGACTTTCGAGAGCATACGCGACCCCTCCCA
>CAYSXU010000029.1:0-7382 GCA_964435095.1 uncultured Gammaproteobacteria bacterium | reverse complement strand
TGTTCGCCACGATCAAATTCGGTAGCAAAAATACCCGACGCTGCGACTCCCGGCGAGAGAAGCACGATATCGCCACGCCGCGCCTCAGCCCGCGCCTTCTGTACAGCCTCGTGCATACTGGAAGCGCGCTCAACCGGCAGACGACCGTTGATCGCCGCAGCCAGTGCATCGGAACCATCGCCTGGGAAAAGTATGAGCAGCTTGGCCATTTGAACGGCCGACTCGGCTAAACGATCAAACGGTACGCCCTGCGCTGCACCACCTAACAACATAATAACGTCTTTCTTTTGTCCGCTACCGAAATTCTTAAGCGCCAAGATAGCAGCCTCGGGATTGGTCGCGGCTGTATCGTTAATGTACATGATTTCGTCTACCTCACGTACTAACTCTTGACGATCGCTCGGACCCACAAACGTCTTCAAGACCTGAGCGATAGCTGCAACCGACACGCCGCGCAACATAGAAACCGCCACAGCAGACAAGATATTTTCAAGCGCATGCATACCGAGCGCTACCTCGTCGAGCGCAACGACCGGCGTATCTTTACCACCTTCTCGCCAGGTCACCAGACCATTTACCACGTAACAGCCGTCATGTTCGAGCGGATCGCGCGCAAACCAATATAACTTACCCTTAGCTTCAGCCTCCATGGCCTTAACATCAGGATGGTCAAAATTAAGTACGGTTTTCTGTTCCGCCGTTTGATACTTGAACATGATGCGCTTCGAATCGAGATAGCTCGCATAATCCGGATAACGCTCAAGGTGCTCGGGATAGACATTTGTGAGCACGGCAATGTCTGGCCCCTTGTGCATGTCTGAAAATACACCCGGCATGCTTTCGAGCATCCAAGACGAAAACTCGATCACGACTGGCGTGGGCGACGGCTTAATGAGTAGATCATCCAGCGAATCAAGCGGCGAAGATTTGATGTTTCCTGCCGTCAACGCCGCATTGTCTAAGGCCTTGACCATTTCACCAACCAACAACGTTGTCGTAGTCTTGCCTTTTGTTCCGCTGATCGCGATGGTCGGATGCGGATAATATCGGAAAAATAAACTGACGTCGGATTCGATCGGAATTTTCAGTTCTTTGGCAGCTGTCATGTATTCAGCTTCACTTGGCACGCCAGGATTCTGAACCACGCAGTCGACGTTTATAAAATCTTCCTTACGATGTTCACCTAACACAAAAATCGGCTGGTAGATTTGACGTTCCGGATATTGTTCGCGGTATGTGCGATACCACTCCATGACTAAATCGACCGACTCCTTAAGCTCAAGCGGATCTTTAAGATCAGTAATTACTACCTGAGCTCCATGACGTATGAGCCACTTGGTAGTGCCAAGTCCACTGCCTTGTTTGTACCGTCCAAGACCCATTACAGTGACAACGGCATCTTGGAAGCTTTCGATTCGCGAGAGATCCATATCGAGCTTGATGATAACACGGACAGACGTTGTTGACGACGGAAGATGGCAACCTTGGACAGATCAAGCAAAATCGTCAGAACTAATACAAAGCCAAGCACCACTCCCCAATCCGCTAACGACAATTCAACGAAACCAACTAGTCGCCGCAGCGGCGTGGCAATTGGCAGTACTATGCCTAAAATGCTGACCAAGCACAGACCTACCAGCGCCTTATTGCGCCAAGGTCGACTGAAGATAAGCGGCGCACGAAACACCCGAAAGACAAAAGCCAAGGCAACACCCGACAACCCAAGCACGGCAAACGACCACGTCCGAATAGTCGCAATCTCACCTTGCAACTGTAGACCCAACAAAAAGACAATTATCGCCAACCCCGTCACTGCAGCCGAAAGCGCCATTAAACGACCGAGTCCGCCACTAATGAGCGAAGAACCTCGCGGTCGAGGCGCTAATCCCATAACGCCACCTTCGATCGGCTCAAACGCCAAGGCCATACCAGGCAGACTATCAGTCACTACGTTGAGCCAAAGAATGTGCAGCGGCAACAAGGGCAGCGGCATGTTGAGCACCACGGCGCCCATGACAGCCAAGGTTTCAGACAAGCTAAACGACATTAGGAACCCGACCTGCTTACGAATATTCTCAAAAACTGCTCGACCTTCCTCTACGGCTGAAATGATCGTAGAAAAATCACTCTCGAGCAACACGATATCGGCTGTTTCGCGAGCAATGTCCGTGGCATGACCAACGGCAATACCAACGTCAGCGGCGCGCAGTGCGGGTGCATCGTTAATGCCGTCACCCGTCATAGCGACGACCTGGTGGTGCGCCTGAAGCGTCTGAACCAGTCGTAATTTTTGTTCTGGTAAAACACGAGCAAACACGGCCGTCTCTAAAATACGCTGACCAAGTTCAACGTCGCCCATAGCAGCCAACTCGCTGCCGGTCATAACTCCAGCCACATCCGGCGTTAAAATACCGGCCTCTTCTGCGATAACTCGAGCCGTTTCAGGATGATCGCCAGTGATCATGATGGTTCGTATGCCAGCCTGACGCGCCGCACTTACCGACGGCGCCACTGACGGCCGAATTGGATCGGACAAACCAATAAAACCAAGCACTTGCAAATCATGCGGACCTCGACTACTTAATACGTCTTCCACGTCCGAAGTCGTTTCAGCCACGATGAGCGTCCGAAGACCACGCTTGGCCATGTCATCAACTAAAGCGTGCATTTGACGCAACTCTTCGTCACCTCGATCGACTCGCCCAAGCAACGCGTCCGACGCTCCAAACAAAAATGCCCGACGATGCTCCCCATCAGCCACCACGCGCGCCGAATAACGTAAGGTCGGACTAAAAGGTACGTCGACCAAAATAGGATAAGTACGCGATGGTGCGGTGAACTTTTCTACAAATGATCGAATGGCGGAAATAGTAAATGTCGGACTGTAATCACCCTCGGTCAGAATACGTAAAGCCATGATGAGCTCGTCACCAGTTGACTCGAATTCAACCGTATCAAGGCGCGTCAAACCAACATACACTTCTGTTACGCTCATTTGTCCAGTCGTCAACGTACCTGTTTTATCAACACACAACACGTGCACGCCACCCAACGTTTCTACCGCCGACAGCGTTCGCACCAATACGCGGCGTTTAAGCATGCGCTGCATTCCGACCGCTAAAATAACGGTCATGGCCACCTGCAAACCCTCCGGCACAATGGCTACAGCAAGCGAGGCCGAAAGCGCCACCATGCTAATAGCCGGTACTCCAGAAATTAAACCCAATACAAAAACAACTGCGCACACAACCACGGCGGCCTTGGCAATGTCGCGTGAAAAAATACGTAGCTCATGCTCAAAAGGCGTTTCAAGATCAACCGAAGACGTGGCCAGGTCGGCAATAGTTCCGAACTGCGTATGCGCTCCGGTAGCGACTACTAATACCTCAGCCACTCCGGCAGCAATCGACGTACCCGCGAAAACCATTGATTGACGATCATAAATTTCAGTCGAAGCGACAGCGGGTTCAGCGGTTTTCTTGGTTGGTTGTGATTCACCCGTTAAAACCGACTCATCAGTAAATAACATGTCGGCCGACAAGATACGTGCATCAGCCATGACACGATCGCCAGCGCGCAACAACATAACGTCACCCGGAACGACTTCGCGCGCCGCCACGTCAATCGCTTGTCCATCACGTCGCACACGAGCACGCTGAGGTAAATACTGCTTTAAAGCAAAGAGTGCACGATCGGCACGGCCCTCTTGCAAATAGCCGAGCGTGCCATTCAATAAAATTATGAGGACCACAAGACCAGCCTCTAGCCACTCGCCTAAATACGCCCCAGCTATGACAGCCACCAGTAAAATAAGCGTAAACGGACTAGCAAATTGACGAAAAAATAATTGCGCGCTTGAGATAGGCACTTCTTGCGCTATGGCATTCGGACCGGTCTGGCGTAACCTTTCCTTAGCTTCCGCAACCGAAAGTCCACCTCGCGATGAACGAAGCGTCTTGAGTGCGCCTTGAGCTGTCATGGCGTGCCACGGAAGTAAGTCTGGCATGTCACTATTGTAACAAACCTTGTGGCTCAGCATTACCGTGTTAAAATAATGACGACTTTCTATGCCATCCCTAGAACATAAGCGCGCACGGCGTGCCAACCCGGACATTCATCCCGATTTGCGAAAAGTAAAACGTCTTTCGAAAAACCAGAGCCATCCTGAGCTTCAAACGACACGAGCTGAGGCTGCGCAGGAACTGTTAGAGTTACGCCGTAAATATAAAAAAGAACTCAGCGAAGTTGAAGAACATATCGCTAAGTTTTCCGAATCCCATCCTGAGCTCGCTGTACTTTTCCATCGTTTACGTGAACGCAATCGTAAAAATTATGAAGCAGGTCACGAAAAAATCGTACAGGCGATACATGACAAGCTTGAAAAGGCATATCGGGCAATTCCTCTGTCTGAACAAGAAATCGAACAACAGCTTGACACTCAACGTCTCTCAGCAATGTCTTTGAAGGAGTACGTTGAATTATTACGTCGACTCCCGCCATATTTTTTCACACATGTCACGCGCCAAGGCATACGCGATCATTTCTCTCATCATCATGGCGGAGTGGGAGAATATCAGCGCGGATTTGAAGGAATACTAGATAAAGGCAGTCTAAACTCTATTTATGACCAAATCCTTGAAGACGGCATCTCACACGAGACAGTCATGGAGCTACTAAGAAATACTGGCATATCACCCGAAAAAATTCCTACAAAAGAACAGGCGCACGCTGAGCTTCGAATATTGCTTACGCGTTCGAATACCGCGCCCACAGCTTCACGTTTCGCTGACGGAAAGGCCATTCATGCTGCACTGGAAGGCGTCGCAGATGCATATTACGGCGGAGAAAGTGCGAATGAAATCTTTGTTGTTTGGCCAACAGCGCTGATTGCAAAGGAATATCATATTGCAACGCAGCGCTTCGAAGTCCCCGAAAAATTTGCCGCCAGCAGTGAACACCAACGTTCAGAATATAACGATTACTGGTTGCTAAAAAAAGATGAAAGACGCGGCTCATTGCCACTTGATGCAGGTATTGTCTTCCTTCCGGCACGAGCAGAAGTCGATCCTCATACTGGCTCACGATACGCTACAAACGAACAAGGCAAACCCATCGACAATCCACAAATCAAGCCTTTTTTTGAACTGTTAGCGTCGCCGGCTTTTTCTGAAATAAGCGAAGAGTTCTATAATTTACTGAATGCGCAAGATAAAATTCGTAGCATAGAACTAGAAGCTGCCGAAGAAAGAGCGCGTCACGGTTTTGCTTTTGATACTACGAATGAACTTAAGGCCGCACAAGAAAAACGCAATTCATTGCAAGCAATTGAAGATCGCTTACTGCTACTTTGCGCAGAATATGACGTTACGGACAAGCGTATTCTTCAACTAACAAAAGGTGACCAATCGACTGCGCATCATATCCGCGAGATCGTAGATTTCGTACGACAGGATAATCCACCAGAAATATATAAAATTAACTTAGAAAATAGTCTTTCACAATTGGCTATTCAATATAAACTGGCAGACAACCCAGAATCTTCACGCGCATATTGGGAGCGATATTTCACAGCAAAAGGCAAAAGACCATCGAAAATCGTCTACTACGAGGGAGCTGACCCGACAGCGGCACTGAATACGTTTAAAGAAGCGGCGGGCATTACACATTCAACCTCGTCAGTAGATCTTACTCAACTCTACAAGGATAGCCTCGTCGATCAAGGCGACATTAAAAACATGCTCACGTCAGAAGCTGAGCGCATAGAGGAAATTGGCCGAGAAATAATTGAAGAAATGTACAGTAACGCTTCAGAGTTTGCGGCGTAGCCGTTAACTCATTTGGCTACTCGCAAGTTTGGCCGCCGCTCATAGGTTCGTAACCCGGGATCAGCATGCTGTCGCTCGGGTAAACCACCTCGGCGGCCTTTTCATTTGGATCAAAGTCACCAAGCGAACTGACTACCCCACCAAAAGTGTAGTTACCAAACAGTGCATCGCTTAAATCGTCTATCAACAGCGACCAGCCGTCGCCATAAAGCTCTTGAGCAACAGCTTCGCTCGCCACCCAACGTAACACGCCATATTGATCAACGGCATACACTTTTGGCGAAGTCAGGAATTTGACCATGCGCTTACCCGGACGATATGTGATGTTTGTACCAAGCGCGATTGAGGCTAATTCTCTTGAGGTGATGAATTGCACCTCGTCAAAATTACAGAACCAGGAGAAATATACAGCCTCGTTCGGGAACGGATGACGTAAGCCATCGGCTCCGACGTAATACACAGCAGCATCGACTTGCGTCGTCGGATCGCCGTCGTCAGCCAACTTCACTAAACCATGAATGGATACCTCTTGCGGCAGCTGTGCAATACGCTGGCTAATTTTGGCGACTTGCTCAGGATCAGCTGAAACTACAATTGGCGTTTCCTCATCTAAATCGTCGACTGTCGGTTCGTCAACTACAGACGAGACCTTTACGATTGAAAACGCTGCGTCAGTCGCATCAAAAGCCAAGGACGAAATAAGATCTGTGCCCTGACCCGTAAGAATACTTGATTTGAACTGACAAGCGGCACAGTCCAGGAATATGCACCGTTGTTCGACACGCCGCTTACGATTGAATCCCAAGTCGTACCGTAATCAATCGAATAGACGATATTAACTAAAGACATCGAGCCCTCGCTCGTCCAGCGCACAGTCGTTCTGTTTCCGCCAACCAATGTCTCCCCACCGTTTGGCGCCATGACTTTGATTGAATTTGAAACGGATTGTGACGAATCGGAGCTACCGCTGCCATAATCGATAACGTGTCCGGCTTGAGTAAAGACCCAATTAGTGTTGCGGCCTGAGTCAACACAACCCTGCGAAGAAGCTAGACAGCGAATTTGAGTGAGCGCGTTGCTGTCCTGTACGTCAAGGTAAGAAACAGCATCGATAGTTGACGCGTTTAACACGGCGGCCGTCGAGGCCACGCTGCTGCGCAAAGACAGTAATTGGTTAAGTGCGCCGTTGAGACGCAGACTTCCACTAACCGTAATCGTAGTAGCGGCTGGCAAAGTTAGTGTGGCTGCGCTGACAACATCTTTTGTGAGATCGTTAAAGTTGAAGGCGCCGACAATGGCCTGGTCAGTACCATCAAGTGTGACCGCGCTTGTTCCAACGGTGATTGTGCCGGACGAGTAGGTAGCAGTTCCAGCTAGCGTGATTGCAGCCGATCCCATGTCGAGCGTGCCTCCACCGACCGTCAAACCACCGTTCAAATCGACAGTCGAGCCGTTCAAAGACAGACTTCCGCCATTGACAGCCACATCACCCGTCACCGTCAAAGCATAATTCGTACCGGTTGTGGTAAAGCCGCCGGTAGTCACAGTTAAGTCTTG
>CAYSXU010000028.1:3825-11750 GCA_964435095.1 uncultured Gammaproteobacteria bacterium | reverse complement strand
AACCCCAGACCCCCTGCTTGCAAAGCAGGTGCTCTACCAACTGAGCTATTGGCCCAAAAGGCGCCCGAAGTATACCCGGATTAGCCATTCACGTCAACGTCTCATACCTAATACATGGCGTATACTACGTTCATATGCGCGTGTACCAGACCTCGATAAAGGCTGTTTTTTCTTGCTTAATGTTGGGTGCATTTTTTATCCCATCTACAGCACTACACGCCGCAGAATCCGGCGAAGTCGTCATCACTTCGTCTAGCGGTTCAGAATTAAGGCGTTTTTCACCCTTCGCAGGTCAGCCAATCGGTAGTTTGGCGACTGGTGATCTCGGCAGTGACAAAGTAGAAGAAATTGTCTTCGGCTCAGGCTCGGGCACGGCGCCCACAGTCTCCATTCATCGACAAGACGGATCGATGATCACCTCCTTTCTAGCTTATAATTCTACCTTCATGGGAGGAGTTAACGTCGCGGTTTGTGACGTTGATGGTGATGGTAGACGGGAAATTGTAACTGGAGCTCAACTCTCGGGAGGCCCGCACGTTAGAATATTTAATACCGACGGCTCGGTGAAAAGCTCAGGCTTTTTCGCCTATGCCGACAGCTTCCGCGGTGGAGTGAATGTAGCCTGCGCCGATCTCGACCATGATGGTACGGCCGAAATTATTACCGGCGCCGGTGTCACTGGCGGGCCACATATCCGTTTATTCGATTACCGCGGAACATTACTTGCCGAAATCTTTAACGGCAGCGCGGCGGAAAATGTTGGTGTCTACGTGAGCGCAGAAAACGGCCTCATCTTAGCCGCCAACATGGCCGGAAGCGACACCACGATTTCGTCCTTTAGCTTTGATGGAAACGAGCTTGCTACAACTTCAAATACCACCAGCCAAACGCGCGATAGTCTAATCACCACGGCTACACTCAACGACGGTGCGATTGTTACGGCTGATATTCAAAGCGAACTTTACTCGGACACTTCACCCAAATCGATTCTCGTCGACATCAGCGAACAGCGACTTTATGCCTACGAATACGGCATGCAGGTAAACACCTTCCTCATCTCAAGCGGCGTCTACGGTTACGACACGCCGTACGGAGAATTTTCCGTGCTGGCTAAAGTCCCGGTAGTCGATTACATCGGCGTTGGTTACTCCTACCCCAACACACCCTGGAACCTACGCTTCAAACCGCACTATTACATTCATACCGCATACTGGCACAACAACTTTGGTCATCGCATGAGCCACGGCTGCGTCAACATGCGCGAGAGCGAAGCCAAGTGGATGTACGATTGGGCGAACGTCAATACGCCGGTTAAAATCGTGCCATAAAGAAAAGCGGCACCGGGGCTCACCGGTGCCGCCCGTTGACTTACACATTACCTGAAGTAAAGCCGACGATCCCCCTTCCAGACTTTGTAGACCTGATTCATCATGCCATGCTCGAGCTCCTCTTTCTTCATTCCGATCGCGGTCAGCACGATCTCCATGAAGTCAGGTCCCCAACATGGGCCGACAAACGCAAGGCCGTCAGAGAACAGATCCATCCCCACAGGCAGCGCGAACATCATCGGATCCTGAGCCGAGAACAGACGTGCCTCTACTTCTTCGAGCCGCCGACGAAGCTCTTTGTCAGCCGCTTGGGCTAACGCCGCATCTCGCTGTTGTCTTTCGACGGTCTTCCGGAGCTCTTCGAGACTCATACCGATCTCATCGACGCGCAGACGCAGCGCATCTATTTTGAGATTCATAGCACGTATTGCCGGGACCATCATGCTGGCTGCCATGAAGGCCTGCGAGTGACGTCCGGCGTAAATCGGCTTTGACGCGTCGTCCGCTTGCACGTGACGAATGATGCTGTAGTACTGGAACGGACACAGGACGAAAGCCTGAAAACCCACGATGTCGCCGAAGCGTTCGATGTGTCCCCGAACGAAATCCACCTCATGAGCGTACGACTGCCGATTGAGGTAGTCATACGGGATGACAACGAAACCGAGCGCATCACACAGCTCACGAATTGCCCGAGTCGTCACCTTAGGCGACCGTGCGAGATCACCGTAATTGTCACAGGAATGACCACGGTTCCATTCACCCTCCGATCGACTAAGCGGCGGAAGCATGAATCGTTCACACAGCGTTCCATCTTCGATCAGGCGCACGCGACGAAGGTCGTTAATCGCCTTGGTTTCACGATCGATGATCGTCTGAATTTCTCCCCCCTTCTGGAGTGTCCCTAGCTTATCGAGCGCATACCGTTGCAATCGTTCGATACTGTCGTACTGCTGAGCGAGCGGATCCTCTTCTTCCTCCCGAGAACGCACGAGCGTCTTAACTCTCGACAATTCACCCGACTTTACCATCCGACCCTCGATCACCTGAACCAAGTTCATATTACCCTCCTCATTTCCGATGGCAGGCGACTGGCTGCTAGCCCGGTATCGAATTCACGACCGTCTCCAAGTGACACACCGACAAACAAACGTTCATCGAAGCTCCCCATCTGCCACTGTCCACGCCATTTGTCGCAGGTTTCCCTATCGCTCACACGAACGTTGGTGCGCGAGAACAGACGCTCCTCTCTAGCGGCGTAGTTTAGCAAAATAGCGTAGATCATCTGACGCATATTCGGCACCACATCGTCTTTTGAAAGCTGAGCGAGCTGCTCCGTCCAACTCTTGAAGATCGTATCGGCAACCGGGGTTCTCAGTATCAGCCGCCAAGCTGGCTCCTCTCGGCATCGAAGTGACGCCTGCGGAAAATACTGAAAATACTCATTAGAACCGATATGTTGCCAATTACACGGGCGTTGACTCATGTCGACGATCGACATTCCGGAATCCGCAACCAGAATGAAATCATGTCGGCAGGCGTAGAGTTGCTCTGCGCCAAATGGAATAGGCGGCATTTGCGAAGACTCTTTCGCCCAGTGATTGTAGTACCAGGCCTCTTTCACCTCTAAGCTCCCGAGATAGTGCTCCTCCATGACGGAGCGGGCGGCATCTTCGGGTAGAAACTGCTGCGACATGATTTACCTCCAAATGATTGCTCGTGTCCTCAACTGCAAAATGCCAATCGAGGACATGAAAATATATTGTAAACGATATGAAATGTCTCATATTTTGAAAGTATCACACCAAATATTTGACTTTTTATCTAAAATTAGCCATAATATATTTAAATTCTTGTCTATTATTTAGACTGCTTCAGCTTGGAGAAGGATCGGTAGCGGAAATTGCTCATAAATCCGGGCTTAAACGAACGACGGTCTATAATCTCCTCCCCCATCTAATCGAAGATGGTCTCGTCCAAACCATCCTCAAAAAAGGAAAACGCAAATACTTCGTCGAGGATGTCCGATCGCTTGAAACGATGCTGAAAGAAAAAGAGACGCAATTATCGCAAGTGCTACCGGACCTGCGCGCCATGCATAACATCTTCCCCTTCAAGCCAAAGATTACTTACTTTGAAGGTACGAACGGTTTGAAAGAGATGTACATGGACACTTTAAAGTCGTGCCAACCCGGCGACGAAATTCTTTCCATTATGGGCATGCACAATCTCTACGAATACTTCGATCGGAAATTTGCCAACGAGTACATTAGCGAGCGCGCAAAAAAGAAGATTCGTTTACGCATGATCACTCCGCGCAGCGAAGAGGCGACTGAAGCGACAAAGAACAATAGAGAGTCATTACGTGAAACGAAATTCATTCATGAGTATCCTTCTCAGTTCCAATCAGACATGGAAATATACGGAAATAAAATTGCGTTAATTTCATTTTCAGAAAATCAAATGGGCGTAATTATTGAGAGCAAACAAATCAGTGAAATGCATCGCGCAGCGTTTGAAATTCTCTGGCGATCATTGCCGTCATAAATATATATCCACACTTGATCACAGAATACTTCATGTGTACACGAATCACTGATATACTTTTATCAGCGTCATGGAATTCGTTTCGTGATGACATCGGAAATTGATGGATAAAATATTCATCGACTTTCCAAAAAAGAAAGGAGGTGAAATATATGGCAGCTAAGAAAAAGGTAGCAAAGCGTAAGGTCGCTAAGAAAGCAGCTCCGAAGCGTAAGGCAGCGAAGCGAAAGGCTCGCGCGTAATTGCGACGAACAAAAGATCCCCGCTCCACCTTGAGGAATCATCGAATTCGAGATTCGTCATGGAGGAGACGGGGGTTTTTGTTTAATCTAGATGAGACTGTTCTGCTTTAATGATGCGTCACTATCTTATTGAGAAAAGATCTTCACCTGGCCGTAAATTCCGTCATAACCAGGCTCGATGTGAAGCTCACCCGCACGCACTCGTCGGACAGCTTCAGCAACGCGGTCGTTTGATGCAGTCGCGATGTCAGTAATCGATGCGTCGAGGAGAACACTGAACTCATTACCAACGCTAGCGATAAGTCGCTCGTACAGCTCTTGCACTTTTTTACTTCCAGTCGATGCGAGACCCATGCTCTCGGCTAGAATTTCTTGGAGTGGAACGATGCTTTTAAACGGAACGTGGTTTGCCGGAAACGTATCAAGCTCGCGATCAGCAAGTTGCGCAACACGCGACATAACACCGACCGTGAGCGGCCTACCACACTTCGGACATATCCCACGATGCGACTTAGTCACATCATAAGTGCAAGAAAAATTACACGGCGCATGACCGTCAACGTGATACTTCCCTTCTTCCGGATAGAACTCGATAGTGTATAAAAACGCCGACCTATCACACTCACGAAGTATACGAATAAATTCATCGTACGAATATTTTGTCTCCTCGATTTCAAATGCGTTTGCTTCGCGTCCAAAGTTGCGAGGGCTATGCGCATCGGAGTTTGAGATGAGCATCACGTAGTCGAGCTTGGAAAGCGCCCTGTTCATGAGCGGATTGCTTGAGAGTCCAGTTTCAATTGCGTAAATATACGGCGTCATGTCGCCAAAACATTCTTCCAGGCTATCGAACCCAGATTTCGAACCAAACACCGAAAACCACGGCGTCCACGCATGTGCCGGAATCATTACAATTCGCTCATCGATGTCCTTAAGTCGTTTGTAGAGCTCTTCAGAATCGAGTCCAAGAATCGGCCTGCCATCAGACTTCAAGTTATAACCTACATCACTGAGCCAGGCGTTGATCCTCGCAACAGCGTCAATCGATGGCGCCAATATGATGTTGTGAATGCGCCTCGTCTTTCCACCACGCTTATAAATTTGTGCCACTTCAGTTGTCATCATGTAGCGCATCGCTCTATGTGCACCAGAGGCAAGTCGATACAGACCAGGCTCAGCCTCAACCAATTTCGTAGAAATCTCCTCAAACCATTTCGGATGAGTAAAATCGGCCGTACCTAAAACATTAACACCCTTCTTTTCGCACCACAAAGCATTATTTTCAAGGGTTAATTCTTGAGAACACGCGCGAGAATATCGTGAATGGACGTGCCAATCAGTAATAACGCGCATACTAAGAATTAAATTTTATTTATATACGGACGAGCTGAGAGCCAAAGCCCTAAAAATAAACCAGCACCACCAACAGCCAGCATGGCCCCAACTGTCATAGTGCGCGTTGCTGTGAATATAAGAACATCATGCACCGACGAAAGCGAAACGATGGCCATGGCTATACTAATGACGGCGACGGGTATTTTATTGGATACACATTGGCGCACTAACGCTAGAATTACGACCAAAGATAAACTCCCGCTTAACATCGACCAAGCTACAATTAGAAGTGAAATTGGCTGAATCAAATTCACAATTCTCTGCGCAATAGACAATGACAAGCCGCTCAAACGTTTAATGGCCGCCATCGAACAATATGTCGCCAGGATATATATCAACGTCACCCACCAAGCCGCGGTCAGTTCGTCCGTTACCACACCAACTCCACGCGCACCAATAGCGCCATCAACGAAGCGCTCGATTGATTGGAAAATTAAAGCTAGACCTATACCTCTTAAAACAGCAATAGCTATGATACCGGCCGCTACTAAACGTGAGGCCGCAATAAGTTTGTTAATGTCTTCAACGAAATTATTTAGTGCGTCAGTCATTTTTTGAGTACAGGTCTGCACTACAGTAAATACATCCATACAACTAAAACATTAACATGATAGGCGGTTCCAGAAATCAAGAAACAACAGTTTTTGCGTTTCGTAAACGGCGCGATTATCAATAATTAGGCCAACAAATTCTCCCTTATTATCTAAAAATATATGAGCAACTTTCCCCGCATACATCAGTACATACGTCGGAGCACCAGCCAAACCGTCAATCCACTTACGCTCATCAAGTCCTGACGTACCGCCGGCGCGCTTACCAAATGAAATGTTTTTCAATCGAATTCCTAAATCTATGCGTTGCTTAGTGTAATCCGGAAAGGCTGTATATAAACCAGCATCACGCACTGCACTCGATGAGTACACGTAATACTCTCCTCCGTCCTGAAGTTTCATAGATGCGAGCACGTCTTCAAGGATGCTTCGTACACCTTCTGATCCTTCATACATTCGAGCTACAGGCGTTCTATCTCCCCCGTCATAAAGCGCCTCAAGCTGAGGAACAGCCTGTGCAAGTTCCGCTGCAGCTCGAGCCAAACTGTCACGCTTCTCACTAGCAAGCTCTTCAAGACGCCGCGGAGGTGCGGCCACAAAATACTGGCGTGTTTCAGCATTATAAAAACGCACCAGACTATAAGCCTGGAGCTCTTTCAGAACGTCATAAATAGTGCCGCGATTTATGCCAGTCGCTGCGGCTAGTTGTCGAACAGACGATGGACCCTCTTTTAAGAGAGCCAGATACACTCTCGCCTCTTTAGGCGCTAGTCCAAGTGCGGCAAATAGGGTCTCGTACCCGTCCATGCGCGCGAGTTTACGCCTTTCAAGAGACTCTGTCAAAGATTTATTGACAGCTACGAGCGTGCATTGAAAATCTTCTCTGCTCTAGCAAGTTCCTCAGGAGAATTAATTCCAATGACTTCCAGAGGATCGGCAGAAGCCGTGGCGATTTCTATGCCTTCGGCCACAGCAAGTGCTACCAGATCTGTCAGATAGTACTCCTTACTAACGTTTTCATTGCCTATTCTTTCCAGATTAGCCCATGCCCAGGCGGCTGGAAAAGCGTAGATGCCTGGATTTACCTCCGTAATTTCAAGCTCCTCAGGGGAAGCATCTTTAGCCTCACGAATACCGATAACTTCTCCATCATCATCACGTAAAATACGACCCCAGCGCGAAAAAAGTGTGTAGTTGTCAACAAAATCTGGCACGATCGCAGTCAAGAGAACAACGGCGCCCGGAAAAGCCTCACACATGTCAGCTATGCCTTTGATAACTTCTGGTCGCACAAAAGGATGATCGCCGTAAAGCACGATAATATTATCAGCCTCTCCTACAGCCCCCTTAGCAGAACTAACGGCGTGACCAGTACCGAGCTGTTCAGTCTGAAGAGCATAATCAACCGTTTCCCCTAGTTCAGCCCGAAAAGCCGCCTCGCTCCACTCACCAACCACAACGATTGGGTGCTCATCAACACCACTCGCCCGAACACTTTCAAGCAGGTGCTCAACCATCGGTTTCCCTGCAACTGAGATAAGCGGCTTCGGAATATCACTTTTCATGCGTGTACCCTTCCCTGCGGCCAAAATGATAACTCGGGTTTTCATACGTCCGTATGCTAACAATTTTCAAGAATTTATAACAGCTCGACTGTACCGGCGCTCCCGTCAATTGAGACTTGCTGACCAGGTTTAAGCTGGTTGACGGGGTAATGAACAATGACAGGCAGACCAATTTCGCGGGCAATAATGGCAAAATGCGACAGTATGCTGCCATGATCAGCAATAACGCCACGAAGCATCGACGCATGAGCTGCAAGTTCTGGAGTCAACGCCGAAACAGCCAAGATCCCACCTTGT
>CAYSXU010000028.1:0-3815 GCA_964435095.1 uncultured Gammaproteobacteria bacterium | reverse complement strand
CCCATCGCTTTACCCGCCGATACACCAACGGATTTTATTTGATTTCCGAAGCTAGGACGACTGGCCAATACGGGCTGAACAATCGCTTCCGATCCCAATGGATGTGAAATAAACCTCCGCAACTCGCAAATATGTCGAAGTGCCAGCCAACGACCATATTCACGCAAACGCATAAATAATTGTGCGTTTCGAAGTACCACAAGCGGAATATCGTTGGGAACAACCTGATCACCTGAATTAGGAAACAACGCAACGAATGGCGACGTATCAGCGAGCTCGAGTGTATTTCCAACAAGATGTGCAGGTGGCTCGAGCGTTTGTGGCAAATCAGAGGGGAAATAACGAAGCGCTTGCGCGAGCGTCATTGATGGCGGCAATGAGCTGCGTAATAGGTCAACAGCGCGCTGCGCAAACAAATTTACAGTAAAAATAAACTCGTAGTCGTTAAAAAATGTCCGTTTTGCATCGACAAGCGAATTACTGTTAAGCGGATGGCGAAGACGAGCGTCACATTCACGGGTAAGTTGCTGTACATCACCATGTAATTTTGCAAGTCGTCGAGTATTACGGAGCGAAGTCCAGAAACCCCTGAATCGTACGGGCCTTGGCGTAAGAGTATCGTCAAAAAAATAACTATGCGACGGGAATAAACTCTGCAGCTCACGCTCGCGATCGACGTAAAGCTCACCATCTACAACGGTAAGAAACTTAGTGTCATGATAGGTAATACCGAGCGTGTGATAGGCACAAAAAATTGACCCGCCGTCCGCATACAGCTCCTTAAGAAGCTCAAACGTTTCCGGCGATGGGTGTGGCGCGACGTCACACGTCTCGGTCTTTTGCAGATACGGCTTCGTTTTCGATGATCTGACTGTCATATTTAATAATCCCACGGTGTAGCATAACGTCCCAAAAAGACGTGTCCAAGATTCTCAAGCTTAATACCAACAATTTTCGCATCAAAACAACTTACAAAATCGTTGCAGATGGTAATCACTTCGCTGTTCGCTGGTACCTGTTCGAGCGCTGGCTGTAAATCAACGGTTGGTGTAAAAATAACCGAAATATTGATACTTCCGTCTATGTGCGACTCAGCATATGCCTCAGCCTGACGGGCGTCGACAAGCACGACACCGCGATCTACAGCAGCGTGCACTTCGTTAGCCGTTAGCGTCGTTGTATATCGGACTGCCGAGTATTTGGAACTGAACGCCAATTCCCCCTCCCACGTTCCGCCGTACTCAACCCATCCATCGGCGCCCTCCTCAAGATATTGAGCAACAATCTTCTTATCGCGTAAGAACTTGGCTACCTCACTTCCTCGAATTCCCGACCAGCACACTACGTATACTACACGGTCTGTCGGTAATTCTTGCCACGCACCGTCCAACAGATCGGCAAAACGAATATGGCGAGCGCCAGGATAACGACCGATGGCGTATTCCTCATCTTCGCGCGCATCAAGCACAAAGACGTCATTTTGCTCGCGCGCTTCAAATTCCTCGTTGTTAATAGCAAGTGACAAGTCGCGCTGCGACGCAAAAAACGCCGACTCATCGAGTGGCTCGTCGATCGAATCATGCTCATCGATTCCCTGTTGAATCGTTTCCGTAATCTCCTTGTCAAGTTGTTGCTGAAAAAGTTCAGCCCGACGACTCTCAAGAAAAGCAGCCAGGATAAGCGCGAGCAGTACAATTACACACCCGAGCAATCCCCACGCGAATTTTTTCCTAGTTATCTGAGGAAACATGCGATGAATAACTTGAACAATAGCGCCAACAGCGACTGAAAAAATGACCGCCAGAAGCGAAAATACCTGTGCAAACTGTGACCCGACATTTGCAATAATATCCGGGGGTGGAATCGCTAGCATTACACGTGGAGTAGCGAAAAAGAAAATGAGAAAAGTGAATGCGAAGTAAGTGATTCGTGATCCCCCGAGTTTCCTCATATGTGTTTTAGATTGAGGTAATGACGTCGTAACTCAGTCGGAAACTTTTCGATCGCATACCGGAGCATAGTTCTCGGCATTGTTTTTGCGTACCGATCCAAAAAATCGCGCTCAGCCTTGATTGAACAGCGGTTACCAACTTCACGCAACATCCAGCCGACTGCTTTTTGGATCAAATCGTGCTCATCGTCAACAAGAAGCTCAGCGACCTCAAGTGCAGTCTTACAATCTCTCTTTCGGATGTACCAATAAGTCGCAATCATAGCTACCCGACGCTCCCAAAGTGACTTCGAAATTGCAAGTTTAGCGAGCTGATATTTCGGCTTATCCTCAAAATATTGTCCAACGATTTTATGTGCCGAAATATCGACAAGATCCCAATTGTTGACGCAAGTTGTTATGTTTTTGAGATACACGCTCACAGTCCCCTTTGGATCATGTGAGTAGTAATCCGTCAGTAATATTAGCGCCAAAAGACGCTCTTCGTGATACTTAGATTGCAATAGCCTTTCGAGAGCCTCAAGATTAAATTTTCCCTTATATTTCCTGGCGATTGATCTCGTTCTTGGAACATCGACGCCGAGTAACACATCGCCATGCGCATATTCACCTGGTGCAGTCTTAAAAAAGCGCTGCAAAAATTCTGCTCGCTTGGGATCAGCATGAGAACGAAGCTCGCGAATCGCTTCTTGACGAGCTGACATACTAGGATAGTTGTTTAACTACATCTCGAAGTCGTACGCTTCCAACAACGATAAGTGTATCCATAGCTCGAGTCACCGCAACATATACCAAATCACGCTGGATTCGTGATCGTCCTGGCATGTTTCCTTGGTCGGTGCCAAACATACCCTCACGAAGACCAATAATATATACACGTTCAAATTCAACGCCTTGAGCTTGATGAACGGTTAGCACATGAACACGCTTATTATTCGCAAATGCCTGACGATACGGCAACAACTCATTTTCCGAAAATCCAAGAATGCCGATTTGAATTTCGCTTTTTTCAGCGATAATATCCGTCTTTACGAAATTCATCTCATCTTCAGGAGACGACATAACGCGTTCAATGACCGGCGTTCCTGGCCGAAGCTCATTAGGAACAAGAACGTGAAATCCAACATCTCGGATATACTCAAGAATTTGTTTGGTACTTCGATAGACCTTATCAAGCTCAACCCGTCTTCCCATTGGAAAACTCTCCCCCACTTCTGACCAATCATTCATTGTTCCTATAAGCACACGTTGTCCAAGATCACCTACATAAAGCATCGCCCCGGTTTTATTATCAATGCATGATCTAATCAACGAGACTTGCTCAGGAAGATAGTTCTGGATCTCATCAAGGGCAATAAAAGCATAACGCAACGGCGCAGTAGTAGACTTTCGCCGGACTTCAAAATTCTTTAGCTGTTCAAAATATTCTTGCTGATAGCTAAATTCACGCTCATGAGAAAGTTTAAGTTTTAGTAAAAACGTTAGATCAATACGATCAAGCCCTTGCAGTGAAACCTGATCATCAAACTTCACCCAATCTTGGTCTGTAAAATACTTATTATACAACGTTCGTAGGGTTAAAAAGACGTCTTTCGTGTATTTACCTTCATGTAGTAATGCATCTCGAAGCGCCAGCAACTTGTGCATTTCATACGCGTCGTCCCCACTATCAATCCCATTGGCGCGCCGAATATAGGAATAATTGGTCAAACCAAGACGTTCAAAGCCCCAGGCAGAGAATGTTGTCACCAAAACGTGATGAATGCCAAGTTCCGGTAGTAACTGGCTAAAATATGCTTTTGTCGCATCGTCTTGCACGAAGACGATCATGTTATCTTGAGAAAAATGCAACGCGGTATCAGGT
>CAYSXU010000027.1:2592-12248 GCA_964435095.1 uncultured Gammaproteobacteria bacterium | reverse complement strand
TGCGTGAGAACGCGAACGTGTTTTTCGAGGCCAAGTCCTTCAACCGCAGATTTCATGCGGTACGGATCGAGAGCGCGCAAGTCACGCGTCACTGCAGTGAATGACGCGAGGATGTCTGGACCTAAAATGCCGAGCTCGTCCCCGTGTTCGCGAAAAAGTCGAAGATAGCCCTCGTGAAGGACGGGAATGTAGGCGACGAGCATAGAGCTAGCTCTGACGGATCTGATTGAGGAATTTTTCGATAAGTTCAGTCACTTCTTTTGCGAGCGTCTCTGCGCCTTCAATGGTGAGGTTGCGTACGCGAGCCGTTGTTGTAGTGACGCCTTGCGGTGGAAGAACGACGATTTCGCCGCAGTATTGTTTGTACGTATCAATATCGTTTTGAGGTACATCGGTTGTTGACGATGAGAACACCATAACGTCAGGCTTGATCATGGAGATGATGTCGCCGATCCCGTGATGTGCTTCTTTGATGGTGACGAGATCGACGTGACGGAGATGGAGGAGCATGTTGACGCGTTCGCCTTGCGGAACAATCGGGCGCTTGGGGCCTTTGCGAATTTTCGTGAGTTCGTCGGAATCAATGCCAACGATGAGAATATCGCCGTACGACTTTGCTCGTTCAAGATAGGCGGCGTGACCCTCGTGAATAAGGTCGTAAACTCCCTGCGTCAGCACGATGCGCATCCCAAGAGCCTTTAAGCTTTCGATGAGTATTTTGAGTTTGGCTTGGTCTGGAACGAAGCGTTTATCGCGATTTGAGCCTGGGCCAAATGGGTCATGGTAGGGAGATGGCATATCAGGGGTAGGCTATCACCTCGCATCATGACTCAGAAGTGGATAAAGTTACCGCCCCTTAGGGGCCAGCTTGAATAGAGGGAATGACTTGCAATTTTCAGATATTTCTGTTAATGTTCTTCAGTTACCCGGAGGTACGCATGTATTAAACCCTCTCTTCCTGAGGTTTTTACATGTCTACGAAGAAGCTTTCCCGCACGGCCGTTGAGTGCGGGCACAACGTGAGCGAGCGCCTGTACGCCAAGTCCCGCAATCGCACGCTGCGCCACCAGGCCGCGCCGCATCCTCAACCACAGCACGCTCTACGCCGCCGAGGCGTGCGAGCGCATCGCCGGTCTCAATCCCTGGTTGCCGTACCGCGATGATGACGACTACGCCTGGAGCGCCGTTCGGCGCTTCCTCGAGTGCTACGCCGATCAGCCCTGGGACACGGCGTACGCTGCGTTCTGTGTGCGCTTCCGGCGTGTGAACGGTCGGGCGCGTTACGCCTTTCGCAGCGCCACGCTCTTCATCCGCCACGCCCACGAGCCGGGCGCCCGTTACGCCGATCTCGTGATCGATGAGGCTGGCTTCTTGCGCCGCGGCCGCGAGTGGCGCGCCACGCTCGAGGCCGTCTAGTGCCACGTCCGCCTTCCTGTGCTTCGCACTGGAGGGCGGATTTCTTTTATAAACGAGATCCCCCACCACCTCTTGAGGTAGCGGGGGAGAAGTTAGGGAAGCAGGTCGGCGAGCTGAGCGATTGTGTCTTCAGCTACGTCTTTGGGCGAACGCTCGGCATCTACATGGATGACGCGAGTGCCGCGTTCCACGTAGGGCGCGATAACTGCGGGATCACGATAGCGGGCGGCGACGCGGCGCATGAATTCGATCTGCTCGAAGATTGCTCTGTCGTCTTTGTCTTGCCTGGCTTTGAGGCGTTGTCTGGCAACCTCGGGATCGAGGTGGAGGATGACAAGCGCGTCGGGTGGACGTGAGAGTTCGATCTGGTTGCCGTGGAGCCCGAGTAGCCATTCGATGGTTACATCAGGACTCTGGAGAGGCTGGTAGACGAGGGACGTTATGAGCCCGCGGTCTTGGAGCACGAAGCTGTTTGGATAGCGCGCGAGGAAGGGCAGTATTAGTTGACTATAGAGCATGTCGCGATCAAGCGCGAAAGCACTGGCAACCGTTCGACCGCTGTATTCAAAGCCGCCATGGTCGGCGATGAGCTCTTCGCGAATGACCTTGCCAACGTGCTGCCACGTTGGTTCAGAACAGCGCAAGTGTCTGCGTGGCTCGATGTGCCGCGAAAGCGCGTCGAGGAGCGTGCCCTTGCCGGCACCATCCATGGCGTCGACGAGGATGAGCATGCCTTTTTTCACCTTGTCTCCTTAGCGTAAGCTGAAGGCATTTTTCGATATTACTGACGTGGGGTCAATGAAGTTGTCCCCAAACACAAAACCACGACCTTATGGCCGCGGTTTTGGTTGATCTTTTTGGAAGTTACGCGTTGCTAACTTCGAGATGAATCGCTGGACTCATGGTTGAGGTGAGCGTAACGGATTTCATGTATGTACCTTTTGATGAAGCTGGCTTGACCTTGCGGATTGCTTCGATAGCGTAACGTAGGTTCTCGGCCAACTTATCGTTGTCAAACGACTTCTTGCCGACGATCATGTGAACGTTAGCGGTGTTGTCGTTCTTGAAAGAGATTTTTCCACCCTTCTGTTCGTTGATCATTTTTTCGATATTCGGACCAACGGTGTCAGTCTTCGGGTTTGGCATGAGTCCGCGTGGACCAAGTACCTTAGCGGCCTTGGCGAGCTTTGGCATCATGCTCGGAACGGCTACGGCAACGTCGAAGTCGATCTTGCCAGTGCGGTTGATCTCGTCGATAGTTTCCTCGGTTCCGATGATATCGGCACCAGCGGCCTTGGCGGCAGCCTCGTTATTGGCGTCGACGAAAGCGATGACGCGCTTGGTTTTGCCGGTTCCGTTCGGTAGGGTGACGGTACCGCGGATCTGTTGGTCGCCCTGCTTCGGATCGATGCCGAGCGAGAAGTGGAGCTCGACGGTTTCGTCAAACTTGGCCGTAGCAACAGACTTGAGAAGTTCGACTGCCGCTGGAATAGCGTAGGTCTGCTTACGATCGATTTTTGTCTTTGCCTCCTTCATGCGCTTGCCGTCCATATAGTTGAGGTGGTGTTAGCGCTCAGTTGAGCTCCCACGGTTAAGTGATTTTAGATTAAGCTTTTTGTTTGCGCTCTTCTACCCAGTCGCGATACACGATGCGGAAATGGATGAGGAAGAGGGGGAGTGAGACGATGACGGTGGCTATGTCGCGTACGGCATTGCTGGCCTTTTGATGGCCATAGTTCTCCATGGTGTCTTCATTGCGACGTTCGCACATCGCTTTGAGTTCCTCGTTGGAGGTGGCGCTATCTTCTTTAGTGACTTCCGGATAGCGGGCGCCTGGATTTTCACAGTTCTCAAGTCCGTACTCTGGGACGTCAGCCGCTTTGATCACATAGGTCTTGAGACCGATGGTCAAGAGATCAATAGATCCCCACATGAGCGTGAAGAGCGTAACCGCGCTGACGACGCCGAAGTAAATTCGGAGGATGAGTGAACCACCTTTGGTCATAAGTGATTACTAATGCCCAAACGGGCGAATTATTCAATCACGTCAACTCCCATCTGTCGGCAGGTTCCCGCAATGATCTTCATAGCCTTCTCGACGTCTTTGGTGTTGAGGTCGGAAAGTTTCTTTTCGGCGATGGTACGCAGCTGAGCCTTGGTAATCTTACCAACTTTTTCGGTAAGTGGCTTGCCTGAACCTCGTTCGATGCCAATGACCTTCTTTACAAGGTCGGAAGCAGGAGCAGTTTTGAGTATGAATGAGAACGAACGGTCTTCGTAAATGGTGACGATGGCTGGTACGGTTTCTCCGCGACGGTCTTGCGTGGCTGCGTTGAATTCCGAGACGAACGCTTGAATGTTGACACCTTGCGCACCGAGCGCTGGACCGACCGGCGGGGCCGGGGTAAGCGCACCACCCATGCCCTGAATTTTGATGACAGCCTTGATTGGCTTGGCCATACGAGTACGTATTTATAGTGGATTCCCGCGTTTGCGAGCTACCACCTCGTGAGTAAGTGGCAAAAGAGTGCCAATGTTTGAGGAAAAAGTCAAGAAGACGAGTTCGGTGCTACAATGTCCGTATATGTCGGAAAAACCACATAAAATGGGACCATGTCTTGAGAAAAATTGCGCTTGGTGCTGTGATCCTATTAAACTGCCAGCTCAATTTCCCGAATCAAAGATTCCCAATGAAGCTACCGGCAAACCGATTTGAACGCCAACCGGTAGCGTGCTTCTTCCTCCTGATTGCGAGAGCTCCAGTGCAATAAAAACGTATACGTGCGACCATTTCAATTCTGAGACCGATAAATGTGAAATATATAATGATCGCCCAGAGATATGTCGCTCAACCAGTTGCATAAATCCAGAATCGACAGAAAATCAAGAGGATCAGTATCGGAAGGTAGTCGATCAGGAATTCATCGAAATCAAGCAACCAAAGTCGCGGTGATTTGTGGCGGACCTTCCGTAGAGCATGAGGTTTCTCTTTGGTCTGCAAAAAATATATTATTATCCTGTGAATCTGCGGGTTATGAAACGGAGGTAATTTACGTTCAGAAGGATGGACGTTGGGTATATTCGGATAAGTTAAAAGACGTGCTCAAAGGCTCTTCTAATACTAAAGTGTTTAATGCTATAGCTGAGATCCGAGAGAAAAAGAATGTATCTTTTCGTCCAGGCGAAGGGATTTGTGTTGAAACCACGATATTAGATGTAGATGTAGTTTTTCCGATCATTCATGGAACGATGGGTGAGGACGGGACGTTGCAGGGTACGTTAGAATTGTTAGGAATTCCATATGTGGGTTGTGGTGTACTCGCATCATCAATAGGGATGGATAAATCGATAACAAAGCTGGTGGCAGAACATGAAGGGATTCCGGTTGTTCGCTATATTGTCGCAACAGAAGAACAATTTCCGATTTTCTCAACTGTCAAGGAGAAATTCGGTTCTCCGATATTCGTGAAACCGGCTTCACTTGGTTCGTCTGTGGGTGTTTCGAAGGTGAACAATGAAGAAGAATTTGCTCAAGCCTTGAAAGAAGTCTTCGAGCTCGATCGAAAGGCGCTCATCGAAGAGGCGATTGTGGGTAGAGAAGTCGAATGTTCGATTTTGACTAATGATGGGCTGAAGATTTCAGGGGTAGGAGAAGTATCTACAACACATGACTTCTACTCTTTTGAAGCCAAGTATCTTGATGAAAACGGTGTAAAGATTACCGTACCGGCTGAACTTTCAGAAGAAATCGTGAAGAAAATTCAAGAGTATAGCAGTCGACTCGCTATTGTTTGCGGTCTTCGCGGTCTAACAAGAATCGATTATTTTTATAGAGAATCGGATGGCTCTATTTTGTTGAATGAAATGAATACCCTGCCTGGTTTTACAGCTATGAGCATGTATCCACGACTCTGGGCGTGCGAGGGCTATTCGGCGGTACGACTCATAAATGCTTTAATCGATGACGCTTTAGATAAGCCTTTTCAAAAAATATAAACGAAAAATACAGCGAATAATCGCTGTATTTTTCACTTTAGACTTTTTTGATTTGCAAGAAGTCGAGTTCAAGCGGAGTTTCGCGACCGAACATCGAGACAAGGACTTTGACCTTGCCGCGGGACTCGTCGATATCGTCGACCTTACCTTGTTGGCCTTTGAATGGTCCGTCGGTGATTGACACTAGCGTACCTTTGGCTACGTCTAGCTTGAATTCCGGTTCAGCCACGCCGACGCGTTTCATGAGCGCGTCGATTTCTTCTTGGGCAATTGGGGTTGGAGTAGTGCCGGTTCCAATGAAGCCGGTAACGTTCGGCGTATTGCGCACGACGTACCACGAGTCATCGGTCACGGTCATCTCAACGAGAACGTAGCCTGGAAAGATTTTCTCTTCGACTACGCGTCGTTGTCCGTTTTTGATCTTAATCTTCTTTTCCTTGGGTACGAGGATATTGAAGATTTTATCTTCCATATCCATTGTCTCTACGCGCTGCTTGAGCGCGTCAGAAACATTTTCTTCGTAACCGGAATAGGTATGCACCGCATACCATCGTCGTCCGTAATTGGCTGTCTGCTTTGCCATAGAGGCTGTGTAAACCTACCCAAGCTTGTCATCTGCGTTGTCGCCGGTTTCGATCCAAGAAGATGAATAAACTTAGTAGGTTTGCAATGAACGTTACTTAGCGATTTCTTATTAAGTTGTTATGCGGACGAGTTCTTCCAGTCCCTGCGACAAGAGCCAATCAATCAGGCCAAAATATACGGCCAAAGCTAGGCACATGCCGGTCACGATGCTTGAGTACATTATAGCCTCCCGTTTGGTCGGCCAGGAAACTTTTTTCAGTTCCTCGTAGGCTTCCCGGAAGTAACGGACTGCAATGTTGTTAGTAAGTGACGCCATATATTTTAAAATCCCCTCGCGGGGAACGGTTATTAGGATAGCTGAACTTATATTTTTTGGCAAGAGATAGAGAAGAAAAACGGTGGATAAGGTGTCGAAGCTAAGCTTCGGTATAGGATTTGGCTAATGTAAAACAAAACACCCGAGGCTATCGGGCGTCTTGTTTGTGGCTAGATGTCGAGGTTTGAAACGTCTTTGGCGTGGGTTTGGATGAACTTTTTGCGTGGAGCGACGTCGGCGCCCATGAGGACGTCGAATGTTTCATCGGCCAGTGCAGCGTCTTCGATGGTGACTTGTTTCATGAGTCGGGTATTAGGATCCATGGTGGTTTCCCAGAGCTGATCCGGATTCATTTCACCAAGACCTTTATAGCGCTGGATGTTGACTTTAATACCTCCAGTAACGATGTCTTCACCTTCTTCTCCCTCGGTAGCGGCTTTCGCGACTTGGCCCTTAACTTTGCCGCCCGTCATTTCTTCAACGATCTTTGCTTTCTCTTCATCTGTAAAGGCATACTTTACCTGTTTGCCGACTTGAATACGATACAACGGCGGCATAGCGATGAAGATGTGGCCGTTTGTAATGAGCTCGAGGAAGTGACGATAGAAAAGTGTGAGCAAGAGCGTGCGAATGTGTGCTCCGTCAACGTCAGCGTCGGTCATGATAATGATGCGACCGTAACGCATGGCGGCAAGATCAAACGCTTCGCCAATATTTGTACCGAGCGCGATGACTAGACTCTTGACTTCGTTATTCGCGAGTAGTTTATCGAGGCGAGCACGTTCGACGTTCAGGATTTTTCCACGCAATGGAAGGATGGCTTGGTATTCGCGATTTCGAGCCTGCTTGGCCGATCCACCTGCGGAATCTCCCTCGACGATATACAGTTCAGTACTCTTGTTGTCCTTGCTTGAGCAGTCTGCAAGTTTGCCGGGTAACGTCATGCCTTCGAGCACGCCTTTACGTAGCACTGTGTCACGCGCAGCGCGTGCGGCAGCGCGAGCACGAGCCGAGAGTAAGCATTTACCAATAATTTCTTCGGCGTCACGCGGGTGCTCCTCGAGGAAAATTTGAAGCGCTTCGCCAAAGACTGCCTCAACCGCAGTGCGAGCCTCTGGGTTACCAAGTTTTCCTTTTGTCTGACCTTCAAATTGTGGATCGGGAAGCTTGATGCTGATGACGGCGGTTAGTCCTTCACGCGTATCGTCGCCAGTCAAGTTTGTGTCCTTCTCTTTAATATAGCCTTTATCGCGAGCGTAAGTATTGAGAACGCGAGTGAGCGCGGCGCGGAATCCGGCCAAATGTGTGCCGCCTTCTGGGTTTACGATATTGTTGGCGTAACAGTGCACACTCTCGTAATAGTCGGTCGTGTATTGTACGGCTATTTCAACATCGAGATTGCCTGATTCTTTGTGTACGTAAAAGACGCTGGGTTGTTTGGCTTCTTTGCGTTCATTAAGATGTCTGACAAATGAAGCAACGCCGCCTTCAAAATAAAAACCATAGGGCTTCGGTACATCGCCACGTTCATCGATAATCTCTACGTGTATGCCGGCCGTGAGATAGGCCTGTTGCCGAAGGTGATCGATGATGTTGTCTAGACTATATTCGATGGATTCAAAAATTGTTTGATCTGCATGAAATGAGATGATCGTTCCGCGTTTCTTTGTTTTACCCGTAGCCTTTACTTTTCCTTGGGGGATACCTTTTTTGTACTCTTGTTCCCAGATTTGTCCGTCACGATGAACTTCGGCTTTTAGGTGATCAGATAGTGCATTTACCACTGAAACGCCCACACCGTGTAGACCGCCAGAGATTTTATAGCTACTGTCGTCCCCACCAAATTTACCTCCGGCGTGAAGTTTAGTGAGTACGAGCTCAAGCGCAGAGATTTTTTGTTCAGGGTGGACGTCGACTGGGATTCCGCGACCGTCATCTTCCACTGAAATCCAGTTGTCAGGTTGAACGTGCACGATGACTTTGCTCGCATGTCCGGCCATCGCCTCGTCAAAACAGTTATCGACGACTTCCCAGATCATGTGATGTAGGCCGGTCGTACCGGTTGAACCGATATACATGCCTGGACGTTTGCGTACAGGTTCAAGACCTTCAAGTACCGTAATATTTTTTGCCGAATAGTCGCTGCTTTTTTTCTCAGCCATAGATAGGTAGGATCGGTCGGGAGTTTACCATGGGGTCTTCTGGGGAACAAGACATGACGTGGTATACTTTTTTCAGCTTTTGTTATGGCAACTTCTCCATTAAATAGCGTGAACCCTGAGCTGCAGACGATTGAGAAGCAACATCGTCGCGAGATCATGGTCTTGGACGCCCGACCATTATTAGCGCGTGTGATGCTTGGTCTTTGGATCGGTATTGATGCTATATTATTGATATTTTTTGTCTGGCAAGTCATCTGGTATTTAGTATCTGGATCGTTTTTTGAAGTACGGGACATGGCCAAGCTCGGAGCTAACGTGGGAGTGATGCATGAGGTAGTTAACAATCGGGCAGCGAACGACTTAATTATTGCGGGAGCGAATATACTCAAGTCTTCAGATTCGGCGAGTGATTTTTATACTTTGATTGAGAATCCCAACGAAGATTGGTACGCGACTTTTTCGTACGTGTTTAGTTATTCAGATGGAAATACCGGGACAATGGAAGGATATGTCATGCCAGGTGAAGAAAAATATCTTATCGCCTTGAATGTTAAGAGCGATGTTCGACCATCTTCTGCCGACATTTCATTGAGTAATGTGGTCTGGCATTATGTGGATCGTCATGAAGTTTCTGATGTTGGTACATGGATAGAGGAGCATGATAATTTCATTGTAAGTGACGCTTCGCACATTACTGATATCGAGTTGTCTGAGGATAAAATCGCCCGTTCGCTGTTCACTATTACAAATGCAAGCGCGTACGCCTACTGGGAGCCTGTGTTTACCATTTTGTTAAAGAGAAACGGCGTGATCGTCGGACTCAATCAGGCAACCGTGCAACGTTTTGAAGCTCAGGAGAGTCGCGATGTAGAGGTGCATTGGTCAGGTGACGCTGTGACCACCGGTACACCTACCATCCTACCGAATCTGAATTATTTTGATTCATCGAGTTACATGATGCCTGGCGGTTCTCAAGCTAATGATTGGCGGGATATATACGGAGATTGAGAAGGACTCGGGTTTGCGCTAGGATGCTGTCTATATGCTTTCGGCGCTGTTACGATTTGGTCGTAGAATGGACTGGATGTTGATAATCGCGGCGTTTGTCCTCTTTTGTTTTGGAATGGCTGCGATTTTTTCCGTTGAATTATCACGTGGCGGTGGAGATGTTCTAATTCGTA
>CAYSXU010000027.1:0-2579 GCA_964435095.1 uncultured Gammaproteobacteria bacterium | reverse complement strand
TTGATCGCTTTTTCGCTTGGAGCCGTGGGTTTATGGTTAGTGGCCGCCACAAATTATCATTTATTACGCAATTACGCTCGGGCTCTTTACGCGTTAGGGATTATATCTCTGGTTGGCGTTTTGCTTTTTGGTCGGACGCTTAATGGATCTACGGGCTGGTTTGTGGTTGCTGGATTTGCCTTCCAACCGGTTGAATTCATGAAGGTGGCACTTGGTGTTAAGCTCGCGCATTATTTTAGTGAACGCGCTAGACGTAGGTTTAGTTGGCGCGATTTGTTGATTACTGGAGTGACAACCGCCTTGCCGATTGGACTATTGATGCTTCAGCCAGACCTGGGTGGCGCTTCGATTCTGGCTGGCGTATGGGGCATATGTGTACTCATCGCCGGACTTCGGCCAAGCCAACTAGTGGCACTGCTCAGTACATTTGCTCTAGTGGTTATTCTTGGGTGGTCATTTGTGTTTGCTGATTATCAAAAAGAAAGGGTCATGACATTTGTGAATCCTGCGCTTGATCCGCTTAAAACTGGATACAACGTAACTCAAGCCAAGATCGCTATTGGAGCAGGCGGATTATGGGGGCGGGGTCTGGGTGAGGGGAGTCAGAGCCAATTACGTTTTCTGCCAGAGAGCCAAACAGATTTCGTTTTCGCGGTTATTGCAGAAGAGCTTGGTTTTGTAGGGGTAATAGTTGTTTTGACTGCGCTCGCCATGCTTTTGTTGCGTATATTGTGGGTAGCTCGTACAACGCGTGATTCGTTTGGTGCATATTTATGTGTCTCGGCATTTGCTGTTTTTTTCGTGGAGGCGTTGGTTCACATTGGGGCAAATCTGTCGCTGATACCGGCGACCGGAGTTGCCTTACCGTTTGTTAGCTATGGAGGCAGTTCGCTGCTTCTATCGCTTATTTTGCTAGGCTTAGTGCAGAGCGTGGCTGTACGCTTGGCTCCGGGCGATCGGTTGTCATAAAAACCAGGTGTATACTCGAAATAAGAGCCTTCATTTCTTGCCTTATGCCAGCCAAGACGCCAAAGCGCAGTCTGCTTGATCCGGTATCGCGCTGCCCGTTTTGTGGCTCAGCTTATAAACATGAGCGGGTACACATTTTGGAGCACCGCGGAGGGCGTGAGGTGTTCCATGCGATTTGTTCCGAATGCCATAGGGCTATGTTATTTTCCCTTGAACGAAAGCAAGAAAGTGTGTCCTGTGTGGGCATGTTTACTGACTTTAATGCTGAGGATAGTCTACGTTTTTTAGGAGCCAAGCGTATTACGCTAGATGACGTGCTCGAGGCCCATGTGCAGCTCAGAAAATAGGGGGATAAGATGATGGTTGACAATTTCGCCGAAATCAGATGAAATGTTGGCCATCTATGCAACACGCAACCATGAACGCCGATACCCGTAGTATTGTCGGACGCAAGACGGACGCCCTGCGCGCTGAGGGTAAAGTCCCGGCCGTCGTATACGGTTTTGGCATTGAACCAACTTCAATTACCGTCGACCGCAATGAATTTATTCGCGTGTTTTCGCAGGCTGGACAGAGTACCGTTGTTGATCTTGTGGTTTCTGGTACAAAGCATCCGGTCCTTGTTGGCGACGTCCAGCGCGACCCGTTGACGAATTTTGTGACGCACATCGACTTCCGTCGTGTCGACGCAACCCGTAAGATCGAAGCCAAGATCCGTCTGGAACTTGTCGGTGAATCACCGGCCGTGAAATCGCTCGGTGGTACGCTCTTGCAGACGCTTGAAGACCTGGAAGTAAAGAGTCTTCCGGACGCGCTGGTTTCGCACATCGACGTTGACGTGACTAAGCTTGTTACCTTCGATGATGTAATTCGAGTGTCTGACCTGGTAATCCCGGAAGGTATAGAGGTTATGACTGAGCCAGAGATGGCTGTCGCTTCTGTCCAGGCTCCTCGTACGGAAGAAGAATTGGCTGCTCTTGATACGGCCGTTGAAATGGATGTTTCAAAGATTGAAGTTACAACTGAGAAGAAAGAGGAAGCTGCCGCTGAGAGCGAAGCTACCAAAGAATAATTACAAGCCAATTAACACAGCGGGCCCCCTAGGTGGGCTCGTTGTGTTTTTTGGATAGCGCGTATAATGAGATCTTGTATGGACATCAAACATTTGAAAAAGGCACTCCACGAAAACCAGCTCGTCACGATAAAGTGGATTAAAAAGCATCAACAAGACGTAATGTTTGGAAGTGCAGTCGCCGTTTCATTGGCCATTATTATAACGGTTGGGTTTTTATTTGCTGGTTCGCCGACAGATGACGCGCAAAATGACACAGGTTCACAAGAGGAAACCGCTGTAGTGTACCGTCATCCCCTGACTGGGCAGGTGCTTGATTGGACTGGCGGCGCGGTAGGCCCAGGTGACATCGCTCGGCCGTTGGTGTTTGGCGTGATGGTAGAAAATTCAGCCGAAGCCTGGCCGTTAGTTGGTCTTGATACAGCCTTTCTAGTTATAGAGGCTCCGGTTGAGGCAAATATTCCGCGCTTCATTGCCTTTATTTCAGACGATCAAGATGTAAATAAAATTGGCCCAGTCCGTTCAGCGCGCTCGTATT
>CAYSXU010000026.1:3982-12325 GCA_964435095.1 uncultured Gammaproteobacteria bacterium | reverse complement strand
CCTTTCACGTTCATCTTGGCCGAGGCCTCCACTCCTGGAGTCACCTCGGCCGCCCATCAGTCACCACGACCTCTCTCGTGGTGAGCGACGGGCCTTTCACACCTTGGAGGAAGACATGTGCCAGCCTGTTTTTCGCGAATTCCCGAACGTCACCAGGTGCAACGGACGGATCACCGTAGCCTGTCGTACGGTCATCGTCATGGACGCCATCCCGTCGCCCGAACGTGGTCACGAAGACCACGTGCTCGACGGCAGCGGCTGCATCGTGATGCGCGACACGGTGAGGCGCTGCTACAACGTGAGAGTGCCTTCGCACGCCAGCGTGCACGAGATCAACGTCGGCCACACGCCGACCGTCGTCATCGACCTCAAGAACGGCAGGTGGCTGGTCATCGGCCGGCAGTTCCAGAGGAACTACCGCACGCTGCGCTCTATGACCTCCGCCCAGTTGCGCGAGTTCCTCGAGAAGTACGCGCGCGGCTACGGCCAGGAGGTCGAGCCCACCCTCACCGAGCTCGGCATCGCCGCGTAGTCTGTTCCCTCTTCCCCGTTCCCGCTCGTCGGCCGAGCTCACCCTCGGCCGCCCATCTCCGGTCATCATTTCGTCGATGATGATTGGAGACGGGCCCGGCATCAACCACCGCCGGACAACCCAAACGGAGACTCTAATGCGCACGCTTCTTTCCCTCTTCCTCGCCTTTTGTTTCGTCTACGCCTTCGCCTTGGCCGCCGACAGCGACCACGCCATCGAAGGGATGCCGGATCTAGGCGGCGAGGGTGCGCTCTCCTTCAGCCTGGGTATCCTCGGTAGTCTGTTCCTGATCAACGTCCTCAACTGGAGCGTGGTTAGGCGGTACCTGACCTTCGACGAGTGGCACGTGCGCTCGCCCGAGGAAAGCCGGATCGGGAACACCAACGCATGGCTGACGGGATTCTTCATCATCAATGCCATGAGAATTCCCTCGGATGGCAGCGATACTCCCACACACACGCTCTTCAAGGTTCTGGGCATCATGCTAGGAATCCTCTGGCTCATTCCGAGCCTGCCGCGCCCGAATCCCGATCGATAGCCCTTTCCCTACTCAGCCGAGGTCCTATCCCTCGGCCGGCCGCCCTGTCGCTCGCGAGCGACAGAGGCCCATCAGTCGCCACAAACTCTCTCTTGTGGTGACCGACGGGCCCGGCATCAACCACCGCCGGACAACCCACACTGGAGTCAACATGTTCACCCTCCTGCTGCTCGTCGCCTGCTTCACCGACGAACAGAACGTCTGGATCGCGGACTTCTGTTCGACGGCCACCCCGGAAACCTGGAGCGGCCCCGCCGAAACGTGCGACCTCGCAGTCCGCGAGCTCGATCGAGCGCGCGACAACGACTGGCTGCGCATGTGTCGCTATCAGGATCAGCCCGCGATCTGCTATCGCGAGAGCTTGGTCGGCAAGGAGTACGTGCGGGTGATCGGTGGCGACGAGTACCGGGTAGATCCCTACGACGTCCCGGCTCCCGCCAACCTCATCCTCATCAAACCCGGCGTGAAGACAACCTGGCGCCAGGCCTTCGGCCCGCACGCCAAGTCCAACTAGAACTCGTCCTTGGCCGAGGCCTCCTCACGGAGTCACCTCGGACGTCCAGCGATGCTCATCACAATCGTGGTGATCAGCGCTGTTCCTTCACCCTGGAGTACCAACATGCGAATCGTCGAGCTCTATCGCGCCCTCTGCTCGTCGTTCGTCGACCTGATGAACGACGAAAAACAGGTTGCCATGCTCACCTTCGTCTCCTTCGGGGCAACGATGGTGCAGCTCGTGGCGACCTGCCTGGCGGTGGCGCGCCTGCACAACGGCAACATGCCGAACCTGGTCGTCGCCTGCGCGACCTTGCTACTGTTCCTGGCCTACGTGTTCAGCTCGGTCGCGCTCGCGCACCGGCGAAAGGCGCTGCGTCACGGACGGCTGTGGGTCGTGAAGAAGTAGGTCCGTTCACTTCCCGTCCGCTTGTAGGCCACGTCGTTCGTACGACGTGGCCGTTATGTTTACAGTTTAATTGACGCGACTTAGCAATAAGCGCAAACTCCTGCCGCCGCTCATAAACGGCAAGCAGGAAACCCGAAACCGGAGCAGTGCGTAATGTCCCTGCGTCACAAGCAGCGTTCCCAGCAGCTCGACCAACAGCCCAACAGCGCCCGGACGGAAAACCGGCCGCTGCGCAAGCCCAAAACGTCGCTCCACATCCCCAAGGCGCACTACGAAGAGGAGCTCAGCCGCGATCCGGCCCGCTTCGAACGCAAGGTGCGCGCCGAGATGAAGCTCGAGCTCATGACCGTCGAGGGCAAGATGGAGCGTCTGCTCTACCTGGCGCTCCTCGCGAACGCGTCGACGCACGTGTCGCCGCTCACCGGCAAGCAGGAATTCGATCGGTTGGTCACGCACGACACGCACCGTCGCACCATGGACATGCTGCGCAGCGTGGCCATGGCTCGCCGCGTCCTCGTGCGCAGCGAGAACAGCAAGCGCAAGCGCGGCATGATCGGCATCCGCCGGCTCATGAACGATCTGCGCCTCAGCAACCACGAGCTCACGCACGTGGCCAACATCATGCGCCACAAGAACGGGGAGCTCAGATTGAACCTCCCCGAAACGGTGTTCGACGAGCTGCACACGTTCTGCGCCGCGCTCGACGTCGAACCCCGCCCCAAACACAAGCCGAATCCGCACGCGATCCGGTTCGGGCGCGTCATCATCTCGACGACGCACGGGTTCCTCAACGAGCTCAACGAGCGCATGCTGGCGACCGTCGCCGCCTAGCCGCTCGTCCGTCTCTCCGTCCGTCCTCCTCGCTTTTTGCGGGGAGGACGTTTTGTTTGTGAATTACGCCGTTGACGCAGCTTTTTATTTGGGTTATCTTAGCGCGGTCGTCGACCAGACGACGCTCCACGTTCCGCCACCGCAGGATGGATTCACCACCGTGCACAGAACCCCCCAGAGCCCCCCTCCCCGCAGTCACGGTGAACTCGTCGAGTTCGCCAAACAGGCTCACGACCGGGAAACCGATCCCGATCGCAAGCGGATGTTGAGCCACCTGCTCAGCAACACGCTCCGCCACCACTGCAAGGTCGGCTGCGCCCAGCAGCTCGCGGCCGTGCGGCAGATGGTCGAAGACGTGGTGCAGGGCAAGTACCGGTTCTTCAAGGACTTCTCGAAGGACGCCTTGGCGCCCTACGTCGCCAAGTTCCACCCCGCGCCCAAGGTCGCGCACCGCGCCCTGGGTCTCAACCCGCCCGAGACGGTCGCCGAACGGCACCGCATGCTGCGCGCCGATCGCGGCCGCCAGCTCTCCGCCACCTAGAGCCACCGTCGAGTTCAACTCCGGCTGGCCCCTCCTACCCCCTCCTCGCCATCCCCTGGCCTGGAGGGGTTTTCTTTACAAACAACTTTTTTTCTGCTAAAATACTGGCGCTTGGCGTGCTAGACGGCTACCCCACTTCGCTCCTTAGGAGCTCCATTGTGGGGAGGAAAGTCCGAACACCCGTTGCGCAGCAATGTGCAATGCCAAAGAACGTCGCTAACGGCGACCAGGTATAAACTCGACGATAAGGCATTGGAATTCTATTCCGTATCGACGAGCCAAACCTAGGGAAAGTACCACAGAGACAATACTAGTCCGGCTCGCAAGAGCAGGATGAAACGTGAAAAGTGAGATGAGGTCGCAAGGCTACATCTCTCGTCCTCTGGCAACAGAGTGACGTGGCAAACCCGTTCCCCCTTCGCTCGTTTACGAGCTTCGGGGGATGCCTAACAAAGCTCCGCAAGGAGCGGCGTGGCATCTGGTGCAAGAGCAAGATTGGTAGCTCGCACGATCGCCGTAGCAATACGGCGGCTAGATAGATTGCCGTCCACGACAGAATTCGGCTTATCGGCACGATCCAAGCTACAAAACCCGTCCGAAAGGTCGGGTTTTGTATTGCCAACGGGTGGCACCGGATTGGGGCCCCCGACAGCGCACACCGAGCAACTGAGTTCATGAGACGTTGCGAGGGAGCACTGGCGGGGTAAATCCGGTGACAGGACCCGTTATTAAAAACTTGCGCTATACTTACGCAGTATGAAACGTGCTGACTTAGTATTTGCTGCACTCTTAGTGCCGCTCGATTATCTCGCTCTGGTGGCAGCGGCCGCGGCCGCATATTCGCTCCGCTTTGCCGCTCTTTTCACAAGCATCAAGCCAGTCATCTTTGACCTCACGTTTAACGATTACCTGCGCGCCGTTCTACCAATCGCCCTGGTTTATCTTGGCATCTTTGCAGTAGCAGGACTTTACGCCATCCGTCCGCGGCGAGTAGCCGTCGAAATGTCACGCATCTTGCTTGCTTGTTCGACAGGTATTGCAGCCGTACTCGCGATCGCTTTCTTTTCACGTGAACTGTTTGAGTCACGTTTCATCGTACTTGCGGTCTGGGCTCTCTCGATCGCTTTTGTGATCATTGAGCGCCTACTTGTGCGCGGGTTGCAGCGTTCTATGCGATCATTTGGCGTTGGCATTAACAATGTCGTCATCGTCGGTAAAACAAAAATTGGTAACGAACTGCGAACTTTTTTTGATACACATCCCAGTCACGGCTATCACATCGTCGGGCAAATCACGCATTTCTCTAACGAAGCGCGCGACCGTCTGCTTCAACTCCGTCATAACGATGAATTAGACGCGGTAATTTTGGCTAATAGCGATGCGCCACGCGACGAAATTCGCTCTCTAAAAGTCTTCGCCGACACTGAGCATGTTACCTTTCTATATTCGGCTGAACTATTCGCTGGTAGTACGCTTCGTCCGATCATTCACACCTACGCTGGACAGCCCATTATCGAAGTTCCAAAAACGCCGCTTGATGGCTGGGGCGCGATCTACAAGCGTGCCTTCGATATTATCGGTGCATTTGCTCTCATCGTAGTTAGTTTGCCCATTCAAATCCTGGTGGCCGTAGCTCTTTTTATAGAAAGTCCCGGCAGCATCTTATTTTCGACGTTGCCGAGCGGTGAACGAGTAACGCGCGTGGGACAAGGCGGACGGCCGTTCCGCTATTTCAAATTCCGTTCGATGATACGAGATGCACACAAGTATCGTTTCGATCCAGAATTTGTAAAAAAACACGGCAACCTCCGCGAAGGTTCGCCGCTCTTCAAACTTGAGCACGACCCTCGCGTTACGCCGATTGGACGCTTCATTCGGAAACTGAGTCTCGATGAAATTCCGGAATTTTATTTGGTGCTGCGAGGCAGCATGAGTCTGGTCGGACCACGCCCGCATTTACCCGAAGAAGTTGCTCGCTATCAACCAGAACAGCGTAAAGTTCTCACCATCAAACCAGGCATCACCGGCATAGCTCAAATCAGCGGACGAGCCAACCTTGACTTTGAAGACGAGGTCCGGCTTGATATGCACTACATTGAAAACTGGACGCCTTGGCTCGATCTCGTTATCTTAGCCAAGACTCCACTGGCCGTTATAAGCCATGCCTGGAAGTCTGGAATTGGCTAATTCTCTCACTTACCTATGCGCGTTGCCCTTGTCCATGACCATTTGATGCAAAAAGGCGGCGCCGAACGCGTACTTGAAGTCCTCCAGTCGCTTTGGCCACACTCCCCCACTTTTACGCTGCTTTACGACAAAACTACGATGGACGATACTTTTGGCCATCGTGATATCCGTACATCTTTTCTCCAGCGTCTTCCTTTCGCGCTCACGAAGTACCGATGGTATTTGCCGTTCATGCCAACAGCCACTGAATCGTATAATCTTGCCGACTATGACGTTGTCGTTTCCAGTACGAGCGCATTTTCAAAAGGCGTTATTACGTCACCCGAATCAGTCCACATTTGCTACTGCCACACGCCAACGCGCTATTTGTGGAGCGACACCGTCAGCTACATTGAAGAACTGAATGCCCCAGGACCGATCAAGGCGCTCTTACCAAAAGTCCTGAGCCAGCTTCGCGTTTGGGATCGTCTCGCGGCAGAACGCGTCGATCACTTCATCGCAAATTCAGAAACGGTTCGTCGACGTATTAAAAAATATTACGGACGAGAGAGTGAAGTCGTCCATCCGCCCGTCGACACCCAAAAATTCACCATCTCGACCAAGCCAAAAGAATATTTCCTCGTTGGCGGACGGCTTGTCGCGTACAAACGCTACGACCTCGTTGTCGACGCGTTCACAAAACTCGGCCTCCCTCTCAAAATCTTTGGAACGGGTCCTGCAGAAGCAAGTCTACGCGCACGTGCCGGAAAAAACATCACCTTCCTCGGACGAGTTTCTGACGAAGAGCGTATTCACCTCTTTGAAAACGCCATCGCCTTCCTGCACCCACATGAAGAAGATTTTGGTATTACAGCCGTAGAGTCCATGGCAGCTGGTAGGCCGGTTATCGCTTACGCCAAGGGCGGAGCGGTCGAGACCGTTATTGATGGAGTAACAGGGACGCTCTTTTCTGAACAGTCGTGGGAAGAGCTCGCCGACACCGTACTTCACTTTGACCACACCTCATTCAACCCAACGGCCATTAAGGCGCACGCCGAACAGTTCTCTGTCGCCAATTTCCGAAAGCGCATGCATGACGTCGTCAGAGCTGCCTGGACCACACACGAAGAACGCCACCACGCCCACGTGTGAAAATTGCCGTTGACATCCGCTGTCTAACCGACCGCCGGCTGACCGGAGTAGGTTGGTATACCTATCATCTCGTAAATGCCATGGCAGCCGAAGCGCCGTTTGATCGTTTTACGTTGTTTGCCAGCGGTACTAACGAAACACTCGATCGACGGCCAAAGCTGAGCGCGCCTAACATCACAATCGTCGAACAACCCATCCCCAACAAACTGTTGACTCTGGCTATGAAAGTGCCCGGCGGTATGGCGCTTGAAAGTCTACTGCCTGAAAAACCAGACGTGTGGCTGTTCCCCCATCCGCACGTTGTGCGCACTAAACTGCCATACGTCGTAACGGTACATGACCTTGCACTTGATCTTCTGCCAAATTTTTTCACCTGGGCAGATCATTTACGTGAACATTTGGTTCAGAGCAAACAGCTTGTTTGCCAAGCTAAAGGCGTGCTTGCCGTTTCGCACAACACCGCGCGAGATTTAATTCATGAATGGTCTATTCCGGCTGACAAAATACACGTAACTCATCTAGGAGTTGATCCCCATATATTTGGCGCGCGCGAACAGTCATCAGATCGCAATTTTCGTGCCGCTTACGACCTTAATCGGCCGTATATCCTAGCTTTAGCGACTATTGAACCGAGAAAAAACTTTGAATCGATCATCGAAGCTTACGACGCCTTTCGTCTACAAGGCGGTGCCGCGCTTCCGCTAGTGCTAGTTGGTGGTCGCGGTTGGAAATCACGACGCTTCAGTGAAGTGATAAATAATGCCATGTTCCGCCACGATATTCGCGTTCTTGGCTATATTCCAGAAAAGCACAAACCCGCGCTTTACCGCGGGGCAACGACTTTTTTATTTCCGTCTTTTTATGAAGGATTCGGCCTGCCAGTGGCCGAGGCACTATCCTGTGGGGCGCCGGTTATCACAAGTTTCGCTGGATCACTACCTGAAATCGCTGGTGACGCCGCGCTTTACGTCGATCCTTTCAACGTAACTGACTTAACTCAGTCGCTTCATCACCTACTTGATCCAAAAACTGGATCAGTCCTACGCAAAGAGCTGCGCGAACGCGGCTTAGAACAAACAAAACAATTTTCCTGGAGCACAACCGCCAAACAAACGCTCGCCAGCCTACGCCAAGCAGCTAGTCTTGAGTGACGATCCCCTTGTTTTGCGCGTAATCGTCTGTCTCTAGTTCGGTCGTAAGCTCGTCATTTTGGCGCTCAATCGCTGAGCCGGTTTCGCCATCACGAGCCTGGAGTGATGAACCAGTCGTTAACTTGATAAATTCGCCAACCTCTTCATCAGTAGGCGTTATAGAAAGACTAAACGATGCGCGTACTGTCTGAACGTCATTTGGCATGTTAGAAACAGTCCAACGAACCGTACGCGTACCTGTATCAAAAACCACTGAGCCTAAATCAGCCGAGCTAAAATCATCCCACTCTACGTTACTTGGTAACGTGGTTGAAACACTTATATCTTCAAGATCATGCAAGCCGTTAGTAATCAACCAGAGTACGCGGTAGCTGGTCGTTTCACCTACCTTGGGCGGCAACGGTCCACTGCCAAGAGGTGCGCCGTCCTGATCAAAATAACGTGCCTCTGCCTTAAATGAGGCATCCGAGTTTAAACTCACTTGAACGGGTTTGGCTTGAACCGTAGTGGCGCCGCTCGTGGCACTAA
>CAYSXU010000026.1:0-3972 GCA_964435095.1 uncultured Gammaproteobacteria bacterium | reverse complement strand
GGAATAGCCAGATTGAAAAGTACTCGTTCTCCTGGCGCCAAATCGCCAAGCAAACTTGTATCGTACACAATGCCAGCAGCTGTAATACGTCCGCCATCGAGCGCCGCTTCGGACCAGGTAATCGGCAACGCGCCATCACTCTGAAAATCGAGTAGTGCAGTCACCCCAGTCAGCGCCTCCATGCCTGTATTTTGAATGCGTAAACTTGTTCGAAGCGTTGAACCAGGATCGGCCGTTACGTCACCCGTAGCACCGTTAACTACCATATCTAACTGTAACGAACTACCAATCACATCAGTAAACACCGAAGAAGAAGCTTGGGTGATCACCCGTGTTCCGTCACTTACACCGAGCGTAGACCCCACGGTCGCAATGCCGCTGATATCCGAAGCAAACGTTCCGGCAAACACATACGTAAGTGAAGCACCGGGCGCCAAGTCGCCGATCGTCCAGCGAGTCGCGGTACCGCCCTCGAGCTCTGGCTCGGTTTGCGTTACAAAGAAACCCTCAGGCAGCACGGCCGACAGTTCTGCTCCAGAAAACGTCTCCGTTCCGGTATTTGAAACGGTTGCTGTATAAGTGGCGTCAAGTCCAGGAGACACCGATTCAGGACCGGCTAAACTAAGCGTGGCTAAACTTTCAGTCGTAGTAATTGAAGCTGAAGTAATCTCGTGAAAATAGGCATTAAAATTTCCTGGCTTGTAATTAGCCAAAGCTTGAAGTGAGGTGGAAGATGGCACTTCTGCTACCCATACGCCTTCAAGTGTCAACTTGCCGTCCGTTCGTGCTGGCATATTACCTAGGTCCCAAACTAACGCCTCGGCTCCAGTTGGCATCGGATCAGCCGTCAATAAACGGAAAGTTGTCGGCAGGTTCACGTCAATTTCAAGCGACGCCAAAGGCACCGATGTGGGATTGGCGTAGTGAAGCACGACGGTCGAGCGCTCGCCGCTCTTAAGCGTTGGCTGAACCTCAAATTGCATGGTTAAAGACTCTTCGTCTCCGGACGTAGCAAAATATGTGTAATATACATACAAACCAGCCGAAGCCAGAGCAGCCAATATCGCCAACACACCGACAATACGTATCAACCAACGCGTAACTTTTGATCCGCCGCGCTCGACCACGTGCAAGTCGTCGCGATCTTCGCCGTAAATAATCTCTAAACCTTTTTCAAGTGCATCACCAGCAACCGCAGAAATAGGTTCAGTGTGTTCGTGCTCAACGTGCTTATTGGGCACAGCGGCATGTTCAGCGGGTCGGCGTTTCATAGCTATCGGCCATCGGTGATCAACCAACCGTAATAGACGTCAGTTGTATTATCGCCTGAAACCTCATTTCCGCCTTCGTTGGACGCAAATGTAGTCCAGGCGGTATTCCAGTCAGACGGCAACACAAGTGACACGTCGGTAGTACGCGATAAAACGCCAGGCTGTTTTTGGACAAATAAGCTGTACGAATCGCCACGGCCGAAACCAAGTTCTCGGCGAGCCGCGGAAATTAAACCGCTATCAGTGTTCGAGAACAATGCTAACGGCAAACGATACGAAAAGTGAACGGTGGATGTTTCACCCGGTGACGTTTGCACCCATTGGCCAAAAACCGTCTTTCCAAATTCGTTCCAAATATCAACGCCAGTAACCGCGTCAGTCGTCTGGTCGGTCATGAGGAAGGCAAGGTCTTCGTCAGGCGTGAGAGTCAACGTGGAAGGCTCAAACAAGTTTTCAGCAGGAGGCGTAAAACCGTCAGCAGATAGAAGTTCACTGCCTTCTGGAACGTAAATACGCAAGTAGTCAACATTGTTCTTGCCGCTAAACAAAGCGCTAGCTAAGCCATTATGCGTTCGGTTTATGGTGACGGTATTTATGATTGAGCCGTCGTTTTGAACTTCAACGTCAACCTTAATTCGCTCTTCGATTACACCGTCCGTCTTACCGCCACCAATATTGGTATCAACGACCATAAGATAGTCACCGTCCGTGTGTTTCACTTCCCCGCTCCAACCTAGGCGATGCATCGAGGCTTGAAGATCATTATCGCCAAAATATACTTGAATATCGCGCTCACGTAAGCCTTGCTCAACTAATTGCATGATGGAAAGTAAGGTTGGCACGTCAGCTTCGGTAATCCTTTCAAGCAAGACCGGCGCTAAGTCGCCGATGAAAGCTTTGGGGGCATTTTCAGCTTTGTCGTATTCAAGTTCAACAATTTTTTGCGCTTCGAACATGAAATTCTCCGCGTCGATTGTGCGACCGTACTCAGCCATTTCGATCGGGCCAAGCAGCCCGAGAAGTTTGACGACAAAACTAGCGTTAACAGCCATCACGCCGTCAGTTGACGGCCCACCTGAACGTTCATAAAACCATTGCATCTTTTTAGCTGAGCTGGGGAAATCTGGAAACCAATTAGAATCCTGGAACTCCCAGCGTGGATTAATGAGCGACAGCGGCTTTGGAGCCTCGACAAACTCTTTGAGTTGACCCTGTAAATCATACGTACCACCGCCCGGCACATTCATGGCTACAATCGCGCCGTCATGTACATCGACCTGTGCAAATGAACCTATAAAACCGCCGGTTGGACGAATTTCAGTATCATTTTGGAAAGCGGCAAGATAACGCATCTTACCGTTGCCGCCGAGAAGTGTGGAAAATGTATCGACTAGCATTAAGAATTCCTGCATGGAAGTCGCCACCGCCGGAGCTTGCGCCTGAAGCAAGGCCACTTGCATGGCATAGTCTTCAGGTATGACCGAAGAATCAACGCCACCTAACGCGCCTACAGCTGCCTCAACGTGCGGCAACGCGCCCTCAACATAGGACGCAAGTAATTCGAGTTTAGTTACGAGATCGAGCGATTCAGTCCCAGCAATGTCGGTCGCCGCATCGCTCATGATACGCGCCGTCTCTGAAAGTTCACGTCCAGCGCCAACCAAACCACGAACCGAGGAGTAAGTACGGTCAGTTTCAGGTATCACATTAACTACTGCCACCACCGAAGCGTGCAGTTCGCCTAACGTCTGCTCTGCCTGAGTAAATTTTTCGGCCGCGCGACTAAAGTCCTCCTTAGCCATGTCAAATCGCTCTTCGCGTAGGCTGGCAGCTCCACGAACCAAGTCGTCGAGAGCTGAGCGACCAATGTCGGTCAACGAGTCAGCTGACTGCGTAGTGTTGCTCATCGTCTGCATGGCCTGTAACGGCAAGACCAGCGCAAATGAAAACCCTAGAAAAGCTCCGAAAGCACGCACCGTCGGATGGTAAAACCAAGATCGCCGTACAGCCTCAACCATTTGAGTCTGATCTTCGTGCACCCAGGGAGACGAAATCGAGGCTACGGCCAAAGTTATTTCGTCAGGTTCGGACTGCTCAGGCTCGACTACTGACTCGACCGACTCAGCTTCGGCAGATGAAAGCGGCGCGAAAGCTACCGGCTCCTCGAGCAACGCGAGTGCCTCCTCAAGCGAAAATAGCGGTTTAGTTTCACGCTCATCACGCGAAACGCGCGGCGCCGGCTGAATTCTTACCTCAGGCACCGCCGTATCAAATTCGCGCAACTGATCAAACAAATCTGGCAGCTCAACTGACAATTCATCTAATTCGTAAGACGCAGGTGATGCCGCTACACCGTCTTCATCACCGTCGATAATCAGGCTTTTAGCTAATTCGGCAATTTCAGACGTAACGTCTCCAGTCGTCACCGGTTCGTCACGTAATTTCACGATATATGGCGAAACTGTGCCTACGCCTTGATGCAACTGCAAACGATGAACTTCATCTGACGAACCGACGGCAGCTAAACGCTCGGGCAACGCATCGTCAAACATGGAAGGCGCATTCTCCTCCGGCATGTTGGGCATCAATGGTCGCAAACGTTTGTTCACAGGCGACGTATTCCAGCCGTTAAATACACGTTTAAAGTCTGTTCTGCCGTAGTTCTCCAAGAAAACTCCGAGGGGCGGCGTTCAGCCTGACG
>CAYSXU010000025.1:0-12976 GCA_964435095.1 uncultured Gammaproteobacteria bacterium | reverse complement strand
TGCCGCCGGGTGTTGACGTTGAGGCTATGAAACGCGATCAAGCTGACGCTGTGCGAGCGCAGCTCCAATTTGCTTCAGAGATTGGCAAGCCTGTTGTGATTCACTGTCGTGACGCGCACGCCGACCAAGCGCAGATGATTCGCGAAGAAATTGCGCGCGGAGGATTAGCGCGCCGCGGGGTCATTCATTGTTTTACCGGTACGGCGCAAGAAGCTGCTGTTTATCGCGAGCTTGGATTTCTTATTTCAATCACGGGTATCGTCACGTTTGGCAAGAGTGTCATGGACATGGTGCGCGAAGTTCCGCTTGAACAGATGATGATCGAAACCGATTCGCCCTATCTTGCACCTGCTCCGAACCGTGGCAAACGTAACGAGCCGTCGTACGTCATCGAAGTTGCAAAAAAGATTGCTGAACTGAAGGGTGTGTCGGTTGACGAGGTGGCGCGTGTGACGACTGAGAATGCCGTGCGGTTGTTTCGTCTAAACTAGGTGTAACAAAAAGTGACCGATCGGCCACTTTTTGTCCCAAATATTATTTTGTAAAAACTTATAGCGACTTTTCTTCCAAGTTTCATGTCATCCCCGCGAAAGCGGGGATCCAGTGCGAGAACCATGACGCTGGATTCCCACTTTCGTGGGAATGACACGGCGCGCTGAAGAAGGGTCGTCGTGAGGTATTTGATAAACAAACAGCCCCGCTGCTCACGAGGAGCTGCGAGGCGTTTAGACGGCTGATTAACGCTGTGTGCGAGTCTGCTTGACTAGGCGACCCAGTTGACTTGTGGTGGCAAGCGCGCTTCCAGGCGCTCGATGTCAGCCTCGAGCCCACGTTCGGCGGCGAGCTTGGCGCGTCCCGCATCGGTCCCGTCCATCTGCGTGATGGTGAACAGATCACGATCGATCCGGCAGGTTTCGTCGATGTCGATCTGCAGCCTTCCGAACGTGCTATCGGTTTTGTCGCCCTGCGAGCTGGCGCGCAGCCTGAGACGCTGGTGAATTCGCATCAGACGCATGTTGAGCTGCAGGAAGAGGTTGTCCGCCGCTTCTTGTTCTTCTGGCAGACGTTTGGTTGGCAGCCCGCTGAGCCTGCGTAGCCCGCTCATGCCAATGAGCAGCCAGCCAAGACCCAGGCCGCTAAAAGCCATGATCAGCGTGAAGGTCAGGGCGAAGAACCAAGCGGAGAAGGTACCGTCCAGCCGCTGATAGGTCAGTGCAAATATTGCTCCGATCATCATGAAACCCAGACCAGCACTCATTTGTACGTTCAGCTCGATGAGCTGTTTTTTGTAGCTCGAGCCTTGAAAGGCGTTTTCGAAACGCCGAGCCTCGGTTTCACACAGTGGAGGGTGCGGGTAGATGACGCGGCAATCGCTCATGACACTCCTAGGGAACGTGCTCAGCCTAAGCGTATCGCACGGTCTCGTCAATCAAACGAAGAACGCCCCGTCCCACTTCGCTCCGTTGGAGCTACGTTGGGGACGGGGCGTTACGTGTGATGATGACGGGTGACGCTACTGGCGGGCGACTTCGTTGGACGCGGTCCACTCGTCACGAAGCCAGTCGAACGCCTTGCCGGCTTCGAAGGCCGCGAGGAGCTCGTCGACGCGCTCGATGAGCAGATCGCCGAGGAGGTGACTTTCACGGCCGGCCCAGTAGGCATGCAAGTGCATCACGCCGCCGTGCTCCGTCGAGTTGAAGTTCTTCAGACTCCCCTTGTTCGCCGCGAGGTAGGCCATGGTGTCGGCCACGAGCTCGCTGTGGAGCGGGAAGATGCCGGTGTCCGAGAACCGGCCGAGGATGAACGCGTAAGGTACGCCCTCCATGAAGCCCACGACGTACGGGTCGATGCTGCGGAGCCACGTCTCGTCCTGCCAGTCCTTGCCGGCCACGTCGTGGTACGGCGTCATGATGACGACGTGCGTGAACACGGTGCGCGCCTCGCGGATGACGCGGACGATGTGCGTCGGGATGGTGTCGCCGACGTACATCGAGAGGTCGCGTCCGCGTCGGTTGAACATCTGGAACAGATCGGCCCACCGCTCGTTTTGCGGAAGCAGGTTACAGAAGAAGCGCGTGACCTGCAGTACGTTGGGATCCTCGTGGTCCTGTGCCGCCTTCACCGCGTCGCTCCCGTTCGCGTAGTACCAGACCGGGACCGCGAGGAACAGGTCGGGCAGGTTGCTGATCGGCAGGACGGTGTTCGCGAGCAGGATGTTGCGCTCGGTCATGAACGACGTGGCCGCCTGCAGGCGCTGGGTGAGCCCGGCCTTCTTGCTGGAGTCCCGCAACGTTTCCGCGAGCTTCACGAAGGTCGCGATGATCGAGGCCGAGATGGGCGCGCCGGGGCGGAAGAAGTCCTGGCTGTAGAGCCAGCCGAGCATGGAGCGCGTCGCTTTGTACGCGGCGTACTCGTTGCGCAGACGCAGCGCCTGGTTGCTCATGCCCATCTCCTCGAGATCGCGCACGGCCTCGTTGATCGCGGCGTCTTCCACCGTCTCGTCGGCGTTGAGGATGTCGAAGGACAGCCCGTGCGACTCGAGGTGGATATAGAGGCGCCGCAGGTAACCGCAGAGCGCGAGCCGGATCTGCTCGGGGTCGTTCGGCAGCCGTTCGACCGGCGTGGCGTCGCGCTTGAGGTCGGCGAACGCGTGGTTCTCGTCGGCCTTGGCGACCTGGTCGGCGTCGACCGCCTTCATCCGCTCGTGCATGGGGTGCGCGAGGGCGCCGCCTTTGTGAACGGCCGGCGCCATGAAGCCGGGGATCACCGGGCTGCCGTCCTTGGGGACGAGCTCGGCCTCGATGATCTCGATGACGTCGACCGCACGCAGGTTGCCTTCGCGGCGAACCGGATCGGGCTCGACCGAGAACACGACCGTCTTGCCGACGGCGAGGCCGCAGCTGAGCGCGGACTTGTGGATGTAGACGTCGCGCTCGCTGTCGAAGTCGGACGGCGCCTTGTCGTCCTTGCCGAGGATCGAGTTGCGGCCGATGAAGCCGTAGTCGCCGTGCACCGTGATGATGCGACCGGTATAGCGCTTTGAAGTCATGAACTCACTCCAGTGGTCGTCACACACAGATCAGTAAAAGAGCGACCTTCTCCTCTGCTGATCCTGGCCACCCCACACATTGGGATGAACAGGTGACGGGGGAGAAAGTAACGGCGTATAGTAGCAGATTTTAGCGGTCTCGTCAACGAATACTCGCACGTGAATGATTTTCTTGACGGGGGAGTGAGCGACAGATATACTCTTCGCGTCTTTTATGGCGAGTTCAGGAACCTATTATCGCTTCGCATTTCGAGCGATGGCGGATATTTCCGGGACTATCCTGGTACCCGCGGTCGTTGCGCTTCTTGTTGGAAAATGGCTCGACGCACGACTCGTTGCCCAGGGGCTCGCAACCTATGCCATTCTTGGTCTAGCGTTCGCGGCCACTGCCTTTGTCCTTGTGAAAAAAATCCGCGCGTATGGCCAAGCGTACCGACAACTCCTCGATTCCGAGCCTCCTCGCAGCAGTGCCTCTCGCAGCTGAGCCGATTTTTCATGTCGGCAATTTTCCGGTGACGAATTCCATGATTAACGCATGGATCGCTACCGGATTTTTCGTTCTCGTTGCGATTGTCGCGTCACGCCGAAAGAGTTTGGTGCCGCGTGGCGTGCACAATGTTATCGAGATGATTATTGAGACGTTGCTCGTGCAGGCCGAGAAAGTAACCGGCAGCCGCGAAAAAGCAAAAGCGTTCTTCCCGCTTGTCGCTACCATTTTCCTGTTTGTACTCGTCAGCAATTGGATGGGCCAGCTTCCAGGCACGGGGAGCGTGGGCATCTACGAACTCATGCACGGTGAAGTCGAGCTGGTTCCGCTCTTGCGTCCGGCCACGAGCGATCTCAACATGACGCTCGCGATCGCGGCGCTCTCGGTGTTCATGTCGCACGTCATTGGCGTGCGTGCACTTGGGTTCACCAATCACGTCAGCAAGTTCGTCAACATTCGCGGCATCTTCAAGGCGTTCAAAAAGGGCCCGATGGCTGTCATGGTGGCACTCATCGAGTTCGGTGTCGGACTTCTCGAAATCATCAGCGAGTTTGCAAAAGTGCTGTCGCTCTCGCTTCGTCTTTTCGGAAACATCTTTGCAGGTGAAATTCTCATCGGCGTCATGTTGAGTCTCGTTTCGGTTGTTGTTCCGGTGCCGTTCATGTTCCTTGAGTTGCTAGTCGGCGTCATTCAAGCGACGGTGTTTGCCATGCTTGTGCTCGTTTACCTGTCTGTTGCAACGCAAGGTCACGGCGACCACGAGGAGCATGACGAGCACGACGCTCATCACAAACCTGCTCACGCGTAGTGAAGTAACGACTGCTGACGAAAGTCGTCGGTGGACGTTAACTCATTAAGAGCTATTCACAATTTCTAAAATATGACTCCAGAAACAATGCTCCTCCTTGCGAAAGCGCTCGCGATCGCCGTCGGTGGTTTTGGCCCAGCCCTTGCCATCGGTATAATTGGTTACTCGGCTATGCACGGCATCGGCCGCAACCCAGAAGCTGCCAAGGAAATTTTTACCCCAATGCTTCTTGGTATGGCTTTCGCTGAAGCTATCGCCATTTACGCGCTCATCATCGCTTTCACGCTGTAAGTCGATAGATGGAGGGAGTCTGTTGGATTCTTAAATGAGCGTTTCCCACCTCGAGCGAATGCGCCTGCCCTACGCAGCAATGCGAAGTAGGGAGAGGTCGGTTCCCGTGTTCACGGCACTCGTGAGTGACGTGCCACGGGCTGCCGATCCCTCACATGCGTTCGGGATGGGAAGCGCACGAGAAAACAGGCCTCCTCATCTGACGATTTCCACTATGTCTCAACCAGCAAATGAAAATCTTGAAGTGACTTCGACGGGAACGTCGACAGAAACAACGCAAGAAACCGAAACCGAAGGCGGTATTGGCCAAGTCATCGGCACGTTTGGTTTGCGCGGCGATATCTTCATTGCGCAGCTCGTCAACTTCCTTATTGTCATGCTTGTGCTGTGGCGATTCGTCTACAAGCCAATTGTTGGCATGCTCGACGCTCGTGAAGAACGCATCGCGAAGAGCGTGAAAGAAGCCGAGGAAATCACGAAGCGATTGAAGCAAGTTGACGAAGAGCGAACGGAAATCATGCACAATGCTCGTGTCGAAGCGCAGTCGCTCATTGAAAAGGCGGTAAAAGAGACTGAAGAGCGCAAGCACGAAATGATCGAGGCCGCAAAGCGCGAAGTTGAACGTGTCATTGTGCGCGGCAAAGATCAGTTGAATGCCGAGCGTGACCAAATGATGATCGAACTTCGCAGGGACATTATTGACATCGCTGTGCGAGCAGCCGCCAAGATCGCGCTTGAAAAAGTTGACGAGAAAAAGTCACAGTCGCTGGCCGAGGAAGTTGTGCGTAAGCTGACGTAATATGGCAGCCCTGACGGCAAAACAATTAGCAACCGTGATCGTCAACCTTGTTGAGGGAAAGAGTTCATCGGACGCCACAAAAGTCATCGCCGAGTTCGCAGCGTATTTGCACGAGCATGGCTTGCTCACCAAGTGGCGCGAGATTGAGCGCGAGTTACCAAACGCGTGGCGCAAAAAGTTCGGCGCTTCGCAGATCACGGTGCTCTCGGCTCATCCGCTCACGCCAAGCGCGCGTAAAGCACTTGAAGGCCTTGCGCCGGGAGCAGACATGTTGGAACGCGTTGATGAACGTGTCATGGCTGGTGCGGTTATCCGCATAGACGATCGGCGCATCGACGGCAGCCTTGCAGGAAGAATTTCGAAACTGAAACAAACATTAGAACAAGTTACCTAGCAGTTGCCACCACCTCGAGCGAATGCGCCTGCCCTACGCAGCAATGCGAAGTAGGGAGAGGTCGGTAGCCCGTGAACTGACGCGGGCAGCCGATCCCTCACATGCGTTCGGGATGGGAAAATACTATGACCATAAAGAAATCAGACATCATTGAAGCCTTGCGTACGCAAGTCGAAGCTTTCAAAGCGGAGGCGCACGAAGAAAAGGTTGGCACGGTCATCTCTGTCTCTGACGGTGTTGCTCGTTTGTCGGGCCTTTCAGACATCATGGCGCAGGAAATGATCGACTTCGGTAGCGGCGTATACGGCATTGCGCTCAACCTCGAAGAAGAAATCGTTGGTGCCATTTTGCTTGGCAATACCGAGTCCGTAAAAGCAGGCGACACCGCCAAGACGACGGGTCGTATTCTTTCCGTTCCGGTGGCTGACGGCATCGTTGGACGTGTCGTCGACGCGCTCGGTAATATTGTTGACGGCAAGGGAGCGCTTGGCAAAGTTGAATACGTTCCGGTTGAAAAGGTTGCGCCGGGAGTCATGTCGCGTAAATCGGTCTCGATTCCGCTTCACACCGGTATCAAGGCGATCGACGCACTTATCCCAATTGGTCGCGGACAGCGCGAGCTTATTATTGGCGACCGCCAAGTAGGTAAGACGGCTATTGCTATCGACACCATTTTGAACCAAGCAGGCACAGGCGTGAAATGCGTCTATGTTGCTATTGGTCAGAAGGAATCAAAGATCGCGCAAATCAAGGCACGCCTCGAAAAGGCTGGTGCCATGGAATACACCACAATCGTGCTTGCTGGCGCTTCGGATCCAGCGGCCATGCAGTACATCGCCCCGTATTCAGGTTGCGCTATCGCGGAATACTTCATGGCAAAGGGTGAGGACGTGCTCATCGTTTACGATGATCTTTCAAAGCACGCTTGGGCCTACCGCGAAATCTCGCTCTTGCTCCGTCGTCCACCGGGCCGCGAAGCCTATCCTGGCGACGTCTTCTACCTCCACTCACGTCTCCTCGAACGCGCAGCTCGCGTGAGCGAAGAGCACGGCGGCGGAAGCATCACGGCGCTTCCCATCATCGAAACGCAAGGTGGCGACGTGTCGGCCTATATTCCAACGAACGTCATTTCAATCACCGACGGTCAGATTTATTTGGAAAGCGAATTGTTCTACCGCGGCCAGCGCCCAGCGCTGAACGTCGGTCTCTCGGTGTCACGCGTCGGTTCAGCTGCGCAGACCAAGGCCATGAAGAACGTCGCAAAGACGCTCAAGGTTGACCTTGCTCAGTTCCGCGAGCTTGAAGCGTTCGCGCAGTTCGCCACCGATCTTGACGAGGCGACCAAGAAGCAAATTGAACGCGGTCGTCGCGCCATGGAACTCATGAAGCAAAAGCAGTACTCACCAATTCCGTTCTACGAGCAATCGGTCGTCATCTACGCGCTCAACAACGGCGTACTCGACGGCATTGCAGTGTCTGACGTCGGCCGCTTTGAGGAAGAACTTCTGAACTATATGCGCACGTCCGGTGCGGCAGTACTTAAGTCGATCGAAGAGACAAAAGATGTGAGTGCAGATACGAAGAAGGCACTTGAAGAACACTTGAGCGCGTTCTTGGGGATGTTTAAGAAGAGTGTTTAATTCGTTAGAGTAGCCCACCTCGAGCGAATGCGAGAGGTCGGTAGCCCGCGGTCGCGGGAGCCGATTCCTCACATGCGTTCGGAATGGGGTACCGCACTCACTCCTATGGCTCAATCACGCAAACTCATTAAGGCCAGGATCAAGTCGGTGAAGAACACCCGCAAGATCACCAAGGCTATGGAACTGGTCGCGGCATCAAAAATGCGGCGAGCGGTTGCGATGGCGCTCAAAACGCGTCCGTTTGCCAAGGTGGCTTGGGAGACGGTACGCGCCATTCTCGAGCGTTTGGGTGACGAGTTCAGTCATCCGTTGCTTGCGAGCAATCCCACGGCAACGCGCACGCTGTTCGTCCTCTTCACCTCAGATCGCGGTTTGGCTGGCGGCTACAACGTCAACATGCTCAAAGCCGCAATCGCTGAAATCAAGTCGTTGCCCGAAGGTAGCGTTGACGTGATAGCGGTGGGGAAGCGAGGAGCTGACGCTATGCAGCGCTTAAAGATTCCGGTCGTCGCAAGCTTCGTCAACTTAGGCAATGCGCCGCGGTACGAAGACATGCTCCCGATTATGCGACTGGCGCTCGAGGGGTTCGCACAGGGCAAGTATGCACGCGTGCGGCTTGGGTACACCGAATTTGTCTCCGGCATTACACAACGACCAACCGTTCAGGAAGTGCTTCCCATGAAAACGACGGGCGCCAAGACGGCGAGCGCGGTGGGCGAGTACAAATTCGAGCCTGACCCAAGATCCGTACTCGACACCATTCTCCCAAAGATCATCGGCTCAACGTTCTTCCAGGCGCTGCTTGAATCAACCGCATCCGAACACGCAGCACGCATGCTCGCCATGAGAAACGCATCTGACTCGGCTGGCGAGATGCTGACGGCACTGACCTTTACTTACAACCAAGCCCGCCAAGCCGCGATCACGCAAGAGATCGCCGAAATCAGCAGCGGCAAAGCAGCACTCGAATAATATGAATGCAACTATCGCACAAATCATTGGCGCTGTCGTCGACGTCCGCTTCGAAGGGGAAGTGCCGTCGGTGCTCACCGCGCTCAACGTCACGCACGAAGGCCGCACGGTCGTGCTTGAAATCGCGCAGCACCTTGGTGGAGGTATGGTTCGCACCATCGCCATGGGTACGACTGATGGTCTTACACGCGGCATGGAAGTGGTGAACACCGGTCGTCCGATTAGCGTTACGGTTGGTCCGGCAACGCTCGGACGCATGTTTGACGTCACGGGTAATCCGATCGACGGACTTGGCGTTGCTATTGGAACGCGTCAGGATCCGATTTATCGCCAAGCTCCGGAATTCACGAAGCAGTCGACCGAAGCTCAAGTGTTTGAAACCGGCATTAAAGTCGTCGACCTCATCTGCCCAATTTTGAAAGGTGGAAAGACGGGTCTCTTCGGTGGTGCAGGCGTCGGAAAGACGGTGCTCATTCAGGAGCTCATTCACAACATCGCTAAGGAGCACGGCGGATATTCCGTATTCGCTGGCGTTGGTGAACGTACGCGTGAAGGCAACGACTTGTACATGGAAATGAAGGAGTCGGGCGTGCTCGATAAGACGGCGCTCGTCTTCGGACAAATGAACGAACCGCCAGGTGCACGTGCTCGCGTGGCGCTTACCGGTCTTACGCTCGCTGAATATTTCCGCGACGACGAGAACCGCGATGTGCTCATGTTTATTGACAACATCTTCCGCTTTACGCAGGCAGGTTCTGAGGTATCGTCGCTTCTTGGACGCATTCCGTCGGCCGTCGGTTACCAGCCGAACCTTGCAACGGAAATGGGCGCGCTTCAGGAGCGCATTACGTCAACGACGAACGGTTCAATCACGTCAATCCAGGCTGTGTACGTTCCAGCTGACGACTTGACCGACCCAGCTCCAGCAACCACATTCGCTCACCTCGACTCGACGGTCGTGTTGTCGCGCGCACTTGCCGAGCTTGCCATTTATCCGGCTGTCGATCCGCTCGATTCGTCGTCAACCATTCTTGATCCGAACATCGTTGGCCAAGAGCACTACGACACCGCTCGTGGCGTGCAGAAGATTTTGCAGCGCTACAAGGACCTCCAAGACATCATTGCGATTCTTGGTATGGACGAACTCTCCGAAGAGGACAAGCTCGTTGTGAGCCGTGCTCGCAAGATTCAGAAGTTCTTGTCGCAGCCGTTCAACGTCGCCGAACAGTTCACCGGCGCACCGGGAAAGTACGTTCCGCTTGCGGAAACGGTTCGCGGCTTCAAGGAGATTCTCGACGGCAAGCACGATGCGCTTCCTGAGCAGTCGTTCTATATGAAGGGTGGTATTGATGAGGTTACTTCTTAGTCTTTCAGTCATCCCCGCGTAAGCGGGGATCTAGAGCGATGGATTCCCACTTTCGTGGGAATGACAAAAACATGACAAGCACCGTTGAATATGCCTCTCACTTACAAAATCATCACTCCTGAACGCGTGCTCATGGAAGGTGAGGCAGACGCCATCACCGTCATGACCGCAAACGGCGAAATCACCGTGCTTCCAAAGCACGAGCCGATCGTCACCTTGCTTCGTGCTGGCGAGATGAAGGTGCGCAAGGGAAGCGAGGTGGCGAACATCGCCGCATCAACGGGACTTCTTGAAGTTCGCGGCAACAACGAGGTTATCATCTTGGCCGACACCGCCGAACGATCTGAAGAGCTCGAGCTCGCCGCGATTGAAGAGGCAAAGCGTCGTGCCGAAGATGCCCTCAAACAAATCAAAAACAAGAACGACGTCGCATTCGCTGACGCCGCAGCGCACATGGAGCGAGAACTTGCTCGCTATCGCGTCGCATTGAAGAGGAAGAATGTGAAGGGAAGGGTGTCGCTTGATAAATAGTCCGCTCTCCTTCACTCACCTCGAGGCGCATGCCGCCTGCCCCCACGTAGCTCTGCGAAGTGGGGAGAGGTCCTGGTCGGTTACCGGAATTCGGTAACGGCTACAGGATCCCTCCTTACGTCGGGATGGGGAATCAACGAAGTCGAAGGGTTGGGATAGATAAAGACACGAAATTCCGGCCTCAGGGCCGGTTTTTCGTTGACGTGAAGTTAGGGTTGTGTTAGTCTGCTCGGTCAACTCTGGAGGTCAACCGTGCGTTTTATGTTTCCTTTCCTTCCCATGTTCTTGGTCGGATGCAGCTCGATCGAGCGCGCTGCGGTCAACGCCAGCAACCCCACGAACATCCTCTCGTCGTACGCGACCATGGCCGTGGCCATCGCGCTGATCCTGTTCTTCTTCGTCCAGGGGCCGTTCACGGCGATTCTCAATGCGCTGCGCATCATGGGTGCGATCTGCATCTCAACGGCACCACTCTTCTACATTTTGACCGAGAACTTGAAGTTCACGGTCGCGATGGGCGTCTCGGGAATCCTGACGCTCTCGCTCGTCACTCTCTTCTTCTGGCCGACGCTGTATCCGAAGCAGAATCCTCAGCTGAGCAACAAGGAAAAAGAGGACAAGAAGCGGGCGTAAGCCCAACGTGTCGTGACCGCGCTGTGAGCGCCCATCCGGGGCAGCTCCGGCGCGGTATTTCGTTTAACGATGATGACAAGTGGCAGCGTTTTGCGACGCAACTATGGAGGGTAGGGTTGGTGTGCGTGATTGACGAACGGTCTTCGTCCTGATGGAATGCTTGCGTCACAAGGAGGTCACATGGCTGTTGGTCCGCATACGGTGTTTGGTGTAAGCGACCCACTCGAGCGCGTCATCGACGAGATAATGCTTGCGTCAACGAAAGGAAGAGGAACGGCGTCGCACGACGGTGAACCGCCGATGGTTCGTATTCCCGACATCGTTGCGCTTGATCAGGCGTTCCTCGATCGCTACTACGCGGCCGGGTGGCCGTACATCCGAGTGTGGGGCGGCGAGGCGTTGTTCGTCGGCACCGGGCGCAACCCAACCGCAGACGTGATCGCGTACTGGCGGCTCGAGCTCGAGACGTTCGCGAATCCTGTCGATGTCGACTTTCACGTGCTGTACTGCACCACGCCGCACGGATTCGTGAACGGCGGTGAGGGGCGCAACGCGGTGTTTGGCGGCATGGATATCGGGAAGGCGAGGATGCTTGGCGCCGTGGGCGTCGACAGCGTTTCGCCGCCCAAGGGTGAGCATCGGCTCTACCGTTACCGCATCAACTTCGTCAACTTGTAGACGGTTCTGCCGCGTTGCCTCATCTGAGGCGGCGCGGTTTTTGGTTCAATCGGTTTCATATTGACGGCCGAGGGTAAAGTTGTTGAAATGGTGCAGCGAAACAAGGAGTGCTCATGCCCATCGACCCACAGTTTCTGCAACACAACGATTCAGCGCGCACGGAACGCGCGATCATCCGTCAGCTCATCGACCTTGCAGATTCGCGTGGCGACGACGCCGATCGTGTGTACCGCATCTCGCTTGACACCGAGCCGCAGTACTCGATCGTGTCCAATTGCTACCTGGCTGGTTGGCCGTACGTCGACGTGCGCAAGAACGAGCTCGTGCTCGCTTGGTTCAAGGGGCAGAAGGTGGACTCGCTCGAGTTATGGTGGCGACTCGAGCTCGAAAAATTCAGTGATCCGACGGCCGTCGACTTCCACACGATGTGGTGTCAGATCAACACCGAAGATCGGCACGAGCTCGAGTGCGTGCGCCAACGAGTGTTCTGGCCGATAGCGAGGCAGGGGTACGTCTGGAGTGAGATCCGCCAGACGGACGAGCGTTTCCTCGGCAGGATCAGGTTGTGGCAGTATCGCATCGATCGTCAGCGCCTGTAGTCTCGTGACCCCGCCTCTTGTGAGAGGTGGGGTTTTTCTGTTGGTCTGAGAGTGAGTGTCAAGTCATGAGGTCACTGTTGACGTGACCGTACTCATCTGGTGAGATGCTATCCGTTAACTAAGGAGGGAGTGTGATTGACCCCGCAACTGTTCTTGACCCAGGGTATACGATCGAACGCTGGTTTGATTTTCAGCTGCTGATGCGTGGAACACAGCTTCAATCGACGAGTCGGCCTGTTTTTCGGATCGAGTATCCGGAAGGCTGTGTCACGATGGATCAGACGACGATCGACCGTTACTACGCGGCCGGGTGGTCGTACGTCGGTTTGCATCGGCAAAACGTAGTGTTCGCCGATCGGTTGCCGTCGGCCGCGACGTCACTTGAGCTGTTTTGGCGCTTGGAGCTGGAAAAGTTCGACGCTCCCACCCTCAGAAATTCCTTTACTCTACACTGCGCTGTCCGTCCCGAAGCGGAGAATGACCTCGACGTGGTGCGCGAGCGTGTTTTTGTGGCGATGAGCCGCACTGACGTTTGGTCGAAGATCAAGCTCGAGGGCGTGCGACAGGTTGGCCAACATGCGCTCTACAGCTACCGCATCGACCTCGTCCGCTAGCAGACGACATCACTCCAACTTCCTCGGGAAGCCTCCTGCGCTTCCCGAGGATTTATGTTTTCGCCTGACACTGAGAGTCAGTTATGCACACCTTGCAAAAATATTTGCTAACCTT
>CAYSXU010000024.1:0-13260 GCA_964435095.1 uncultured Gammaproteobacteria bacterium | reverse complement strand
AAATAAGCTGCCGCTTATCGTCCCAAGCCAATTTGTCTTTTGGCGCTCCGGTTTTGTAGTCAATGATTTCGTACCCGCCGTCTACGCGATCAATACGGTCAATGCGTCCTTTGACGAGCACGTCGCCCACCTTGAGCGTAAAGCCTTTTTCGAGACCAAACGGGCGTGGCGGATATGTAAGCGCGCGACGATAGAATTCACGCAGCGACTCCCTTCCCTTTTCACGATACTCGTTGCGCTTTTCGTCGTCGGGGTACCACTCGTCAATCCATGCTTCGTCGTACATGCGCATGAGATCGTTCTCAAGGGGGAGTTCTGGGGGAGCTCCGTCACCAAAAAGCGATGATTGCACCACCGCCTGGTTCGCAAGAATCGCCTCCATGAAGCGCTGCAGCGCGTTGTGCATCGTCTTTCCGAAACTGAGCGTATGACGACCAAACGACGGAACTTTGATGATGTGTGCGTATTTGTACTGGAGCGGACAGCTTGAGAACGCCGCGATCTGCGAGAAACTGATGCGATCCGGTAAATCCGTATTGATGTTACGTTCATTTTTCGGCTTTTCGTTTTCGACGGCGTCAAGGAGTGACTTCGCGTTTGGCGAAGCGGCCGATGTCGCGGTTGCCTCAAAGCCAAGTTCGGTGAGGAAGCGTGAGATTTTCTTTTTGCGCACGCCGCCGTAATCGTCAGCAGACATGAGGTAGAGACTTTCCTTTGCGCGCGTGATGGCAACGTAGAAGAGACGGCGCTCTTCCGCAACGTGATCATCGAGCGCCTCGTTTGTTTCAACAAGGCCTGGTGGGAAATCGATGCCACTGCCGCGAGCTTGTGACGGGAATCGTTGCTCGACGAGGTTCACGATGAAAACGTGTTTAAACTCAAGACCCTTTGAACCGTGGACCGTCATGATGGAAACAACGTCAGGCCCTTCTTCCGGATCTTGACCAAGACCGCCGTCTTCACCAGCCTCACGCTCGGCGTCAAACTCTTCAACAAAGCGCGCTAAGGTTTTGTCATCGTTGGCTTGGACAAAACGCTTAAGGCGTGACAAGAAACGATCGAGCTGACGGAAAATCTCCTGCTGTTCAATTTCGGAATACGCTTGGCAGTCCGCAAGAAGCCCAGTTGTCTTTAAGACTTCAACAAAAAGTTCAGTGACCGGAAGTCGCTTTGCGCGTTCGCGAAGTCGCGTGAGTACGTCAAGAATCTCGAGCAACCGCTTCTTGCCTTCAAGACTTACACCGAACGCCATCGATGCCGAACGCATAGCATCACACAGCGCGAGCCCTTTGCGTTTCGAGAACATCATGAGTTCGCTCAAGTCGCTTTCGCTAATGCCAAGACGCGGATGACTAATCACGCGATACATGGCCGGACTATTGAACGGCAGGTCGACAACGCGAAGATACGACAAACAGTCGAGAATAAGCGGCTTGGTGTAGAGGCCAGACATGGCCATGAAGCGAAACGGAATCGCTGCGCGATCGAGCGCCTCAATAAACGGATCAGCGCTGTCGTTGCCTCGTACGAGAATCGCGATATCCGACCAATCACTTCCCTTCTCGTCATGCAGTTTCAGAATAGTTGCGACGGTGGATTCGATCTCTTCGTCAAGCGTTGCGCAGTGCACGTGATGCACAAATCCAAGATCCTCGGCGTGGGAGACGAGCTTTTTTGAAAGTCCTTCGGTTGCCTCGAGGCGGTGCGGATTGTTGTTGATGATGAGTTTGTACGCGACATCAAGAATAGCTGCGCCGCTGCGATAGTTGCGGACAAGAACAACTTTCGTCGCATCCGGGAAATCGACGCGGAACCGAAGGATGTTCGCAAGCGCGGCGCCGCGGAATTTGTAGATGGCTTGATCGTCGTCACCAACAACCGTGACATTGTTCCTGGGGGAGGCTAAGAGTTTGACGAGCTCGTACTGGACGGTGTTTGTATCTTGAAATTCGTCGACGACGATGTAGGTGTATTTATCGCGCAACTTCGCGAGGATGTTCGGACGCTGTTGCAGTAGCTCTACGACGTAGGACAGTAAATCACCAAAGTCCATGGCGCCGTCATCAAGTAAGAGCTGCTGATAGACTCCGTACGCCTCAGCGACTTCGCGCCACTTGATCAGCTCCAGCCGCTGTTCGTCGGGCATGGTGGCAAGTGACTCAACATCACCGCCGCACGCGGTAAGGATCATTTGTTCGACGTGTTCGCGGTAACGCGTTGGATTGATCCCCTCGTCTTTTGCGCGCGAAAAATGACTCAGCAACGTCTTGAGAAATTTGGTGGGATTGCCGCGCGGCTTGTAGTACTCGAGATTGAACTTCCCCAAGTTGCGGCGCATGAGGAGCCAAGAGTCGATCTCGTTGTAGAGCGTGAAGTCTCGAGGGAGCCCGATGTCGAGTGCGAAGTCGCGCAGCACGTGTTCGCAGAATCCGTGGAACGTCGCAATGGTCATGTCGACGTACCCAATCGGCAGCAAGCGATCGACGCGTTCCTCCATTTCGTTCGCGGCTTTGTCGGTAAACGTGAGCGCGAGAATATTTTCCGGTTTTGCCTTGCCTTGATCGATAAGCCAAGCAATACGGCGCGTGATGACCGTTGTCTTCCCCGTCCCCGCGCCCGCAATGATCATGAGCGGCCCTTCGCCGTGGATAACGGCGGCCATTTGTTCATCATTGAGGCCTTCGAGAAGTTCGGACATAGTGGCCGCATCTTACCGTGTTTTTGGTTGACAAACAACGTGAAATTGTGTAGAATTTTTGGTTCGCCTTCGCTCATTCACTCCTGGAGGATTCATGCGTTCGTTCTTCGGCCTGCCCGTCAGCCTGCTCACCGACATCCACTGCCCGACCAACACGGACAACGTCACGCACTTGCCGAGTCAGGGTATGGACATCTTCAACCTCAACGAAGATTCGCTCGCCGCCGATCATGATTTCGGGACGTTCTGGCGAAAGCACGGTCAGGCGCAAGCCGACGTCGAGTGGTTGCACGTTCCTGAGTTCGAAGAATTCGACGAAGAGAGCGAGGACACCGGCCCTTCGATCGGCATCATCGGCGTGTGCGAGGACGACAACATGATCCCGCCTCCGGTCGACGACGAGTCGGCGCTGCGGCTCATGGCCGAGGCGCAGCAGGTCGTGCTCGGGTTCGAAGAGATGGTGAAGCAGCTTCCGAGCGCGGCCGCTTGCGCCAGAAGCTTCAACCGTCCCGTGAAGAACGTGCCGTAGTCGTTTAGCCCATCGTCCGCCGTCCTCACCTAGAGGACGGCGATTTCGTTACGGCTGATTTTTTTCGCCTGACACTCAGTCTCAGTTATGCACACCCTACGTAAATACTCGCTAACCTTAGTCAGCGAGTATTCAAAAGTGGATAACTGAGACTGAGTGTCAGGTGCTCATCAGAGCGCATTGGTGAGTTGCGCGATGGCGCTAACGCCGAGTGCGATGGCGTCTGGCGTGATAGCCGCGAGTGAAATAACCACTTGTATACTAACTAGTCCGAGTGCTGTTTTGTCGAGCAAAGTTAGCGCGTGCGAACCCTCTGGATGTTCGAATGTCGGTAGACGAACCAGTTCAGCAACCGACCAAGCGATAATCAACCCAAGCATGGCAAGTGTTAACCACGGGAACAGTTGAAGACCGTACCCGACCAAAATTACATACGCTATAAAACACGTCGCTACCGGCAATCCAATAATCGACAAGACGATAGCGCGCGACCAATGCTTGACCCGTCCACCTTGTTCAACCACGGCGCACAACGGCGCCAGAGTCACACGACTTGCTAACAGAAAGATGACAACGATCAGCCCAGCCGGACCAAGACCTGCAACAAACGCCGTGTTAGCCGCAAGAAAGCCAAAGCGAGCTTCAGAATCATCAGGTTGCTTGAAGCGCGTTGCCAAAGCCCAAACAGCCGTAATCAGACCGATGGCCAAAAAAACGGCGCCAGTTTGAATTTGATCGCCCAGCGCCACGTCAGCTACGAACGTTAAACGTAACAAAATGAAAGTAGCTGAGATTGCCAACACTGAACGCGACATTGCGCGCAACAACATGCTGGCCGATTTAGTCGTATGTTCAACTATGTTGCCAAACGGTGCCAGTCCGGAGAGCGAGCCAAGCACGAACATTGCCAACACCCAGGCGGCCAATACAAGTTGGGAGCTATTCTCTGAAGTTGCCAACAAACGGCTAAACGTAAGTTGATCCCAGGCGACCGTTGAGCTGGTCATGAATCCGAATAGCACAGCCAACAAACCCAGCACAATAACGCCCCAGCCGATAATTTTACGTCGGCTAAATCCAGTCGCTGCCAAAATGATTAATGACGCAATGGTTAATCCACCAAACGCCAGCCATAGATTATTGGACATTGAGGCGACTACAGCTGCCAGTGTGATGCCATGTAGTGCAGCTAAGTGATGACGAAGTCGTGTCAGGCTCATGGGGCCGTCCAGATGATCTCGTTCGAGCCGCTGATAAGCTACGACGTGTATAAGAACATAGCTTGCAACAATGAACACGAGCGCGGTAATGGTCGTCGCACTACCCATCCACATGTCAGCATAACCAAAAGGTGCGGATGTATTCCAAAGCTCGGTTGCGACGTAACCCGTCAAGACTGCTGCTGCCACGCACAGCCCAAGCGATAGTCGACGGTGCAGTTGCTCGCCTAGTGGGAAATAGCTTAGAACGATCGCCGCACCAAGCGTGCCAAGAAGCCAAATAAACATCATACGAAATTCGCCACAAGGGCAATGATAACCGAAAGACAAGCCGCACCAAGCACGATCAATCGCCGATCAACCTGATTCTCAAGCCCGAGTCGCTGCCAAGCATACCCGATCGCGCCCATCAGTAATGAGCTACCAACGACCATAAGAATGATTGTGCCTAAAGCGAATATCACGACGTTTCCACTGGCGACATTATTCACGACGGGAGCCGCCAGCACTAAGCGGATAGCAAATACACCAAGCACGACGGCTGCTGTGCCTTGCGCTAATTCCAGCATGACAGAAGAGGAAGCGGACGTACCCTCCGGACGTCGCAATAATTCGCTACCGACCAACAGATAAGTCAAAACTGGAGCCGCCAGCCAAACCGAACGTGGCAAGTCGTCCCGCAAGACAACGTCCAAGGCTCCTGCCCATCCAAGCAACAACAGCGCTACGCCTGAAAAGGCCACAGCCAGGCCAAGTACCAAAGACAGACAGAGTCTTGATTCCCGCTGTTCGTTAACGAGAGCAGTGGCTACTCCGAGCGCTGCCACTAGCCACCCAACTGATACGAGATCTAGATATTCACTAGCAAACGTCGAGACGCTGAACGTAGGAACAGCTGCGGCTAGAAGCACAGCTATGGCTACAGCAACATTGGGTGCGGCTGTCGTGATCCAGCTTACCCGTTCGCGCCAGGTTAGCTGATCTGAAATTCTGCGATAGGCATCCGCCAGGTCACGTCCAAGTGAAGTAAATTTTTGTTCCCGCACGGCTGTAGCTAAAACCATGGCCGCAGGTGAACAAACAAGGACGAGTAGAACCTGGACTAACATTACGGCAAGAGGGCTCATAGAATGACAATAGCGATCACGATGAGCAAGGTCATAAGAATAGCAAGAGCCGGAACGAAGCGCTTATATTTTAATATGGCGCGACAATGTTTCAAGCAATGGTCGAGCAGACGCATGAATATGGGTTTGCTTGATTCTAATAGCCTTGCCAAACGGCCGACGGCGGATTGGAAGATGCGGACAATACCAGGTCTTAGACGCTCTTCAGTAACTGCCGCATTTGGCAGCATTTCTTGGTTAACTTCTGGCTTCTGCACCAAACCGCGCAGTAGATGAACAGCCACAGCCAAACATACGACAATGAAAACTAACATGAACGGCGACAAGCTAGCGCCACCGGCCGTGATTCTTGCAGCGAGTTGACCAACTCCGTTCGTCAATGATCCAGCGCCCATGTGCGACAACAAACTCGGCGCCAGCAAGACCGCCAATACGCTCACCATGCCGGCAGCTTGGATTGGCCAGCTGTGTTGAAGCATCGGCTCAGTTAAACCATCCTCTGGAGCCGATCCAAGGAAGATCGTGCAGTAAGTGTTAAACCAGACAAATGCAAAGCGTATCGAAGCAACTACAGCCGCCACGGTCAGAACAAACAACGCGCCAGCCAACAGCCCAGCTCCTGGCGCACCAGCTGTGAGTGTTACGCCTTGCAAGAACATCCAAAGACACAACGTGTGAAGTGCGGCCCAACCACCAATCAACAAAGCTGCATTAAGCGACATCCACGGTGCGCGTTTAATCAAACCGCCGGCCTTCCCTTTACTTACTACGTGTTCAAGTGCGGCCATACCAGCAGCCGCGATGCCACCGATAACTAGCAGTAAGACCGAGCCGAACACTGCCAAATTCATGAGCTGCCAATTTTCAAGCGCGATCGCGTAAACGCCCAGACCCAAACCGACTAAAAACTGTGCCATCAAGACGGACGTCAAACGAGCGTCACGTCGCAAAATAAGTAACAGTATTACGCCAACTGCTACGATTCCTGTACCAAGCAGTGGACTGAGTACGGGCATGATGAACAGCATCGTGCGCCAAGCAACGTACATGGTGCCGATCAACAATAGAATATTGCCGGGGTGTGGCAGAGCTGAGGCACGTCCGTCGCGCTCGATGAACACCAACGCCAAAGCTACGCAACCGATTGCCGACAATAATGTTCCAAAAAATATAGTGGGCTCAGGCAGACTTCCGGCATATGAGGCTACGGCTTGCAGATCGCTAAACAAAGCTCCGGCACTAGCCACAAAAATACCCGCAACCGACAACCACCCGCCAATGTGCAAAGCGATCGTCTGCCAAACCGGCGGACGTGAAGTGCGCATTAGGCTGACGAGCGCCAGTAACCAGGCCAAGAAAAATGCAATGCCAATAATATTGCCGACAGTCGCTAGACCGGTCAACGCCAGAGTCGCCAACACGATAAATGGACGTTCGTGCTTTGAGGCATAAGGCAGACTAAGTAAGGCCGCCGCTGACCCAACAGATACAAACATGACTGAAAAACGATCGAACGAAATCATCGCGCCATAAAAGAACGGTTGCGTCACAGAGCCAATGGTGGTGAACAGCGCCGGCTCAGCTAAGCCGAGTGCCACCGCCGCCGAGCATACGAACAAGACAAAGAGTGATAACAGGCCTAGCCGATAAGCTACCAAGGCGACCGCTGGGCGGGCGAACCAAAGTCCGCATGCCGACACGAGCGCACCAAGGAAACCCACGGCCAGGCCGAACGATAATTGGTCTGGAGTCATAGATTTTCGCAAAGTGTACGTGTGCCTGACGCGGCAGGTCAAAAGATATAGCTACTTTTATCCCCAGTCTTTAATGCCTTATTATGATAATTTGGCTTGTTATTCATCTTTATATACGTTATCTCTAATTTTCAGAGCTTTGAACGAAACGTTTAACTAAATTGTTAAAAACATTTGAGCGCAATACAAGTAAAGCGCTCGATCACCTCGGTTACTAAAGACTAGCCTACGATTTTTATGGTCGCGGACAGGCGTATATATTGTCTAGTCTTAGTTTTCCATCGTCTTTCAAATACATAACAACACTGAGCTCGCCATTATTGAGCCACAGTTTTGCCGGATGCTCGGCGTCCACAAAACTTAAAAATGCATCGCGCTCTGTGAAGTCGTCATTCAAAAATGCGGCTAATTCGCTAGGTGGAATGTTATCTTTATCTTTGTACCAAATCTCTTCACCAGCGGTTAGTCGTTGCACCAAGGCGTCCCAGGCTGCCTGCTGTTTAATACGTTCGTGTACATGCACCTCGCGCGGCAAATTCCAATAGACGACTCGTTGATCTTTCTCGGCTTCACTTAAGCGCTCTCTAACTCCGTGCTCGTTATACAAAATTGGCAGCTCTTCAGCATACAAAGAACCGTGTACGGCTTTTACGACGAACATAGCTACCCGACCAAGCTGAGGCCAGGCAAAGTTTGAAGATCCGTGGAAGCCTCTTGGATCTTGGAAGACGAGACGTTCATCTTGCGTTAGCTGATCGGGTCGTTCAATTACCAGACCAGACTCACCAGCAGCTTCAGCACGAGCAAAAAGTGATGCAAAGCCTGTACGTCGCTTAACGACAAGTTCAGTTGCCCATCGTTCGTAGTGTTTAGCCCTTCCCTGTTGCTGCTGTGATTCCAAAGTCGACTTGAGAAGATCAAAAAGCGCCCGCTGGGCAGCCTCGAGCTTACGTTCGTGCTCGAACATAGCCTCAGGAAATCGCTCTGTAAGCGCACGGCTAACCATTTGCTCGAGCAAATACAATTCATGACTGTTCGCCATGCGACCGTCACGCACCTGGGCTTCTTCAAGCGACTTTAAAATGTCACCAAAGCCATTGGCCATCGTAGCCACGCCTTCGACTACAGGCGTCCAACTTTCAGGATTAGCTTCGATCGTCGCCACATCCTCCTCCCCGCCAGACATGACGTCTTGATAAAACGCTTTCTGACTGACCCGCACTACATTGGGAATGGCGATGGATTCAAAATCTTCTCTGCGTCTTCGTGGCATATGCCAAAAGTATATCAAACGTAAACCGCCGCCCTCGAGGTGAGGGCGGCGGACGGGAGCATGTGACTACTTGGCGATGGCCGTGGCGACGACGAGAACCTTCATGCGAGCGATGTTGTCGACGTCGCCGCAATACTCGTAGACGGCGAGCGCCCCCTTCCAAGCCTGCGCCTCCTCGGCCGATGCCGCGACGGCGCTCTTCTTGAGCCGAACGCAGATTACGACGTTCGTCTGAAAACCAGCCTTGTGGTACCAGCCGAGCAGCTTGTCGAACTGCGCCGGCTGCCACTGGTAGGTCTCGGGCGGATCACCCGGGCTGCTGCCGCAGCTGTAGCCCTGCGTGTACAGGCACGTCTCATCTTCGATGACGACGAACGCCATCTGCTTCGCGGCCTCGGTCTCGCCGAGCTCCACGTACATGTCGTAGGCCGTGTACGCATCCATGTGCGGTACGCCTTCGTCGATGCACTCGTACACCGAGCCCATCTCGGCCATACGCCGCGTCCACTGCGTGCGCAGCGCTCCGCTCTGCGGGAGCGCCTTGCGGATCAGCTCGCCCGTCGACATGATCTCGCCTCGCCCGGTGAAGTCGCTGGGCTTGTTCGGATCTCCCGCGCTGAAGCACTTGTGCTCCTTGTCGAAGTGCTGCGCTCCGCCGTAGGGCTTGCTGACGTCGAATCCGCGAGCCAGCCAGTTGGCATTCGTCATCATCGAGAACTGCTTGCCATACGGCTCAAAACCGGTACGGCCAGCGAACATGTCGACGAGCTCCCACAGACCAGTGGCATGCGTGTCCTTGTCGGCGCTCTGCATGACCCAAAGGCGCTCGAAGTCGACTTCGGCCGAGGTCATTTCGGGCACATGGTTGTCCGCGCCGAACGCGAGCGTACCGTAGACCTTCATGAGCTCAATGCGCTGATGAGCGCGCGCGTACGCCTCGTTGGTATCGAGGTGAATGAGCTCGTCCGGGAGATCGGCCTCGCGGCGCTTGGCTTCGCGGTAGAGTTCATCGCCGTGCAACGACTCGTACCACTCGGGCGCAACCGTCGGCGCGACGTACTCCTTGACGCGGCCGGTATCGGCGGCCAGACCCGAGGTCGGATCGTCGAGGCTCGGCGTCTGCTCGGAGGGCTCGCCCGTACAGGCGAAAATGGACAACGCGAGGATCGAAAGGAACGTAACGGACAACAGACGCATTTGACTCTCCCATCTTAGAAGTAGTCGTGCAAAGCACGATTAACGAGACTATCATCAATTACTAATTTTGTAAACGATGAGCTGGTCAAAAATACCCTTCACTTTTGCGTCGCAAAACGTTGGTTAACACCTGACACTCAGTCTCAGTTATCCACTGTGCATAACTGACTCCCGGTGTCAGGCGTAAAGACCATAACGAAGGCCCCGCACAGCACGAAGCTCTGCGGGGCACGGTTACTCGGCGAAGTCGGCCGGCGAATACCAGCCATCTCGCGAACGAATACGTTGTCTGACGGAAGCCTGCACGACGTCACCGAGCGGGATGCGACGCAGCCTTCGCTCGACGGCGTGACGCTTCCACGGCCCCCAGCCCCTCACCACTCTCCCGGTGATGTCGTCCTCGAACACGGGCGTGCCGACCTTGCGCGCGAACGCACGGACGTAGCTCTCATGACCCGGCAGTCGACGAACGTCATCCGCATCGTGAAACGTACACCAGAGGTCGTAGTACGTGAGCGGACGCTGCGTTTCCAGCCCGATGTACTTGGGCGGTACGAGGAACGCCACGGGAGAATTCGGCAACGCCTGCCGATCGATCTTCCAGGTGAGCGACCACTCGTCGGCCGCGAACGCCAGAGTCGGATCCAAGTCCTCCCCAGCCATTTCCCTCCAGTACTTCATCTGGAGGTCACTCCAGAGAACCGGCATAGCCAGCCGAGACGCCATCCTCAGGGTTTTGTCTCCCTGGATGTCTGGCTGAACCTCAGCCGCGTTACCGGTGTGAACGCAGAGCGCACCTCGAATAGCGTCACGCTCGCTCTCGTTCGGTCGCAGCCGACGAATGAGCGTCGTGATCAGCTCAACATCTAGTCGTCGATTCACGTTTGTCCTCCAAAGTGACGCCAAAATCTACCATTTAGAGAACGTCCAGTCAACCTCTATTTATCGTAAATTTACACATATCATCATCTGACACTCAGTCTCAGTTATCCACTGTGCATAACTGACTCTCAGTATCAGGCGGAATAATAGCCATACTAAACACGACCTCGCTTGAAAACGAAAAGCCCCGCCTCTTGTGAGAGGCGGGGACGTTTACGGCCAGAACAAATCGAGCACGCACGAGAAGTCGTAGCGATCCTTGGCTCGCGGCGACCTCTTGAACAGGTTTTCACGCAAGCGGTTTCGCAGCCACTCCTGAGCTCTACCGAGCATCTCCATGTACTTTGGGTTGTACTTGAAGTTCTCGGGCAGCTCTCCGGAGTACAGGCTGGATACGAACGCTTTCACGTCCACCCCCTGCTCTGCGAGGCCATAGGCATGCTTGAGCACCCGACGCCGGAATAGGTGCGCCTCGTATTCGCGAGCAGTGTCCTTGTAGGGATTGAGCTGCCACCTATTGGCTGCCCGAATGCTTTCGATCTCACGCCAATAACCGCGCGACTTACCCATGCCCTCCTCAGCCTTCATCCGAGCTTCGAGCTCGTCCAACTGATCGAGCACCGGCCTGACTGCGGCTTCGCAGCGCTTGAAGCGAACTTCAAGCTCGAGCTCAGCCTCAGACGTGCCGTCGAGTTCGTCGTCGATCATCTGCACGACGTCCTGCCAGTGTGCCTCCTCTTCAGGCGTGGCCACGTCATCCCGCTCGCCGAACATGTGCCAGGCGTTCTCCACGTCCTGACTGACACGCACGCGCTCCTTGCCCTTGCCCTGCCGGCTCAGCTGCCGCCGTGTTTCCGCTTCGAGCACGGCCAGGTCGATGTCACACCCGAACTCCTGCTCAGCCGCCTCTTCAGCGACCTGACGTAGCCTCTTCGCCGAGGCTTTGAGACCGTGGCGTCGCAGCATGAGTCGAGCGTATTCATCGTGACCCTGGGACTCCGTGGCCAAACGCACGAGGTAGGCCGAAGCCGCGTACGGGAACAGACGAACCATGGTCCTCGCATACTTGGCCGGATCTTGGCCAATCTGCAAGTAGCGCAACAGTTGTGTACCCGAGCCGCTGAAGTACGGGTGTACGAACGTCAGCTCACGGAACACGCTGCGCGGCGGCACCTTGTCGGCCCCGAAGGCCTCGTTGCAGAGGAGTACGGCCCTGATCTGCTCGTCGTTTGTGCGTTCGAGCGTCGGCAGTGCCAACTCAATGTCCATCAGCTTGCGTACCGAAGCCTTGACCTCGGCCACCACAGTACGACGGCGACGTTCGAGCTTGGGCAATCGCGCGGTTTTAGCCTTGCGAATCACCTTCCTTTCCTCAAGTTCGAGGAACCGCTCGCTATCCGTCTCCACATCCATGCCAAACAGGTCGCTCGGCAAGATGGGTAACTCGTTCAGCCCCGTCGGCAGCAACATGTACAACCGCGGCACGACAGCCTCACCCGCCGCGTTCTTCCACAGCCGCGTGATACGCAACCATTTCTGGATGGCGTCGACGTAGCTGAGCGTGAACGCGAGGTCGACCATGACCTTGCACGGTGGATGATCCCAGCCAAGCGTGAGCACCTTGACGTTGATCAACGTATCGATCCTGCCGGACTCGAAATCCTTCAGGTTCTTGCGCCGCTCATCGTCGCTCATCCCGCTGACCACGTAGGCCGGCAGCGGCGTCCCCGGCGGCCGATGAGCCGCGAAGAAGCGCTGACAGTCATAGGCCTGCTGACGCGTCCGGCAAACGATGATCGACTTGTTCCCGATATTCCCAGGGTCATAGCGCAAGTCGAGAGCGGCCTGGAAAAACGGCGCTTGACGCTCGATTCGCTCGAGCGTCTTCGGATCGTAATTGCCCGCCACTACCCGCACCTGACTTCCGTCGACATCGACCTCGTACACTCCACACTTCGGCTTCGCGATCAGTCCGAGCGCGAGCGCCTCGGGAAAGTCGATCCGATGGATGAGACGCGGGAAGACGAGTGCCATGGTCTTCTTTTCGCTGTAGTGCGGCGAGCCGGACAAGCCGATACACACCGCATTCTCACCCACCAAACCGTGCAACACGCGCACGGCGAGCGCCGTCAGCATCATGTGGCCTTCATCGAAGAAGACCACGGTGGCTTCACGCACTTGCCGCGGCGCATCGCCGGAACGCAACCAGCCATACATCATGGCATTGGTCGTGATCGTGATGCCGCCGTCGACCAGCTCTTTGCGGTCGCCCGTGTAGACGCCGATCGGCACATTGGGCAGCTGCTTGGATAGCTCGGTCGCGGCCTGTTCGGCGAGCGTAGTGCGTGGCGTCACGTAGAGCACGGTAGCGCCCGTCGCGGCCACGATCTTGCCAGCTACGACCGTCTTGCCGCAGCCCGGAGGCATTTCAATACGACCAGGCTCCAGCCTTCCCTGCTGTTTGGATGAGACGAAGTTAGCACAGTACTCGAAGTACTTGGCCGCGTCCTCTAAGACTGTTTCCTGTTCGGGATACAGACGCCTCATCGAGACGACCACGTCCTCGCCGGAACGCAGCGT
>CAYSXU010000023.1:0-13519 GCA_964435095.1 uncultured Gammaproteobacteria bacterium | reverse complement strand
TAATTTTCACACGCCGCGACCAATGGTGGCGCTTGATGGTGATTTCGATTGACATGAGTTATCGGAAGTAAATCGGCACTTCCACGCTGTCGTCGTTTTCCGGAAGACCGGACGGATTGTCTTTCATGAATACCACCATTCCTTTGTCTGCGTTTTCCGGCGGAGCAAACTCAAGCAATCCTTCAAACCGCACAAAATCCGTCGTCATCCACTCGTCCTGTGCTGTCACATACGTCTGCACAAGTACATCGCCATCGGCGTCAAGCAACTTCACGGGCAGCGTGGCTTCAAAATACCAGTTACCAACCGCCTCACCCGAAAGCGTAAATGGACTTGCAATGACTTGATTAACGAACGGCGTCGTGATGGAAATATCATCCGTCGAAACATACTGCACCGTGTTCCACTTGGTGATTACACACCAGCTCGATGCGTCCGTACACTGACTCGCCAAAAACACATACGCAACGCTCCAGCAAGTCACGCCAGCAGCAACGTAAAAGAGCGCAATCGTGCGGGCTACCCAACCCGTAACATATCTCGAACCTGTCCGCCCTGGCATCCAACCAGCACCACGCGCAAGTACAAACAAACCGTGTGCCAAGAGCAACAATCCGCCGAGCACGCCAATGCCAAAACCCACCATCACCGTGACCGGTTCGTCGAGCGTAAGGAACGATGCGACTCCACCAGCAACTGCGATCAGCGCAAAGGCTACTGTGCCCGATTGAAACGTCTTGCCTTCCGCATCGGCCACGCGATCCGCGCTTTGAAGTTTTCGAAACATATCAATACTGCGCAAGAATAAGACTCGTCACTTCACAACCTCATCATAACCGAAAAGCGGAGTACTGACACCCCGCTTTTTAGCTTTGCTAAACCGCAGCCGTCGCGCCACGATCAGATTCTACGCTCTCCGTCCAATCAGCTTCTTCGGAACGGTTATACACCGCACCGATAATTGCGCCCGTTATCGCGCCCTGGATAAAAGCGCCGATAACGGTCAACAAACCTGCCCAAAAACCCGAAGCTCCACTAAACACCTCGGGCAGCACTCCGCCAAGACCGGCAACTCCGCCAAAGATGAGCAGAGCGATAAGTGCCATAATCGCGGAAGCGCTACCGAAGGCCAAACTCAACGCGCGAATATCAAACATAAGCTCGAGCTTGAAGAATCTTCACGTAGACCGTAAAGCGAATGCGAAATTCTGCAAGCACAAGTAATGGACAAACTTTTCAAAAGATGGCTCCTCCGTCTTGTGTGTTATACCGTGACTAGTTCACGTTCGTGTGTCAGCTTTAAAAGTTTCCAGAGCGACGAATCTGCAAGCTGCCGCTCAGTGAGTCGAAGCATAACAGGAACTTTTACGGTCAACATCCAGGCTCGACGATCTGCTGGCATGCCACTCGAATCGCCAACGTTTGAGATGAGGTCGGCAATTTTTACAGCCCAGGCTTCAACGTCCGCCGCCTCAACCAAGCGCGCCATCATTACTACCCAACGCTCATCGCCCGAAGCAAGTTTCGCATCATGCGTCGCAAGATCAACAAGCTCAACCACACGCGACGAAAAACCCATATCCCTTAACTCATCAAACGTCACTCCCCCGTCTTCAATAACGTCATGAAGCAATCCAGCAATGCAAACGTCCTCACCATAACCATGTTCCTTTATGATGTCCCTCACGTGATACGAATGCAAAAACGCCGGCCGATCAAGACCCTTACGTTTACCAGGAATTTTTTCAGCAACAAGTTGTTCAGCGATGAGCATGTCGGCCATAAATAAGTCTCGTCATTGCGAGGAGATGGTAATCCGTCGACGAAGCAATCTAGTTCAAGAACTCTTTCACGCGACCAATGTACGCGTCGAGCTCCAAATAGTCATGATCATCGCCCGGCAAGACAATGAGTTCATTGCCAGACGGCATGATACCGCGAAGTTCCTCAGCCGAGATAGCGGGGTCTTGCTGCTTCTGAATAAAAAGCGTCGGCACACTCCATTCCTCAAGCCACGCCATTACCGGTATAGTCATTTCATCAGCCCAAAGAACAGCCGTCCCGACAAATACCGCCTTTCGAATATTGAGACCAGCTCGATGAACCGCCTGAAGAGCAACAATACAACCGGCAGATTTAGCAAAAACATCAATCACTTCGCCGTTGGCGAGTTTGATTAACTTCTTCACCTCGCAGTCAATATCAATCGTCTTCTCGCCCGACTTCCAATGCTCATATATGACTATCTCACCGCGAATGCGATCGCGAATACTTTCGATCCATTCTTTATTGCGCGCGCTATTACCGGGGAGAAGGACAAGCATATGTATAAAGTATAGTGCCGCCGAGTTTCCTCGGCGGCGCGATGTTCAGAAACCAGTCATGTCCGGATGATCCTTCCACGGGATCACATAGTCACACTCCGGATTGTGCAGGAGCACGCGGCGCCCGGAATGCTCGTCGTGCCCGCCATCACGGAAGATGAGCACCGAGGCGTTGTCGACGTATTCCTGACGCTTGAACTTCTCGACCGTCTCCTCGATCGACCACGCGTGGTAGATGCGCTGCCACAGCAGGAGCCAGTGACTATGGCCGAACGCGGCCACGCGCTTCAGCGGAAAGTTGCAGCGCACGCTGCGCCGGAACTCACGCACACGCCGCTCGGCATCCGGCCAACTCTCGCCGCCGATCGGCCGATAGTGATACAGGCCGACGAGCTCCTTGCGCCGGATTTCCTCCGGGTACTTTTCACCGACTTCGTCATCCGTGAGCACGCTGTAGATGCCGCGATCGAGTTCCGCGAGGAGCGGCTCGATACGCATGTTTTCGTCGGGATACGCCGCCAACGCGGTCTGCATCGGGCGAACGTAGTGCGAGCTGATCACGCGATCGGGCTTCGGGAAGTGCTCCCGCAACCAGCGGCCAGTGATCTCGGCCTGCCGCTCGCCACGCGCCGTCAGCTTGAAGTAGTTCGTGCCAACCGGCATGCGTGTTTTTTCCTGATGGGTACGCACGTTGCCCACGCTCTCTGCGTGACGAACGAAGACCAGTTCACGAGGGTACGGATCAGGAAGTGCCATGAATTCCTCCGGTTCCATATTCGCACGTCTGTACAGCTCGGGCAAGCGAGTTAGCCACGTTCTAACCAAAGCTAAGCTTCGACGACTTCTCCATAGTTAAATATTGCAATTACTGAACTATTAGGCTTACTAGCTATTTTTTATTGACGAGCCTGTAACGGCTGCTACTATAAAGCCAAATTCGCTCTTCATTTTATTATGGGCTATCTCATCATTCCGCTACTCATCGTAGTTCTATCCATGCTCCGCCAGGTGAACCAATACGAGCGTGGCGTAAAGTTCCTCATGGGACGTTACTATAAATCTGTCGAACCAGGCTGGCGCCTAGTGGTGCCTATTTTCCAATCAATGACCAAAGTCGACCTCCGTTTGAAGGCCGTAGAAGTCCCAGCACAAGACGCCATCACCAAGGATAACGTGTCCGCCAAAATTACTGCTGTTATCTATTACAAGATCGTTGATGCGACTAAATCCGTCCTCGAAGTCGAGCACGTCCACTGGGCAGTTCTACAACTCGCTCAAACCACCATGCGTAACGTGGCTGGCGAAGTCACACTCGACGAATTACTGTCGCAACGCCAACAAATCTCTGATCACATCGAAAAAATGGTGGAAGAGCAGACGACTGGTTGGGGCGTTCAAGTGACGAGCGTTGAACTCAAAGACATCAACCTCCCGCCGGACATGATCCGCACGATCGCCAAAGCCGCCGAAGCCGAACGCGAACGCCGCGCAGTAATCACGAACTCAGAAGGTGAAGTAGCTGCAGCTGAAAACCTAGCCAAAGCCGCTTCAATGCTTGCCTCAGTTCCGGGCGCACTTCACTTGCGCACACTTAACTCAATCAACGACATCTCGTCAGATCAGTCAAACACCGTCGTCTTCGCCGTACCGCTCGAAATTCTGCGCGCACTCGAAGGCCTCAAAAAGTAGTCATACACACAGGACCTCGCACGGGGTCCTTTGTTATTGCTAAACTTGCACGCATGGATGTGAAACGACTCCGCACAGTCGGTGATTTGTGCCCAATTCCGGGCAATGGTTTTTGGTGTCCCAGTGGAACGCGTTGGCAAGGTAGCGTTGCACCTACCATTGCGCCGATTATTTGGCGGGAAGATGGTTATACAGCAACCGTCATGCAATCGCCGCTATTTACTTGGCTTCGCACTTTCACCTCGGGCAACACTCCCCCACAGAATCTCCACGAACCCCGTTCGCTTATCACGCTCTACGAATGGATTCCCACGTCGAGGCCGCAACAATACACTGGCTGGAAGCATGTAGGCGCGTCTGACTTGGCGGCCGTCACTTTACTTCAAGATGATTACCAAACTCATTGGAGCGGACAAGCACGAAGACACTTACGTATTTTTGAACGAAGTAATTTGACGTTAGAACTTGGAACGCTCGACGAGGTCGACGCTATCTATCGACACTCGCAGGTTCCGCGTAGCATGCAAGCTGTGTTTCGCAATGTCGTTAAGCGCCATCTAGCCATACAGCCAGAAACCGTAGACATGTTAATAGCGCGAGCACCCGACGGAACGCCATGCGCAGCTTTCATCGCTGGCAACTGTGAAGAGATCAAACAAAGCACCTATCTTGTAGGCTGTTTTCATCCGGCCTACGCTAAACACTCTCCCATGTTCGGGCTAGTCGATTGGTGGTTTCGACGGTCGATCGAACGCGGCTATATATCAGTCAACTTTGGTGACATTGTGCCACCACGACCCATGCCGTCATTTCTTGAACGCGGCATCGGCTATTCGCTGTTCAAGACTCATTTCGATATTCACCGCGTGTGGCTGCCGGGCAGCTACTGGAAACTCAAGGTCTAACGCCGCTCACCTCCTTTACGTCCAATACGAGCCATGTGTTCGCGATTTTGGCTGATAGCCAACCCGCCGCGTCGACCTATATCGGCCATGTGACCACGGTCTTGACTCACCATCTCTCCGCCCTTGCGTCCAGCCGCACGCGCCTCATCGGGTGTGAATTCATGTGCAGTGCCGCGTTCATGTGCTGCTCGTCCGCCTAAACTAGCGATTCTACGCTGTTTATCTGCATTCATCGCCGCAAAGCCACGGCGTTTTTTGTTGGTTGTTGCCATATTGCTGTTGGTTATGTGTGCGCTCCGTTTGAATGCGCAGCACACTTACCGTAACGACTCGCCGCTAGGTTTCAAGCACGAGCAAACGAAAACCCCGCCTTCACGTAGAAGACGGGGCACACGAAATGATCAACGAACCAGACAGCCGTCGAACGAGATGATGGCTTCGAGACCGTCCACGGTCCCGTGCGGACCAAGTCGACCAAATCCGATCTGACGGCTCCACCAGTAACCCGAGTACATGTCGCGCAGAGCCGGGTCGCGCTTGGCACCTGGCAGCAATCCAACGGCCTCGGTGACGTCTCCCTCGCGGACATAGCCGACAGTCAGATGCGGCTTGTAGTTGCGACCGGCGTAAAGCCAGCCGTACCTGTTCCACTCCTGCAGGCTGAGATCGTCGAGTTCGCCTTCAACAGGGATCTTACAATCGCCGTCAATCGACGCAAGGGCGTTGGCCACGGTGAGATGCAGCTTGGTGAGGCGCGGGTTCGGAGCCACCATCCGGAAGATGAACTGGTTCCAGGCCTGGTAGCCCGTAAAACCACCGACGACCTCCCGCATGTTGAGCGAGGCGACCGCACCGCGCAGCGTAGTGATGACGTGTTCGAGATGATGTGCACGAAACGCCCTGTGAAGAAGCGAGATGTGCGGCCGAGTGCCAGGCAATGGGCTTTCGATCAGCAGTCCTTCACTCCCTGCCACATTGCGAGCCGACGGCATATCGAGCACGCCTCGGCGCATCTCCTCAGTCAGACCCAGAGTGATCGACGAGGCGTCGCTCAAGGGCCAGAGCTGGCGGTTGATCGACAGAGCCATGAGGCAGGTCTCGACGTCGGGCAGGATCACAATGCCATACCTGCGCACACCATCAAACAGTTGATCTGACACGTTGCCTCCAAGAAAGTAGCGCTCTTTGTAGAGCCGAAAACCGTACCTGAGTTTGACGGACACGTCAATCGTAGGCAAGACAAGAATGACGTGTCAAACCGTCGTTATGGCCATTCTCCGCTTGCTCCGTCTGTTTGCGCTCCTGATTACCTACGCGATCATCTTTTCGGTTTTACGAATTTGGTTGCTACTACGTGTTGGTCAACGCGAGGCCTATCGTCAGCAACCATTTTCTGTTCCGCTATCCGCACCCCGAAGACGCCTGTTGCTCGTGGGCGATAGTCTTATAGTCGGCATTGGTGTCAGCGATCCAAAATTTAGTTTGGCGGGACGATTATCTGAAACCTATAAAGATACACGCATAGATAATCTTGGAGCGTGCGGAGCTCAAGTTAAGCATTTGATGACCACCTACTCAGCCATCAACGGCAACACGTACGACGTCATCGTAGTACAAATCGGCGGCAACGATGTCATTCATCTAAAACCGATCGATCAATTGCGAGCAGATCTGTCAGCGGCGCTAAAATATTACCAGCGTCATAGCCAACACATTATTCTAATGAGCTACGGCAACGTCGGACAAACAGGTCGTTTTTGGTGGCCGCTACGGCGCATGTATAGCGTCTATAGTTTGGCTATGCGTGATACCTTCGCGCAGGTTGCAATTGAACTTAAAATTGAGTTTATCGACTTTCTGGCTCCCACCTTTGACCCAACCGTACAGCCACGACGCTATTTAAGCGCAGACGGTCTTCATCCAAATGACGAAGGATACAAACGCTATTTCGAAGCGCTGCGCAGCCGTCTTTTCGCTCTTCATTGTCGCTCTTGACTTCTATTGAGCTGCAGTTAATTTGGATGGTAGGAGGCCACATATTCTTAAACAGCACTACCTTTATGCTGGATTTTGGTGGACGTGGATTCGCTTCCATGGATGAAGATAAACAACGCGAGATCGCAAGCCGAGGTGGACGGGCGGCGCATGAACGCGGCACCGCGCACGAGTTCACGCCCGACGAGGCGCGTGAAGCGGGACGCAAGGGCGGAAAAGCCCGCGCTCGCAACGCCTAACTTCATGCTCGACTTCAGGTCCGCACAACGCATCTGGGAAACGGAAGACATAGCAATGCCGTCACGCAAAACATCTCGCGCCGTGCGACAACAAAAGAAAATGCGTTCATAGCGTAACTCCGCACGAAGCCTATTCGTGCGGAGTTCGCTATGCGCTATACTATGGTTTGATATGTCCACGCGGAGGAATCGTGCGGCACGTAAACTCGACGGTCGGGTTGCTGAAGCATTCAGCGCCAAAATGAATCACCGGCGTTCACTTACCGAACGGTGGGCTGATTTGATGACCGACTCATTTGGTACGGTAGCCTTTTTCAATCTCAACGCCTTACTGTTTGTCGCCTGGATCACGGTGAATCTTAAACTCATCCCAGGCGTTCCGGCTTTTGATCCTTACCCGTTCGGATTGCTTACCATGGCCGTTTCGCTCGAAGCTATTTTCCTGTCGGTAATCGTACTGATCAGCCAAAACCGCGCAGCTAAAATAGCCGACCTCCGTGAAGAAATCGACTTCCAGGTAAACGTCCAAGCTGAACGTGAAATTACCAAAATGCTCAGCATGCTCGAAGAGATCGAAGATCATCTTAAAATCGCCAAACTGCGTGATCTCGAACTCTTACGCATGAAGGAAGATTTAAATATTGACGAGCTCGAACGTCGAGTGCGCAAAAGTATTGCCAGCTAAACTGGGGCGGCTATTTGGCCGCTATCTGCTCGGGTGAATTTTCAGGCTGCGCTTTGTCGGCTTCATGTTTGCGCAACAAATTAGCTAAATGCGTCGCCATGCCTTCCTGGTAACGTTTGGCGTACTGTATTTTTTGTTTTAGTTGATCAGCCATTGCGCTCTCGCCTGCTACGGCTAGTCGCATTTCTTGGATGTCTGTCCGATTTTTCAGCCAACCAAGCAAACCCTGTTTGAGAATCGCGAGTTCGTTCTGTCGTCCGACGATACCGGACTCGACCTTATCGAGTTGTTCTTGCAAAGTCCTTTGTTCGCTCTGCGCTTCGGCTATTTGCTGCTTGACCTGTGCAATTGTGATTTCACGTTCACGCCTGAACTGGCGTCGTTTATCTTCTTGTTCGCGCGCTCTAGACGTTTCATGCGGAGCTTCAGAGCGTTGCATTTCTTGACGTTCGTGCCGAACTTCAAAACCAGCCTGTTCAATCGGACGCTCATGGCCAAGTTCGAATCCCATACGTGGCCAACTTTATCACGAGCGACGCCCGTCTGACCATTCCACGATGTCCCCAGCTTGTTGCTCAATCTTCTCAGCGGCGCGAAACGCTCGAATCTGCGCAGAATCGAACAACGCAACATGACGAATACCAACCAAATGCTCAGGAATATACCAAACAGGATCTTCGCTTATCATCCAGCCAAGCTTATCAAAACGCGAAAGATCAACCGGACCGCCGTACCCGCGTAATGTCTTCTTCCCACTCCCCTGTAAAAAATATTCGTGGAAATATGACATCACAAGCTCGCGCAACGTCTTATAGACCGGTTCGCGATAACGCAGTACGGCATGATTCGTTTTTGAAATCGCACCCCAACAATTACCGCGTTTAAAGACCGCGATAACATGATCAGCATCAGCCGTATGCGATTCAAGATCAAGTAATAATGGACGATGACCGTGCACACGGAGTGCCAACGCGGCGAACATAGCGCCTTCCATACACTGTGCACGACGATTGCGCATCACCAAACGCGGCGACATACAGGTGTCGTTCCCGTCCACAAAATTGAACGGAAGGTCGTTTAAAAAATCCTGAACCTTTGCAGGCGTCGATAGCGAACGCAAGAGCTTCCACTCTTCCGCAGTGAATTGTTTTTGCAAGTCCATAGCAGAGGCATTTTAGCGCATTGAGGCTGGGAAGGAACAGCGCAACAACACGACCTCCCCTCGCCCCTCCTTGGTAAGGAGGGGAAGCTCAGACGAGTCTCTCCCCCTTACTAAGGGGGAGCTGGAGGGGGTCAAACATAAACGCCGCGCCCCAGTCGGGACACGGCTCACGAGTTTGAACACGACTACCAGCGGACTGGCAGCCTCTTTCCGAGCCAGTCGACCAAGGCAACGATCGCGAGCGCACAGATCGCCATCCCCACGAGCGCGAAGAGTACGATGAAGACCGACAAGACGTGACTCTGGAGCCTGACGAGCAAGAACCCCACGAAGTCGAAGTAGCCGTGCACGCCGGAGATGCCGTTAGCCTGCCAGCACCACGCGTCCATTCGATCTTGGCACTCGCCTTGCTCCACGAAGAGCGGGAAGACCATGAGCGTGAACATCATCGACAACGGCACAAGCATCGCTCGTGCGAAGTAGTCCCAAGCGCTGCTCAAGCGTATCGTGCCGTCCTTCGCCCTCTCCTGACGCCACCGCTTCCACAGATTGATGCCGCGCTCGCTGTCGAGCACGTCCTTGAACGAGGCGGACACGAGGAATGCGACCACCGCGTAGAAGAGGAGGATCAGCGCGCCGGAGAGGGCGTAATTCGACGCCACGAGGCCGTTGAACCAAACCGCGGTTTCCTGACTGAAGACTCGGAACATGACGACTCCTGGGAAGAAAGGCAACAAAAGCTTACTGGAATGCAACTTTTCGTCAACAAAACGCCGTTAAGACCCATGAGATGCAATTTTTCGTTGACGAAAGCGGAAAAATGCGCTATAGTAGCGCCTCAAATATGAACACCGCAGAAGAAGTTACAACTCAGGTCGATTTTTCCGGACTCGGCATTGCGCCGTCGCTCCTCGATATTTTGACCAAACATCGCTTCACGACCCCTACGCCTATTCAGCGCCAATCGATTCCGGTTGCCATTACAGGTGAAGACGTCGTTGGCATTGCTCAAACTGGCACAGGCAAAACGCTCGCTTTTGGTATTCCAATGATTCAGCGCCTCGCCACCTACAAAGGTCGTGGTCTCATTTTGGTTCCCACGCGTGAACTCGCCCTTCAGGTAGAAGAATCGCTCCGCCGCATTGGGAGCGAGATCGGTATGCGTACCGCCGTCCTTATTGGTGGCGCATCCATGAACGTGCAAAAGGATCATTTGCGCAAGAATCCGCACGTCATTATTGCTACTCCGGGTCGTCTTATCGATCACATGGAGCAAAAGACGGTTGATTTGAGCAAGACTACGATTTTGGTACTCGACGAAGCGGACCGCATGCTCGACATGGGCTTTGCGCCGCAAATCAATCGCATCTTGGATAATGTTCCAAGCGACCGTCAAACCATGCTCTTCTCGGCAACCATGCCAACGGAAATTGTGAGCATTGCTGCCAAGCAAATGCGCAAGCCGGTTCGCATCGAAGTTGCGCCAGCCGGCACAGCTAACGAACGCGTAACGCAAGAGCTGTTCTTCGTCGCAAAAAACGACAAAGACCGTTTGCTCAAGTCCGTACTCGACGAAATCAAGGGCTCAACGCTCGTGTTCTCGCGCACCAAACATGGCGCCAAAAAAATCGCCAAGACGTTGCGTGACGCCGGTGTATCGGCTGACGAAATTCACGCCAACCGCTCGCTCGCTCAGCGCAAAGCTGCGCTCGAAGGCTTCAAGAACGGAAAATTCCGCGTACTCGTTGCCACCGACATTGCCGCTCGCGGTATTGACGTGAAGAACATCGAGCTCGTCGTCAACTACGACTTGCCAGACAATCCAGAAGATTACGTCCACCGTATTGGTCGCACGGGACGCGCCGGCCGCGATGGTCGCGCTATCTCGTTCGCCACACCAGATCAGCGTGGTGACGTCAAAGATATCGAACGCGTCTTGCGTTCGTCGATCACGACTTCACAGCTGCCAGGCGGACTCGCCGCTCCTCAACTCGGTCCTGAAAACGGTCGTCTGCCCAAGCAGCGCCGCGATCAAAACCGCGGAAGCGGTGGACGCGAAAAGCGCTACGACGCTCCCCGAGCGCACACGCCGTCACACGGCGGTCACTCAGGAAGTCGATCAAACGGCCAACCAGCACGACGTCGTTTTACCGGACGTCGCACACCAGCTGGACGATAAACCCAAACAAAAAAGAGCCGCATCCCTTCGGGGGTGCGGTTCTTTGTATGGGACTGAGGTGAGGCAAATAAAAAAGTGAGGTGTCGGCGGTGTGTGTTTATATATGTGTGTGTTTTGATGAGGACGGAGGTATGTGCCAATAAAAAGATATGCTGGAAATCGACCTCTAAAAATAGCCCATGAGGTTGCGCCGTGTTCGTGTATTTGATGACGATATGATCTCGACAATCTTTCAACGGCAATAAACGACTTAGATCTAAAATACAAGACAGCCATGACACCATCACAAGCAACATACTTTCTTTATTGCGACTATGGTGCAATAAGAAACATGCCTATTCTATATCGGCATACCCCGCCTTCCCACACCTCATCTCCCCCCCTTTTTTTTCAATGTCTCAGTTCCCATTTCAAATATAAAAGCTATATTCTTGACATCCCCTCTCGTCGCGACCAAGATGAAGCGCCGGAGAATAGTATGAAACGAATTAGCGCGGCGTATTCCTACGTCGCGATCGCGCTTTGCTTCATCATCTTCGCCGCAACGTCATTCGCACTGCTCGTGCTCGCAGCACTAGCCAGACTGTCGATTATTCCGCGCGCTTGGCTCCGCCAGGGTCCGCGCTACGCCTGTCAGGTCGTTAGCGTGCTCGGACACAAAGGACTGATGCGCATGAAACTTCCGGTCGTGGCGCCCATCCGGCCGAGTCGGCCAGACGAACCTACGATCGTCATCGCGAACCATCCGTCCTTTGCCGCTGCGCCGCTCTTCGGCTGGCTCCTCGGCCAGCTGCTCGATCGCGAAATGGTGTTCATCGGTAAACGAGAGCACATGCGCAATCCGTTCATCGGCTGGCCCATCAAACTACTTGATTGCGGTATCTTCATCGACCGTAATAATCGCAAGGACGCACTCGAACATATCAAGCACGAGCTGCCTCAAATGTTCGCGCGTGGTGCCGTAGCAGTCATCTTCCCCGATCAATCACGCCCAACAGACGAGAAAATTCGCGCTGACCGATTGGAATTTTTGGCGCATAACGTGAACACCGAACCATTCGTGCATACGCTTGTGCCGCGTATCGGCGGCTTGCGTCAAATTCTAGCGGTAGCTGGAAACGGCGCGCGCGTGATCGACGTGACTGCAGGCTGCGATTGCCGGGAACTCGGCGAACGCGACATGCCGCTCATGTTCAGACGTACGTATCATTTTCACGTGCAAGAAGTGCCACACGGGCTACCAAACGATCCAGAACGGCTCAAAACTCGGCTCGTCAACCGTTGGGCCGCCAAACAACGCCTACTCGGCCGCTGGAAGTCACGTCGTCGAAATCCCTAATCTAGCCTCTTCGCAAACCGTCTGGTCGCGAAGAGGCGTTTTCTTTTAACACAAGAAGACCCCGCCTCTCGCGAGAGACGGGGTCCCGTTATAGTGTGGCTATTCGGCGCAGTTCCCCCCGTTTCTGAAGCAGATGGCCGAAGTATATTGAGCCTTCAACTGCCCGTAGAAGCCGATCTGACGGTCGGCATCATTCACGATCCAACCGATCACCATCAGCTGATCGAAATGCGCCGCAAGACGCGCCCCGCCGACCCGCAAGAGAAACGCGGTCTGAGCATCGAGCTGCGTCTTTACTGCTCTGTACTCGGCCGCGCAGCCATCGAGCCGCCGGATGACGAGGTCGAGTTCACTGGCGACATCGGTGTCGCCGTAGCGTTCGAAGTCGCCGAGAGCCGAGTCGCGACACTCGATGTAGCTCGGGTGCTGCGTAGCGACGTACTCGCCCAGCTCCTCTCGACTCATGTGGACCAGACGCGGCCGATGCGCTTCGTCACTCGGAAAAGCGATCCCTACCAGAACGAGTCCCAGGAACATCTCACCTCCTATGCAACCAACAATACTAGCGTAAAAAGCGGTCGTAGTCAACCAAGGCCGCAGATAACCAAACAAATAGTCAGGCAAACATGTTCAGCTGCTAACATCAGTCTGAAGTAGCGCTTACCATCATCCAATCAAAGTCCAGCTGACCCTCATTAGTCTGTGTCGATTCATCTGCCACCATGGCTGCTACGAATATTTGGAAGCGTCCATCTTCCCACATGACTATTTTGGGATCGTTCAAAGACCATACTTCAAATTCCGTAAAATCTGTATAAGAAATAGCCTCGTCTTCCACCTCAAAATTTCGACCGTTGTCAACACTTATCAAGGTATAAATGTGCCCCATCTTGGCTGCGGGTGGAACTACTCGAGAATTTTGTACCATGGCTACCATCCTAATGCGTCCATCCGCGAGCAAAATAGTGTTTGGATCTCTAAAGCCTCCCAAATACGGTTTCT
>CAYSXU010000022.1:0-14200 GCA_964435095.1 uncultured Gammaproteobacteria bacterium | reverse complement strand
GTACGCGCTGGCCGCCGAGCAGTGCTTTGATCCGCCACTTCCTATCAAGCTGTTAACGTATTACTACCTTGAATCGAACACCGCACTCAGCTTCGAGCCAACGCCAAAAGAAAAAGACAAGCTAACGCAAGAGATATTGGACACGATGGAAAAAATTCGCACCTCATCGTTTGCCGCGACACCAGGGCCGCAGTGCCGATATTGCGACTTTAAGGACATTTGCCCGTTTGCGGAGTTGTAATTTCGTGTGGATAACTGAAGCCAGGCTTCAGTTTCCTCGTCACCATCACCCCTCAGACGTATACTCCCAACACTATGGCAAAGAGACCGATTGGCATTGGAAGTTTGATCGAGGCAACGCTTGGACGACACGGCATCAAAAAACAAGTGACGGCCGCTATGGTCGTTGTGCGCGCCAATGAAATGTTGGCGGAATTTTTAGAGTCTCCGTTGCGCGATGATGTGCTCGCGGCGAGTTTTAAAGATGACCGCTTAACGCTCGGTTGTCGCACTGCTTCGGCGGCTTATGCTATTCAGCCGTTTATTGAGGATATCGGACGACGGATTGAAGAGTATATTCCTGATATTACGGTTGTTGGGTACGACGTTCGAATAAAACCTGAATTGTGGCGGGAGTGGTAGAATGTTAGAGCTATGAACCTTAGGCAATATCTCACCGTTCTGACACTTGGCACCACGGTCGCGCTATGCGCCTGGTTTATTGTGCTGCTAGCTATCGATCCAGTGCACGCCGGCTCGCTCGCTTTTCTAGCTTTCTACGTTACCATGATGTCGGGCTTGGCTGGCTTATTAACCATCATTGGGACGGTGATTCGCGCGCGAAAATACACCGAAGATGACATCGGACTAGCCGTCGCGCGTTCGCTTCGTCAAGCCATACTGTTAACTTTGCTAGTGACTGGCTGCCTGATTATGTTGGCAAATGGTTACTTTTCGACCGCCACGGCATTTTTGCTTATTTTGCTAATCGCAGTCATCGAATTTTTGTTTCTTAGCCTCAATCGGACGGAGCGCCATTAGATGGGCCGTCTTTTATCCCCTTTTTACCCTGTTCCAGCCTTCTGGCTTGTGATGAAATAGCGCCACGACGCGTCATTTTCGAATGAGGCATCGCCACTTGCTGTAGTTCTATGCTGAACCGTTTTTTTGGCCGATTTTCAGAAGATATCGCCATCGATCTAGGTACTTCAAATACCCGCGTGTTCGTCAAAGATAAAGGCATCGTCATGAACGAGCCTTCAATCGTAGCGATCAACACGCGTACCAACCACATTTTAGCTGTCGGCCGCACAGCTAAAGACATGCTTGGTAAAACGCCGCCACACATCGTCACTACGCGCCCGCTTACCAAGGGGGTTATTTCGGATTTCGAAGTGACGGAAAAAATGCTCAAATACTTCGTCGACAAAATTCACGAAGAATCATTCACCCTGGTGCCACGGCCGCGCATTGCCATGACGGTTCCAATGGAAATCACCGAGGTAGAACGCAAGGCTGTAGAAGATGCGGCATTATCAGCCGGAGCACGCGAAGTCTTCTTAATTGAGTCGCCCCTTGCAGCTGCTATTGGTGCTGGACTCCCAATTGAGGACTCTATCGGCAACATGATAGTAGACATCGGTGGCGGCACTACACAGATCGCCGTTATCTCACTCTCCGGCATCGTCACTTGGAAATCTTTAACGGTGGCTGGTGACGAAATGACCAAGAATGTTTTGCAGTACGCGCGTGATGTATTCAATGTTTTGCTAGGTGAAAAAATTGCCGAAGAGGTAAAATGTCGTATTGGTAGCAGTTTGGATTTGGGCGAGCCGTTGCGTATGACTATGCGTGGCCGCGATCTCATTACTGGGCTTCCAAAAGAAGTAGCGGTCAGTGACGGTCAAATACGAGAAGCGCTTAATCGTTCGGTCCGCACGATTATTGAAAACATCAAGTCCACTATCGAAGTCACGCCGCCTGAACTTGTAGCTGACATCTACGAACGCGGTATTATTTTGACGGGTGGCGGTGCACTACTACGTGGACTTGAACGCAGTATCTCAAAGGAGGCCGATATTCCAGTGCGCGTAGCTGAAGAGCCTCAGACTTCACTGGTGCGCGGAGCCGGCGCCCTTCTTGGGAACGAAGCGCTTTTGCGTGAGATTGCCTTGCCAACGACCGGATAAATTCCAATTCACCTATGCCGCGAGCTTGGTATACAAGTGACCGCGTCCGTCTAGCTGCCAAACGCGTAGTCTTGTTCGTGACTATACTAGGCGTTTATTTTTTGCTAATTCAATTTGAGCCGTTAGCGCGCGCTGATGCTTGGGCACGTCATCAGCTTGTTCGCCTTGGGACTGGAATTGGAAGCGCGGTAGCACGTTTGGTTGCTTCGGAAGAATCATTAGCTACACAGCTGACGCGCTGTACCGATGAGCGCTTAGCTCTGACCATCGACACCGCGCGGCTAGCAGCAACCGAACGCGAAATCGAGGAATTGCGAGGCCTATTGTCTTTTCAATCCAAAATTTCCTTACCGGGCATCGCTGCTCGCGTGCTCACGCGTTCAGTCGGCGGCGTCACTTCAGTCACCATCGACCGGGGTCGCCTTGATGGACTAGCTGTGGGTATGGCCGCAGTTATTGGTGATGGCATATATTTTGGAATGGTGACGGAAGTCGACGACTATCGTGCAACCGTCCGCCTATCAACCGACCGTTCAAGCCAGGTTCCAGCCGCTATTCTTGGTAAACACCGCACCATTGGATTAGCAGAAGGGCAGGAGGGCGCGCTATTGGCAGTTAATTTTGTTCCACAAGAGGCGGATGTTGAAGCTGGCGATATCGTAGTAACGAGCGGCCTTGATGGGCTTATGCCAGAAGGCTTAGTCATTGGAACGCTCTTGGACGTCATCGTTGAGGAGAGCGCGCCTTTCAAGCGAGCTATCGTCGAGCCTCTACACGATCCGCGTGAATGGTCCACTATGCTCATAATTCCGCCGGAGTCAGTAGTTGGCCTATGATCGCAGGCTTACTAACAGCCGCATTGTTTGTGGTGGCGAGTATTATTGAGGCGTCATTCATACAATCGCTTCCACCACCATTCGCTTTGTTTCCGCTTCTGTTAGTATGCGGTATTTTGGTCATGCATCGCGGTGATTTCATGACTGGTATCGCCTGGCTCGTTGCACTCGCTTGGTTGACGCATCCTTGGGGCGATTCGGCCGTAGCCGTCATTCCGTTGCTGGCCGCGTCGGGTGTTGCCATCCCACTTGGACAAAAAATTTTCACCAATCGATCGGTCTACGCGCTGCTAGGTTTAGGTGGTGGAATATTCGTAGTCATGACAGTTACGGCTTACGTCATGGCGCTCTTTCACGGCCTTTGGTCGGACGAGCCATGGTTATCGGCTGATTTTTTTAATCATCGGTTGATTGAAGGCGGGATGTTGCTGGTCGGCTTATACGCCGGTGACGAACTAGCACGTCGCGCCGGCGACTGGGGCCGCCGCACTTTTTATCTCCATCGCTAATATGTGGCCTTGGAATAAGTCAGTTAGCCGATCGCTTCGTCATGTTTTTACCCTCCAGGATGACGATAAGATCGCTTCACTACGTCACGCAGATGCAGCGGATGTATTTGATGATATTTTTTCTGGACGTGATTTAGCGAACGAAGAAACGGGTACATACGTTGGTAATGCGCTAGCACTTGGTCGACAACGGCTTGGCATGGGCATTGTTTTATGCGCGTTGGCAATTTTTCTTGGCCGAGTTTTTTTATGGCAGATACTTCAAGGAAGCGAGTATCGCGCGCTGGCCGATGCCAACCGCACGTCAACCGTCATTCTGCCGGCAAATCGTGGAGTGATTAAAGATCGTTCAGGGATTGTACTAGCTTGGAACGAGCCATCATTCCAGCTCATTGCGACTCCCAACGAATTACCAAGCGATCCTGCACAGCGCGATGCATTATTTGAACGAGCAGCTGTTTTGCTTCAGCTTGAAAATAGCGTTGACTGGATTACGGCGCTAACTGCTGGAAAAGATGATGCCGCGGTCTTATTGTCGGAAGACGTAGCTTACGAGCAGGCACTGGCATTCATGACGCAGACCACATCCTGGCCTGGTTTGCGGATTGAACTTGGAGCACGTCGAGCTTACGTGACTGACGCTATTCCAACTTTATCGCACGTCCTCGGCTATACCGGAGCTATCGCCGATGATGAGTATGCCGAAGTTAAAGACAGTGGGTACCGTCGTTTTGATAGTTTGGGGAAGCTTGGACTTGAGAAATATTATGAATCGCTGTTGCGTGGCACTCCTGGAGTTGAGATCCGTGAAGTTGACGCAGTTGGGCATGCATTACGTACACTTTCACGCAAAGATACCGTCGACGGCACCGATCTTACTTTGACGCTTGACGCCAGGCTCCAGGCAGCCATTGAATACATCCTCGCGAAGCACCTAAGCGAACTTGAAGTCAAGCGTGCATCGGTTGTAGCCATGCAGCCTGAAAGTGGGGAAGTCCTGGCACTTGTGTCATATCCGGCTTACGACGCCAACTTGTTTACCGATGGCATCAGTACCGAAGCTTATGCGGCGCTAGTAAATGATGTGAATACGCCACTTTTTCCGCGCGCCACTTCGGGTGGGTACCCGTCAGGTTCAACCATCAAACCGGTGTATGCAGCGGCCGCGCTCATGGAAGGCATCATTACGCCAGCGACTAGCTTTTTGTCAGTTGGCGGCATCTGGGTTGGGCCAAAATTTTATCCTGATTGGCGCGCCGGCGGACACGGCGTAACAAACGTTTATCACGCTATCGCCGATTCAGTTAATACATTCTTCTATATTATCGGCGGCGGCAATGAATCATTCAATGGACTTGGACTTGATATGCTCATGCGTTACGCGGCGCTATTCGGTTTTGGAAGTCAGAGTGGAATTGACCTGTCAAATGAAGCGTTTGGCTTCCTGCCAAGCAAAGCCTGGAAGCTCGAGGAGAAAGGCGAGCCATGGTACATCGGCGATACCTATAACGTGTCTATTGGGCAAGGCGATTTTCTAGTTTCGCCGCTCCAAATAGCTCGTGCAACAGCGGTTTTTGCAAACGGAGGGAATTTAGTGACACCGCATCTTGCAGAAGATGCGCAGACTGATTCGATCGACATTGTGCCCGATGATATCGTAAGCGTAATTACCGACGCCATGCGTCAGACCATCACAAATGGCAGTGGAACGATGTTAAATTCATTGCCGATCGAAGTCGCCGGTAAAACTGGTACCGCACAATGGTCGAACGCGGCTGCGGCGCATTCTTGGTTTACCGGTTATGCGCCCTATGAAGCGCCTGAAATCGTTCTTACGGTTATCGTTGAACAAGGGGGCGACCACGCCTTAGCGCTTCCAATCTCGCGCGACATTTTAAATTGGTGGTATGAAAATCGACAACGCGATTTAATTAACAACTGACACTGAGAGTCAGTTATGCACATTTGGACTTACGTGTCTGATTCATTAGCCAAAAAACTTGATAAGTGGAGAGGCTTGACTCTCAGTGTCAGGGAGATTGACATGCCGTCGTTAGCTATGCCATACTCGATGAAACTCGCCGTTCATCGGCGGGAATTTGTTTGAAAGGCAGTTTGCCAAATCATATGGAATCACAGATTACGTACATCTCAGCCGAAGGACTGCAACAACTTAAAGACGAACTTGAAAGCCGTACAAAAATTCAACGCGCCGACATAGCTCAAAAAATCGGAGACGCCAAAGAAATGGGCGATCTATCCGAAAACTTTGCATACCACGAAGCCAAAGAGCAGCAAGCGCAAAACGAAACGCGTATCTCGCTTCTACGCGACATGATCGTCAATGCCGTAGTTGTGGAAGCCAAGCATGGCGGTAAAATCGGGTTGGGTTCAACCTTCACTGTCAAAAGCTCGATAGGTGAACGTAAGTATCGGATTGTTGGTGAAAACGAAGCTGATCCGATGGCTGGAAAAATCAGTAACGTCTCGCCACTCGGCAGCGCTTTCATGGGCAAATCAGTTAATGATGTCGTCGACGCGATCGTCCCATCTGGAACGCTCAGTTACGAAATTATTGACGTCCAATAGCGCTAGGTCAAAGCAAGCTGCAAGGCTTGTTTTGCTTTTGACGTGACCGAAAAATCTGGTAGACTTGGGCATATTATGACTGAGCTATCCGAAGAACAGGTACGCAGACAACGCCTGGCCTCGCTCGTCGAGCAAGGAATCGAAGCGTATCCAGCTGGAAGTGCCCGGACACACAGCATCAGCTCCGTGATTGAGACCTTCGACGTCCTTCATGCCTCGCACGAACGAGTCACGGTTGCTGGCCGCGCCATTGCTATTCGTCAACTAGGCGCCATTTCGTTTATCCGTCTGGATGACGGCAGCGGCATAATGCAAGCCGTTATCCGTAAAGACGACGCTGGCGAAACCGCATACAAAATATTTGCCGACCATGCTGATGTTGGTGACATTTTTGAATTCAGCGGCGAGGCGTTCGTCACAAAGACCGGCGAGCGCTCCATTCTAGCAAATCATGTTGGCATCCTCGCGAAGGCGCTTCGTCCGCTTCCTGAAAAGTGGCACGGACTCCAGGATATCGAAACGCGATATCGACAGCGCGAGCTTGATCTGATTTCAAACCCTGAAGTTCGTCAACGATTCATTGTTCGTTCCAAGCTCGTTGCAAGCATTCGACGGTTCCTTGATGGTCACGGATTTCTTGAAGTTGAGACACCGATACTTCAAGCGATTCCAGGCGGCGCAAACGCTCGACCGTTTATTACACACCACAACGCGCTCGACGCCGATCTTTACCTGCGCATCGCTCCGGAGCTCTATTTGAAGCGACTTATTGTTGGTGGATTCGAAAAAGTATACGAGATTGGCCGTTGTTTCCGAAATGAAGGCATCGATTACGCGCACAATCCGGAATTCAGCATGCTTGAGTTCTACTGGGCGTACGCCAATCGCGAGTCGTTCTTGACGTTTATGGAAGAATTAATGGTCACGGCAATCACCGACGCAACGGGCTCAACCACAGTGTTAAACAGTGAAGGCGACACAATCGATTTTGAAGCTCCGTGGAAACGAAAGACGTTCCGCGAGGCGATTCTTGAGGCAACCAAGATTGATATTGATCAGCATCGCACACCTGCAGCACTTGAAAAAGCTACGCAAGACGTAGGATTACGCGTTGATTTTTCAACGTGCGTCGGCCTTGGTGAGTGTTACGACGAACTTTGGAAGAAAACGGCTCGTCCAAACGTTGTTTCACCAACCTGGATCTTCGATTACCCAATTGAATTAAAGCCACTCGCAAAAGCGAACCCCGACGATCCAACCAAGAGCTCCGCGGTGCAGCTCGTCGTGCAAGGCGCAGAAATTATCAACGCGTATTATTACGAACTTAATGATCCGCTTGATCAACGTAAACGTCTTGAAGAGCAGCAGTCACTCCGCGAACAGGGAAGTGAAGAGGCGCAATGGATGGACACGGATTTCTTGCGCGCGCTCGAACAGGGCATGCCTCCAACGAGCGGCATGGGCATGGGCATCGATCGTCTGACAGCTCTCGTGACTGGCGCGCCAAACCTCAAAGAAGCGATCTTATTTCCGACGCTCAAACCTGTAAGTGGGCGAAAAGATGAGACAACGACTTCGTAAGTATGACGACCGTGTGCACGTTTGGAACATTTGACCGCCTACACGCGGGTCACCTGTCGTTTCTTGAACAGGCTAAGGCATTGGGCGATCGCTTAGTGGTCATCGTAGCGCGCGATGAAGTAGTTGAGCACTATAAAAAGCATCATACAGAACAGCCACTGTCGACGCGGCTTTCGGCTCTAAACAGTTGCCTATGGGTTGACGAAGTTTTGCCTGGAGACGACTTGGCAGGGCAGGGGACATACGCCGTCCTAGCGACGGTTAACGCAGACATTGTGGCATTTGGCTATGATCAGACAAAATTGCGACAAAATTTCGAATCACAGCAGGCCTTCCGTGATCGCATAAAAACCGTTACCCTTGAACCGTTCAAACCTGAAATCTACAAAACTTCGCTGCTCCGCCGCGATAACTCCGTATGATCGACCTCAAACTTTTCCGCGAACATCCAAATCTTTACCGTGACGCCGCAGCTTCAAAAAACGTGACGATCGACGTCGATCGCATACTCGATCTTGATCGCCGCGTTCGTTCACTCAAGAGCGAATCGGAAGGTATCAAGGCTCAGAAGAATGAGGCCTCAAAACGCATCTCAAAAGCCACTGGCGATGAACGCAAGCAGCTCATCGAAGACATGCGCTTAGTTGATCGACGAGCCGAAACGCTTGATACCGAACTCGCTCCGCTTGAAGAAGAACTGAACGAACTCCTATATCGAATTCCGAATCCACCTCTTGAAGGTGTGCGTTTGGCAAAAGATGACAGTGAGAACCGGGCTATCCGAGTTGTTGGAGACATTCCAAAGTTTGATTTTGAACCAAAAGATCACCTCGAACTCGGCGAACAACTTGGCATAATCGATACCGAACGCGGAGCTAAAGTCAGCGGCGCGCGTTTTACATATTTTGTAGGGCAGGGCGCGCTGCTCGAACTGGCGCTAGTTGATCTTGCTATTAGGACGGCTATCAAGCACGGCTTCACTCCAGTTACCGTACCTCATCTCGTCACCGCTAAAGCCATGCGTGCCATGGGTTATCTTGAGCACGGCGGACACGAAGAAATCTACTATTTGCCCAAAGACAATCTTTATCTAATCGGTACCTCGGAACAGGCCATTGGACCGATGCACACTGAGGAAATTCTCGAAGCCAAGTCGTTGCCTCTACGCTACGTTGGCGTGTCGCCGTGCTATCGTCGAGAATCAGGCAGCTATGGCAAAGACACCAAGGGCATCATTCGTTTACATCAATTCACCAAAGTCGAAATGTTTAGTTTCTGCGGAGCAGACAATTCCGTCAGCGAACACGAACTCATGCTGCAAATAGAAGAAGAGCTAATGCAGGCACTCGGTCTTCCATACCACGTGCTTGATATTGTTTCAGGTGACCTTGGGCTTCCCGCAGCTAAAAAATGGGACATTGAAGCTTGGTTCCCATCACAACAGCGTTACCGCGAGACTCATTCAACCAGCAACTGCACAGATTTCCAAGCGCGACGTCTAAATACACGCGTGCGCACCGAGGATGGCACAGCCTTCATCCATACAGTAAACGGCACGGCTTTCTCTGGTCGTCCAATCGCCGCAATTCTTGAAAATTTCCAACAACCGGACGGTACCGTCATTATTCCTCAAGTCCTTCGCCAATACATGGGCGCCGACCGCATCACTCCTCGCGTTTAGCTTGTGTCGTCCATTGCAGGAGCCAAAACGTGGGTTGAGATTTCAGCCTCAGCCTTCGCGCATAATGTAAATGGGATTCGTGACATACTTAGTGATCAAGTAGTGTTTTGTGCTGTCTTGAAGGCTAATGCCTACGGTCATGATTTAGCGACCATGACCAGACTTTGCCTCGATCAGGCTATTACGCACGTAGCCGTAGATTGGATAGACGAAGCACTACTCGTTCGTTCAATCATGCCGCAGGCGACCGTGTTTATTCTTGGGATGACGCCCGACGAGCGGCTACGCGACGTTGTTAGTCATGATTTTATACAAACGGTTTACGACGCAGATACGCTTCATCTCCTTGCCATGAATGCCGCTCAAGCTGGAATGAAAGCTCGTATCTCACTCAAAGCAGAAACTGGATTGAACCGCCAGGGCTTGATGCCCCGTCAATTTGAACAGCTGCTTGATGAGTGCACGCGCCTACAAGATACAATCGAGGTCGTAGGCGTGGCCTCACACTTAGCAAATGCAGAAGACCCAACGCACCCATCCAACCCAGCACAACTAACCGCTTTCAAGGCGGTCGTCGAACGAGTCGAGAGTAGGGGATTTACTTTACCGTATATTCATATTGCAAGTAGTGCTGCGGCTCTATCGAACCCATTGTCTCAAGCTAGAATGGTTCGTATTGGTATTGCGAACTACGGTTTATGGCCATCGACCGAATTACGTCGTACGGTGATTCTCGGTAAAAATTCGATCGACCTTCAGCCTGTTCTATCTTGGCGTACACGCCTAGCGCAAATCAAAGACGTACCTTCAGGTAGCTCAATCGGGTACGGATCGACCTACGTCACCAATCGACCGATTCGTTTAGCTGTGCTTCCGGTTGGTTATTACGACGGACTTGATCGTCGGCTTTCAAATCGTGGCGAAGTCATTGTTCGAGGCCGTAAATGTTCAATTCTCGGTTCAGTCGCCATGAATATGTGTATGATAGACGTGTCAGCCGTACCAGGCGTAGCGCGTGGCGATATAGCGACGCTTATCGGACGCGACGGCATGCACAATATTTCAGCAGATGATATGGCGACCACTATAGGAACTATTCATTATGAACTCGTGACGCGTATCAACCCGCTTCTGCCTCGGGTCTTATGCTGAAGCATCGAAATTTTCTTCAAAAATGGCAAGCTAAACATGCGCAAGGCAATCCCATGCGCAATCCTCTGTTTCCTAATAGGGAAGTCTCCGCTCGTCGCAAGTTCTTGATCTGGCTTACCCTAAGCATAGCCGCGCTCATCGGATTTGGAATCTTCATTATTTACGGACCGCTATTGCGCATCTCTGGCGTCGTCGTTCAGGGTCTGTCATCAATCCCAACTGATCAGGTAGTTAATACCGTCAATCAACAACTATCAGCGCGGCGATGGTTTATATTTCCACAGAATAACCGACTATTATTTGACAAAGAAACGCTCGCGCAGAATCTCATAGGCCAATTTAGTTTTAAAAACGTCGTGATTTCACAAGACGGCAAAATACTAGTCGTCCATACCGAAGAAAGCGTGCTTGAGGTGGCCTTGAAGGTTGCTGATAAAACCTATTTTTTAACGCTCGAAGGAATAGTTTCTCGCGAGGCATCAACGGATGAGATTAGCAAACTAGCAGAACTTCATCCGAACATGCCTATCATAGTCGTAGGCCAGCTAGAAGTCGGTGAACAACCCGGTCTAGCTGAACGCATGGTAAGCGGCGTAATTGCAGCGCATGAAGGCTTGAGATTGCTCGACTTGAAGCCGGAATCGTATGAAATAATGCGTTCAACTGATCGCTGGTTTACTGCTAAGATGCAGACAGGATTTGATGTATTGATCGACGCAACAAAAGATATAAATGATCAGCTTGCCACATTAAAAACCATACTTGATAATCGCGAAGGAACGACGTATGAATACATTGACGTACGCTTTGGCGAACACGTCTTTGTCAAAGAGCTATGATTAATACTGGCGATAAAGCACCTGAATTCTTGCTGCGTGATCAGGAAAATGTTGAGCACTCTCTGGCGCGTTATGCCGGGTCTTGGATTGTGTTGTATTTTTACCCGAAAGACATGACGCCAGGTTGTACGCAAGAGGCGTGCGACTTTCGTGACAACTTAGCACGTGTGACGTCGGCTGGCGCTGTCGTATTGGCCATCTCTGCTGATGACGAGAAGCGTCACCAGAAATTTGCACAGAAGGAACATTTAAACTTTCCACTGCTGGCCGACACCGACCACGCGGTGTGCAAGGCTTACGATATTTGGAAACCAAAAAAGATGATGGGTCATGAGTTCCTCGGCATCATCCGCTCGACATTCATTATAGATGCGGAAGGTGTGGTGAGAAAAATTTACTCACCAGTCAAAGTAACCGGTCATATCGACGAGGTCTTAAGCGATCTCAAGGCGCTCCAGATATAACTCGACGCGTTTATTTTATTCGTAGGGCTACTAGTACACCCTGAAAATCACCCAGCGCGTTTAAATGCGTCGTTTCACAAGAAGCGGCGTATTTATTGATGTTTTAATACTTATCCGGAGTAAATAATGTATTAGTTTAACAAAACTGATAATCTGAATACGGAAACAGGGTGATTCATGATGGACGAGAAAAGACTCTACGCCTTCTGCGCACGTTCGACGCTTTTCTCTGCACTGATGCTGCTCAGTAATGAAGCCACGCGAGAGCCGCGGCAGGTCGCGGCGCTTTTGAACGAGTTAGTCGGCGACCTCGTTGATCATCACACGTTCGTGATGAACGCTCTGGCAGGAGAATCTTCACCGCGTGGACGGTGTCTCTACAAAGTCATGGATTACTACATCCGGCTGTGTGAATACCAGGATGCCGCGAGGCTTATGCGCGATCTCATCGTCGCGCGTCCGATCGTCGTCAAGCTGCATGAAGAACAGGGAGACATCTCTGTGCTCAACCCAGAGGAGTATCGTCAGCTTCAAGAAGTGATCGAAGCCTGGTGCCAGTGCGCGGAACAGATCGATGACGAACTGGAACGACTGAGTCATCGATCTGACGGCCATTGTCACCTTTCAGCGTGAAGTTTCACGTCGTCTCCGCCGCGTAAAGCCTCGAGCTCTACGCGGCGGTATTTGTTGGCAGGGAAGGGCTATGTACAAATGTGCCCGTAGCATATGACGTATATATGAGGCATAACCAGCATCGTTTTAAATAGACGGTCTAGTTAAACCCAGAGAATAAAATGAAGACCAATTAGAGCCTGACATTATTAGATGTGGACATCTAGGATGAGGTCGCAGGGAAGAGAAGGATCTACTTTATGTTGTCAGCTAGTATATGGACTATTTGAGGCGTTGGCTTTAGTGAATTGAGGTGTCGCACAATAAACCTTATGCGACACATGGCACTAGAAATCTAATCATATAAAGGATTTGCACCTGAAGGCGTAAAGAGTGATCCACATTGTATTTAATTACCCGTGTCAGTTGTCGGTGTCGATTTTTGCTGATCCCGAAAAGTAACCTCGAGGTTACTTTTCGGGTGTGAAAATGCTAGGAAATTGCACCGTCAAATGTAACCTGAAGGTTACATTTGCAAAAACATGCATTTCAGCATCTCAACTCCAATCGCCGTCGCCTTTTCTTCAATGATTATTAAGCTGACACTTAGTTAAGACTATTATTTATTTAGTCAACGCCACCTATTTTTCGATGATCAGACCTGTGCCTATCACATACAGGGCTTCTCGCGTATTACTTGTTTACTAAAATAAACAACGCATTTAAACGCGCTGTATTAAATAAGGGGTACCGTAGTACCCCTTATTTCAATTCCATAAATTGTGAGTGATCCTAATCGACGAGATATTTGTATGGGTCATCTGGTATGCCGTCTTTTCGCACTTCAAAGTGTACGTGCGGACCCGTTGAGAAACCAGCACCCTGCGTACCAGGACGACCTCCACTTAGTCCAATAATATCTCCGCGCGCCACAAATTGATCTGCTACAACATCCAGCCGCGACATGTGAGCATACAGTGTTGCAAATCCATTCGCATGAACAATCATGACGTAATTGCCGTACATGTTGCCAGTGCGCGCCCAAGCTACATAACCCGGGGCTGCAGCCTCGATCGGAGTTCCCTGTGCTACGGCTATATCTAATCCGGAATGCTCGAAGAGGTGTCTGAAAGGATAAGTAGGGTCGTGAAATAATGTAGTGATTATTCCATGTACTGGCCAAGTTATAACCGTTGTATCTCCGTACTCGTCAACATTATTTAGACGTTCTGTATAGTCGTTTTGCAGTGCTGCGATTTGCGATGTTATGTATTGCTGTTCTTGGCGCAGCTCGCTCATGAGTACGCGATATTCAGTTTCTGACTCCTGCGTCTTAGTCATTAAAACCTCTTTCGCTCCCCTCTTCATGTCTAGGTTTACGATTTTTTCACTTAATTCTTGCTCCAAAGTTGAAAGTTCGACTAATTTCTGTTCGTGGTTTGACTGTTGGCGAGAAAGGTTCTCCTTCAAAGATTTTGTTGATTCCAGCGAGCTTTCCATGCGTTCGTTCACGCTTTCAAGCTGGACGGCAGATGAAAATACATCGTTAAAGGTCTCTGCGCCAAATAGCATTTCTAGCAAGCCTTTATTATCTTGTTTATATAGTTCAAATAGTAGTGACGATAGCATCTGTTGATGTGCGGCGATCTCATCGTTGGCCTCACGCATGCGTTCCTCAAGAATTTTCAGTTCAAGATTTTCGGAATCTATTTCGTTCTGAGTTGCAGCTACGTCTAGTTCGGCCATGG
>CAYSXU010000021.1:0-14219 GCA_964435095.1 uncultured Gammaproteobacteria bacterium | reverse complement strand
GAGGTGGTGGAGGCGATCGTGGCGGACGTGGTGGTGACCGCGGCAAGGGCCGAGGGGGTCGTCGCGACGAGCGCGAGCCACGTGAATTTGAGCAAAAAATTCTTGAGCTCGCTCGCGTTACGCGTGTGACCAAGGGCGGCAAGCGCATGCGTTTTCGCGCTGCTGTCGTAATCGGTGACCGTCGTGGTCGCGTGGGCTTTGGTGTAGCCAAGGGTGCCGACGTGTCTATGGCTGTTGAAAAAGCCTTCCGTCAAGCCAAGAAGAACTTAATAAAGGTTCCACTCGTCAACGAAACCATCCCGCACGAAGTCATGCGTAAGTTCGCTGCAGCCAGCGTGCTTATCAAGCCGGCTCCACAGGGTACGGGTCTTAAGTGCGGTGGCCCGACTCGTATCGTGCTTGAACTTGCTGGCGTCCCGAACGCCGTCTCGAAACTCTTGGGTTCAAGCAACAAGATCAATAATGCAAAAGCAACGTTCGTCGCTCTCAAGAGCCTGCGTGCTCCGATAGTTCCGACGTCTGCCACTGTCTAATCCTTATTATGGCTATCTCGCTCAATTCACTTCGCCCCGCTCTTGGTGCGAAGCATAGCAAGCGCCGAGTGGGTCGCGGACTTGGTTCTCGCGGCACTACAGCTGGCCGTGGTGGTAAGGGACAGACTGCTCGTGCTGGTTCAGGCGGTCTCCAGAAGCTTGGTATGCGTCAAGCCATGCTGGCTACGCCGAAGCTCCGTGGTTTCCGTTCACTTGCTGGTAAAATGCAGACGGTTAGCGTCGGCCAAATCGGTAAGCTTTATATTGCCGGCGAAGTTGTCACTTCTAAGACCTTGTCTAAGAAGGGGCTTATCCCGGATCCAAAGTCAAGCGTGAAGATCCTCGCCGATGGTGAGATTTCAGTAGCTGTTACCGTCAAACACTGTGAGGTATCAGAAGCCGCAGCCGCCAAAATTCAGAAGGCTGGCGGTAAGATTGCCTAGCTTCTTGCATCATTGATATGGAAACCTTCTTGCGCATCTTCCGGACGCCTGAACTCCGGAACAGTATTCTCTTTATCCTGTTTGCGATCACGGTTTTCCGAGTCGCTGCTCATATTCCTGTTCCTGGAATAGATGCAAGCGGACTCGCAGGGCTACTCGAAGGTAACCAATTCCTCGGTCTCTTGAACGTATTCTCTGGTGGAACGCTCAGTAATTTTTCGATCGTCGCGCTTGGCCTTGCGCCATACGTGGCCGCCTCTGTTACCGTACAGCTGCTTGGCATGATCTTCCCGTCTTTCGAGGAGATGCAGAAAGAGGAGCAGGGACGTGCAAAACTCAACCGTTGGACGCGTTTTGCGACGGCACCGCTAGCCGTGCTTCAAGGATATGCGCTTATCCGCGTGCTTGGCTCTTCTACGCTTGGATTCGCACTTACTGGCGCTGATCTAGCAACAGCCCTTGTGTCCATGACTGCTGGTACACTTTTCCTCATGTGGCTTGGCGAACTCATCTCAGAACGTAAAATCGGTAACGGTACCTCGATGATCATCTTTGCCGGTATCATCGCAGGACTTCCGGCTGTGGTCGCACAACTATTCGCTACATATACGAGCGGCGATTTACTCAACATCATTTTGTTCGTTGCGCTAGCTGTTGTCACTATTGTCGGTGTAGTAGTCATTAGCGAAGGTCAGCGCAATATTCCAGTGCAATATGCACGAGGCGGTGGCCGTGGTTCGGCTGGAAAGGTGCAGTCATCGCTTCCTCTACGTGTAACGATCGGCGGAATGATTCCAATCATGTTCGCTTTGTCGATAATCGTGCTCCCGTCACTATTGGCGCAATTTTTCACCACGGCTCGCACGCAGATTGTTCGTGATATTGCCCAGGGAACGGTTGTACTTTTCAGTAACAACCTCTTCCACGCTCTTGCTTACTTCATTCTCGTTTTTGCCTTTACGTTTTTCTACGCCTCGATCGTTTTCCGACCTGAACAAGTGGCTGAAAATCTTCAGAAGCAAGGCGGATTCATTCCGGGCGTTCGTCCAGGCGAACAGACTGCAAAATATATCCAATGGGTTGTTAACCGACTATTGTTGACCGGAGCCCTGTTCCTCGGTGTTATCGCCGTGCTCCCAAATGTCGTACAAGCCATTACTGGGAATCAAAACATTGTCGTCGGCGGATCGTCTGTTATCATTGTAGTATCGGTCGTTATTGATATCGTAAAACAGGTTCAGTCACAGCTCACCATGCGTTCTTACGATGTGAATTGATAGACAAAAGGTCGGTTGTTCTATAAACCGATTTTCTGACAACCTACAAACTGTATGATCCAAGGTGTCCATCTTTCAGATGAGACGATCTGGGAGTGGGTAAAGAGTGCGACACGAAACGCCTATGAACGCGCCAACGCGGTCGAGGCGATTTCGTTATATCAATATGAATGCAAAGGTCGTGTCACTCTTAAAGGTTTGGAGGAGCGTTTTCATGAGTTAATGCAGGATGAATCGCTGTTATTCACCAAATATACAGCTGAGTATCTACTTCAACATCCACCCGAAGAATTCAATAACTAGGCAGCTATGCAGCGCATTCTCATCCAAGGACCTCAGGGCTGTGGCAAAGGAACCCAGGCGGCGATATTGAGCGAACGCCTTGGTGTACCGCACCTATCGATGGGACAACTTTTACGAGAAGCCGCTAAGCATAATCCGAAAATCAGTTTCTACACAGAGCAGGGTGAGCTGGTGCCTGATAATATAGTCCATCAGGTACTTATGGAGCGTCTAGCACGTCCTGATTGTATTGACGGCTATATCCTGGACGCTTTTCCGCGGAGCGAGAGCCAGTATTTGATCGCTGAACACGATATTGTTCCAACCGCGGTCATAGTCATCGATGTGCCGTTTCAGGTTTCGCTAGAGCGTATGCGCAGTCGTGCTCGTATTGAAAAACGCGATGACGATACGCCAGAGGCGATGCAGCGACGTTTAGAGATATACGAAGAAGACACCAAGCCGATTATTGAAAAGTACCGAAGCATGGGTTTGGTTCGTCAAGTAGACGGCACTGGTTCCATTGAAGAGGTGGCTGATAGGATTTACGGAGTTTGCAAGGCCCAAGGTGGCTGTTGAGATATATGGCACTCATAAAAACACAAGAAGAAATACAGGCCATGCGCGAAGGAGGAGCTTTGCTTTCGCGCGCCCTTCAAAAGGCGATCGATGCTGTTCGTCCGGGCGTGGCCATGCGGGAACTCGACGATATTGCGCGTAAGGAAATAATAAAAGGCGGTGGAAAACCGTCGTTTTTAGGTTATAAGAGTGGGGGAGGGGCGCCGTTTCCGTCCACTTTATGTATCTCACGTAACGCAGAGGTAGTGCATGGTTTGGGTAATCGCAAACTTCTTTTAGAGGAAGGAGATATCGTCGGACTTGATATTGGATGTTGGTATAAAGGGTTGTGTACTGACATGGCAGCTACCGTTCCAGTAGGGAAGATTTCAGCTGTACAAAGACGGTTGTTGCGTGTCACGCGTGACTCCATGCGAGCCGGTGTCGAAGCAGCTCAAGTTGGTGAATATGTTCACGATATCAGCGGAGCGATCGAAGACGCGATCGATCAGAAGACGTATGGCATCGTTAAGTCTTTGGTTGGACACGGCGTTGGTCACGCGGTCCATGAGGCACCACATGTGCCTAATTATCGAGGCAAAGGGTTTCCTAAGACGAAGCTAGAGTCAGGCATGTGTCTAGCACTAGAGCCAATGGTGACGCTTGGCGGTGATGAAGTCGAATTGTCGGACGATAACTGGACAATCGTGACCAAGGATGATTCATCTGCGGCGCACTTTGAAGTAACAATTGCGCTTTGGCCAGACGGTCCTGAGCTGCTTACTCCAGAGCCAGTCATAGTCTTGTAAAGATAAGGGTGGATGTACGGCCTATGCGTGATCACGAAAGAGATGAAGAATATTTGAGAAAAATTCTTAAATCTGCGGGAGTAAAGGAGACTGTATACATTACTGAAAATACTTACGACGGCGGATACGAGATTCGTTGCGGTACATTGGATTTCTTTGTTGATTATGAGACGATTGATGAGGATGACGTAGCTACCATCATGACCCATATTCGTCTCTTCAATGAGCAAGAATAGCTATGAAAAAAGGTGATTTATTCGGACTTATTTTTCTTGGCGGAGGCATTTTAATTTTAGGCACATTTTTTCTTTTTGCCGACGATGCTTCCCGTCTTCTGTATGCGCCTGTTGATGTAGGCGGGGGTTCGATCAGCGTGCCTGAAGGTCAACAATCCATGTCTACAGTCACGGTGGTGGCAACGCTCGTTCGTTCGGGGTTTATCACGCTTCATCAAAGCGTCGGTCCAGCTCCAGGACCGATTATTGGTACGTCGCAGCTGTTAAACGAGGGCAGTCAAACTGTAGTGATACCACTATCAGAATCAATGACACCTGGACTTACATATATCGCCTTGTTGCACGTTGACGATGGGGACGGCGTATTTGAGGCACGTGAAGATATGCCAGTGAAGGTAAATGAAACGGTAGTGCGTGTTGATTTTAAGGCCAGCGGCGAAAGCATTCTCATTCCTTCTGAATAAGCGTGTGAAGTATCTAGGTATTGATTTCGGCGTGCGTAAAGTCGGCTTAGCAATCGGCGATGATGAGATGGGAATTGCTTTTCCATTTGGGGTTATTTCTGGGGGCGAGGACGTGTATGCGCGAATCGGTGATATTGCCAAAAATGAAGGCGCGGAATCGCTTGTAGCTGGTCTTCCCATGCCGGTTGAGGCGTATCAGACTGACGATCAACTAAACTTAACCATGGCTTTTGTGACGCGATTAGCCGAAGTTACCGGATTGCCGGTTTATGTGGTTGACGAACAGTTTTCGTCAGCCGAGGCGCGTCGAGTGCAAAGAGAGTACGGCGCAAAAGCTGAAGAGGACGCGTTAGCTGCGATGCTAATTTTGCAGGCCTACTTAGACGAGCAACGTCGACCTAGTGTTTAGTTTGTATGTGGTCGACGATTAAGACGCCGGCAATTATCTTGACGTCGTTTCCTTGGCGAGAAGCTGATCGTCGATATTCGGCACTGACGCCACACGATGGCAAGCTTGAGTTTCAGGGTCGCGGAGCGCAAAAGCCTCGCGCTAAACTGTCTTCGCATCTCGAACCGTTCGCGGTAGTTGAACTTGAAATAATTCGTGGGACCAGATCGACGACGGTCATTTCGGCTGAGCGTTTGGAAGCGTTTCGTAATATCGGAACGACGCTTGAGCACAGGTTGGTTGCTCAAACGCTGCTCGCGCTTGTTGATCGCGCCGTAAAACCAGACTTGGCTGACGAAGTTTTATACCTCGACGTGCTTGAAGCTTTACGTTTTATAAATGCCCAAAAGGCCTTACCGTTCGGTCGCAATGTACTTTTTCTTGGTGGGTTTTTGCTTAGATTTTTAAAACGTCTGGGATACGATATTGAGTTAAGATGTTGTTTGGCGTGTCGCGACGCGATTGTGCCTTTGTGTTTTCGGTGGGACGGGGCTCGTGGAGGATTAGTTTGTTCGGATTGCGTAAATAAGCGCCCAGCAGACTGGTTGCGGGCGCGTCCACTTGAGGAAGAAGTTGTCATGCTCATGCGTTTTGCTCGTGATGCTGAGTTCGCGGAGTTGCTTCGTCCATCGCTACGTGGCGACTTTCTGCAAGCTTTCACGACCTGCGTAGAGGATGTGGTGACTTATCACCTACCTGGCTCGAGCGCCACACCTTTCCAAAGTATTTTATTGCCAGAGCTTGCTAAAACATAAACTTCAGGTACGTTCGATGGGTATGCAATGTCCCATTGATGGCACCAATTTAAACGTGACGGAACGTGGCGGGATTGAGATCGAATATTGTCCGCAGTGCCGTGGCGTTTGGCTTGACCGAGGTGAGCTAGATAAAATGATTGTTCAAGACGCTTCGCCTGAAGTGCTTAAGCGTAAAAGCGATTTTGAAAATACCATAACCACTCATCATGGTCTTGGGCATGAACATCGCGGTTTCTTGCGCGAGTTGTTTGATTTTTAAGTTATAAAAAATGACCGATCGGTCAGAAAGTGTTATATGCGTTTTCAACAACTGACTTGCACGGCCGAGGGACTTAGGTTATTGTCTTTGTACAGGCGTTTGAAGCGACTTGAACACCGCTGAGCTGAGAGAAGAACACCCTTCGGGTAAGTAGAACTCTCCGGGTTTGCCCGTCATAGCAACTAACGAGGTCCTTCGGGACAAAGTAAGGTGGCACCGCGACAAACGTCGCCCTTACAACATCATGATGCGCTGCATCGTGGTTTTGTAAGGGCGAATTTTTTATGCAATACATCTCGCAACTCGCAATGATCGCAGGTCAAGAAGTAACGCTTCGGGGTTGGGCCTACAACTTCAGATCAAGCGGTAAAATATACTTCCTACAGCTTCGCGACGGCGGTGGCTTCGTGCAAGTCGTGTTTAATGCCGCCGAACTTCCTGCGGAGCAGTGGGAAGCGTTAAATTCGGTGACGCTTGAATCTTCGGTTGAGGTGAAGGGTATCGTGAAGGCGGAGCCGCGCGCGCCGTCGGGATTTGAAGTGCAGGGGACTGGATTCACTCTCGTTCATCGTGCTCCGGAAGATTATCCGGTTGGGAAAAAGGAGCACGGTCCAGAGTTCTTGTTTGATAACCGCGATCTGTACCTACGCTCAAAGACGCCATGGGCCGTGTTGCGTATTCGCGATCGCGTGTTTTTCTCGATCGAGCAATTCTTTCACGAGGAAGGTTTTATTCGATTCGACACCCCAGTGATTCAGCCAACAAGCTGTGAAGACACCACACAGCTGTTCACCGTCGACTATTACGAGACGCCGGCATACCTTTCACAGTCCGGTCAGTTGTACAGCGAGGCCGGCATTATGGGCTTTGGTAAAGTGTATGACTTTGGTCCAGTATTCCGCGCGGAAAAGAGCAAGACGCGCCATCACCTTTCTGAGCTGTGGATGATGGATGCTGAAATGGCGTTCTTTGATCAGAGCATGAACATGGATCTTCAGGAGAAAATGGTGAAGCGCATTGTGAAAGACGTGCTTGACCACTGCAAAACTGAGCTCGCGATTCTTGAGCGCGATACCTCGCTTCTGCAGCGCTTGGTCGATGAGCCGTTTGTGCATCTCAAGCATGCAGAAGCGAAACGCATTCTGGCTGAAGACGGTCTTACAGTTGATCGCCTCGATGACATGACGACTGAAGAGGAAATTTATTTGGGAAATAAGTATCAATTACCGATCTTTATCGAAGATTACCCAGCCGCGGTGAAGGCCTTCTACATGAAGCGCCACACGGACGACCAAGGAGTTCTGCGCGCTCGCTGTGCTGACCTAATAGCTCCCGAAGAGGGCCGCGAGATCATCGGTGGTAGCCAGCGTAACGAAGACTACGAATCGCTCAAGCAAGAGATTGTGGATCGCGGCTACCCCCTTGAGGAATACGAGTGGTACTTGAACACGCGTAAGTTTGGCAGTGTTCCGCACAGTGGCTTCGGCATTGGTCTTGAGCGCACGGTTCGATGGATCACGGGCGTTCACCACATTCGCGAAACCATCCCGTTCCCACGCACGCTTAACCGTATGAAGCCATAAGATTGTTCGACGTCATGTCTGCTCGCTGCGCCCGGTTCGGAAACGCCGCGACGGCAAAACCTGGTTTTGCCTGCGGCTGTCCTCAGCGGGCTCGCTTTGCAGACATGACGTCGATCCCATCCAAACATTTCTATGAAAAACCGTACTCTTGTTAAGGAACTTCCGATTCACCTCGGCGAAGAAATTACCGTTGCTGGTTGGCTTCACAACCTTCGTGACATGAAAAACTTTGGTTTTGCGATTTTGCGCGACCGCACGGGTTTAGCGCAGGTCGTGCTTGAGGCTGCGCATCTTGAACAGCTCAAGGGACTGCAACTCGAGACCGTGATTAAGGTGACTGGAATCGTAAAGGAAAAGAAGAGCAAAGATCCGAACGCAAAAGAGGTTGAGGTGCAGGCGGTGGCGCTTGAGATTCTCTCGCCGGTTGTCGACGTCGTGCCTGTCGAAATCGCGAAACCGGATTTGGACGTGAACCTCGATACGCTTATCGACAACCGCGTAACTACGCTCCGTCATCCCAAGCAGCGTGCCATTTTCCGCGTGCAAGCGGCGTTGGTGCGAGGCTATCGTTCCTACATGGAGTCGCTTGGTTTCACGGAGATTTTCTTCCCGGTGCTGGCCGGCGCGGCGTCCGAAGGCGGTGCCGAGTTCTTTAAAGTTGATTATTACGGCCGCGAGGCGACGCTCTCGCAGTCGGCTCAGCTCTACAAGCAAATCACCATGGGTGTGTACGAAGGCGTTTATGGCGTTTCGTATTCATTCCGTGCTGAAAAATTTGCTACGTCGCGTCATCTTACGGAATTCAATCAGCTTGAATTTGAAATGGGTTTTGTTGAAAACATGGACGAAGTGATGGCGGTTGAGGAAGGCGCTATTCGCGAAATGCTCGCTACGGTTTCGCGCGAGTGCGCCGAGGAGTTGAAGCTGCTCAACGTGACGTTGCCGCCGGTTGGCGAACGATTCCCGCGTATTTCACTCAAAGACGCGCTGCAAGCGTATAAAGACGAGGCCGGAATCGACGAAACGCATGAACCTGATCTTTCGCCGGCCGCAGAGCGTTGGCTCTCGACAGTGTGGGCGCCAAAGCATCACGACTGCGGGTTTGTCTTTGTGACCGATTGGCCGCCGGCAAAACGACCGTTCTACGCGAAGGTTGACCCAAGTAACCCAGAGAACACGCTCACGTTTGACGTGATTGGTTTCGGTAGCGAGATTACTTCCGGCGGTATGCGCATCAACCGTTACGACGAACAGGTGGCTCGGTTGCAGGAAAAGGGTTTGAATCCGGCAGACTTTGAGGATTACCTCACTATGCACAAATACGGTATCCCGCCTGAAGGAGGATTCGCCATTGGCTTGCAGCGTTTGACGCAGAACGTCCTTGGCCTTGCGAACATCAAAGAAGCAACGATCTTCCCGCGCGACGTGCAGCGATTGCGACCGTAATTAAAGAAACAATGACAGAGCAAATCACGCTCTGTTTTTGTTTATGAATAAGCGCATACCTACAGGTTCTATTAAAAAAAAGAAACCGTCCCGCCGACACGAGGTCAGCGGGCCGTATGCGGGCGGGGCCCTACGCGGTGCGGCTCTTGATGAGCCTGTGCAGACCGTCGTACTCGGCCTGCGTGAGACCGAGCTCCGCGAGCGTCACGCGGCCCCCGGACACCAGCCTCTGGAGCACCATGAGCGCTCCCTTGTTCTGGTGAGCGCGGATCTGCCCGGTGCACTCCTTGGCGCACGTCGTGTCGACCAACTTCCGGAAGCTGTCGTACTCGGCCTGCGTGAGACCGATGTCCGCGAGCGTCACGCGACCCGTGGACACCAGCTTCTGGAGCACCATGAGCGCTCCCTCACCCTGGTAATCACGGATGTCCTTGACGCACTCCTTGGCCTTGGCGAGATCAACGAGCTTGGGGAAGCTGTCGTACTCGGCCTGCGTGAGACCGAGCTCCGCGAGCGTCACGCTACCCTCGGACACCAGCCTCTGGAGCACCATGAGCGCTCCCTCGTTCTGGTACCCGCGAATCTGCCTGACGCACTCCTTGGCGTTATCGATGTCGTTCACCTGGACCTCCGGGATTTTCTAACACTCCGAACGCACAAGTATAGCAGAAAAAGTCATCTTTGTCAACAGCAAGCCGTATAAAATTTGTTAGAAATTAGCCATTTCTTTGTTATAAAATGACTCCGATAGCGTGGTTGTCCGGTTGAAAATTTAGCCTGGTATAACCTAGCGATTCCCAAACTGAGCTGTTACAATGCTTACGTTATGGCATTTGCGGTGAGCCAGGAAAAATTCTCCGGTCCGCTTGAGCTGCTTTTGGCGTTGATTGAAGAAAAGAAGCTGACGATTACCGAAGTATCGCTCAAGTCGGTGGCCGACGAGTACCTGGCATACCTAGAAGCGAATGAGGTTCCAAGCGAGGAACTGGCAGATTTTTTGCTTGTGGCCTCACGCCTAATTTACCTCAAGAGTCGCGAGCTCATGCCGTACCTACGGCTCGACGAAGAAGACGCAGGCGCGGCGAAGCTTGAAGATCAGTTGCGCTTGTATCGAGAGTTCGTTGCGGCGGCCGTTAAGCTTGAAGAACGATATCTTAAGACGCCGTTATACCGACGACCTTACGTACGGCCTCAGCGTGAAGCGCAGTTTGCTCCAGGTAGGGCGCTCTCGGCCGCGTTGTTAGTTGACGGTTACCGCACGGTGCTTAAGCGGCTTGAGCCATTTTTTGCTTTATCGCAGACATCGCTTGAACGGGTTAAGTCTATCGAAGAACGAATTGAGGAATTGACCGGCGCCTTGCGTGCCAAGGCGACCATGCGCTTTAAAGACGTGGTTGCCGCAGCCGGAAGTAGGGTTGAAGTTGTGGTAAGCTTTTTGGCGTTGCTCGAGCTTTTGCGTCGACGTTCTATTCGAGCTACGCAAAGCGGCCACTATGGCGAAATCATGATCGAACGTAACGAATAATATGGAATCCTTAGCGCTTCTCGAAGCCGCTCTCTTTCTTTTGACTAAGCCCATGTCATGGCGACAAGTGGCGTCGGTGTGTTCGGTTTCGCAGGATGAGGCACGTGTGCTAGCTAAACGTCTAGCTGAACGTCTTAATGTCGACGAATCCGGCTTACACATAGCTATCAGTGACGACGCTGTGCAGTTGGTGACGAATCCGCTTCTGGCTGAGCAACTGGCTAAGCTCTCAGATGAAGACGCCGAACCAGAACTTACTCGACCGTCGCTTGAAACGCTTACAATCGTTGCGTATCGCGGCCCAATCACCAAGCCAGAGATTGAAGCCATTCGTGGCGTGAACTGCACGCTTATTTTGCGCAATCTTTTAATGCGCGGACTTATCGAGGAGCGCGATGACGTAATTAAGATGCAGCCAATTTACGTGCTTTCTATGGACGCGTTGCGTTACTTTGGTTTGCATGATGCGCAAGAGCTTCTAGATTACGCCGAGCTACATGGAAACGCCCAGATCGACAAGCTATTGGCAGCGCTTTCACTTGATACACCATCCGTATGATCGAACGGCTAGTTGCTCAATTTATTCTGGCCGTCATGGTCACGCGCGTCATTCCGGTCGATGCGGCTAACTTAGAATGGCAAGCGGGCATTCCAGTTCCAGAAGATAACTTTGGAAGCCCTTTGTATACGCTTTCCACTCATGTCTCATTGCCGATTGCGGGGGAGCGTATTTTGCCACCAAAGAAGACGAAACTAGAGTCTTACGGGGTTGTCACGAGCGGACAGAGCGTGATTGTAATGGATACAAAAAGCGGCTCTGTTTTGTTCGAAAAGCACCCTGATGAGGTGCGGCCAATAGGGAGCATTACAAAACTCATGAGCGCTTTGGTATTTCTTGATTCAAAACCAGATTTAGATAAAAACGTCACAGTTTGGCAGGAGGATTATGTTGGCGGTGGGCGTGTATATTTGAATTATCACGATGGGCTTAGTCTGCGCGATGTGTTAGCTGCTAGTATTGTCGGATCAGATAACACAGCCACCTCGGCGCTTCAACGGCTATCCGGTTTGTCTCAGGAGGATTTTGTTGCAGCTATGAACGCCAAGGCTCAAGCACTTGGCATGACACGGGCGAATTTTGTCGATGTGGCTGGCATTGGAAGTGAAAACGTAACAACTGCCCGCGAGCTTTTCTTACTGTTGGCTGAGGCAAAAAAATCTGAGGTCATTGAGCCTCTTATGACATCGTTTTCATACACTGCCGTTCACGCTAGCGGACTGGCAGTCAATATCGAGTCGACCGATATGCTGCTTGATAGTTTTTTGAACCAGGGCTCTTATGAGATTACTGGCGGAAAGACGGGCTTTATTCCTGAAGCGGGATATTGTTTTGTGACGAGCGTAGCCAAAGGTGATGGGGAAGTGTTCGTTGCCGTGCTTGGTGCGCCGTCAAAGAACGATCGTTTTGCTGACGCCAAAGCGCTCGCCGCATGGGCGTTTGCTACATTTACTTGGCCGAATCTATGACGAGTGCAATTATTGCCGCGTTTGCGGGCTTTCCAAAATGGCTCGCCGTCATATTGCTCTCAATGATTCCGGTGACGGAATTACGAGCAACGGTTCCGCTCGCGATTGCTGGTTGGGACATGGATCCTGTATTTGTTCTTGCGCTTGCGCTGTTTGGGAATGCGGTTCCGTTTTTCCCGGTGTACTTTGGCTTTCGAGCACTTCAGCGTCTTGCGGAGCGTCGCGCGCCGTGGGCCGTGCGATGGCTCGATCGATTGCTTGCTCGTGCGCACAAAAAACTCGGCAATAATTTTGAAAAATACGGCACGCTTGGCTTAGCGCTTTTTGTTGCGGTGCCGCTCCCTGGAACTGGAGTTTGGACCGGTACGCTTGCGGCCGTTGCGCTTGGCCTGCCGTTTCGACGTGCGGCGCTGGCGGTGCTGCTTGGAGAGGTGATAATGGGTGTGATCGTACTTGCGCTTACGCTTGCTGGTGTTACCGCGATCTAAACAAAAATGAGCCTGGCTGCGGCTCGTTTTTGATTTACATAACGTTTAGAAGGACGAGGATGAATCCCAGCTGCCCCACCAGCGCGTATTTGAGTTTTACGTCGCCGTGTTTGCGCGAGAAGAAGTCGTGGAAGTAGAAGTGGAATTTGGAGAAGCGCTTGAGTGGCTTCCATTTGGTTGCGTCGGCAAGTCCGACGAGAAGATCGGGGAGAATGCTGCCAGCGACTGCTGCTGAAAAGGCCGTATTGCCGACTTCGCCACGCGCGGTGAACATCGTCAGAACGAACAGGATGGCAATAATGGCATCGATGGTGACGTAGGTGACCGCAAGTTTTCGGCGTTTATGGATTCGGAAGAGGTCGGCGAGCTGGTTGTCGCCATGCGGAATCATGTCGACAAGAAAATGCGACGTGGCTCCGGCCATGAAGCCGATAACCGGATCTTTGGCGATTGTGCCAATAAAAGCGCCAATTGCTGCGTGCGTGGTAAGCGTCATAACTGGGCGCTAGGATAGCACAATTGCGCACCCTTCGTCTAAAGAAAACGCGATACATGGATGAAGTCTTGCATTGACAAAGCTGTAAAATCTGCTAATATTAGCAGTCGCTCATTTACATTGGAGGGATACATGGACCAGGCTCAGATTCAGAAGGTCGCCGCTCGTCGTTCTCGTTCCGCGCGTGGACGTGCCAGCAAGGTTGAGATCGACGACATCATCGAGACTATCACTCCTCATGCGAGCATGCTGATGCTCGTCGAGGAGATCGCGAAGGACGGGTTTGTCGGTCTGGGTGTTCGCGATCATCGGATCGTTCCGGTCAAGGTGTACTTCAAGCAGCTCGAGCAGCATCAGGTGGTGGTCGAGAAGGGCGGGTACGTAGTCTTTATCATCACATCGATTCTCAACGGCAACTTCATCGATTTGGAGACGATCGCCGACGACCAGGAGACCATCGTGGCGCTCACGAAGGTTCCCGAGGGTGATGATGCTATTCGCCGTAGAGCCATCAGTCTCGTGGCGGACGTGGAGTTGAGAGCTCGATTGGAGCTCAAGGACAGCCTGTCGAGAAATTGCTACCAACCAAGTCGTGACGACTGCCACATCGAAGGCATTTCCTCGGTCGAGGCGATGCTCGACGTGCTGTCTGGTCTTAACGAGCCGCCGCGTGTCGGCACCGCGTTCAATGGCTTCGATTTGGCTCTTCGGCTTCTCGAGCGACTCGCAACGATCGATGCCGACGCCTTCGCGGAGTACATCCACTCGGAACCGGCGAAGAAATCTCGAACTGTCGAGTACTTCATGGAGGATCTACTCCGGAATGAGGAGGGCGTTGCGGCCTTCTGGCGCGCGTCGCTGCGTAGTCGGTGCCTGATCGTGGCTCGACTGCCTTACGAGACGTGGCGCGAGCAGCTGGCCGATGGGGTTTTTGCTCGGATCGTTGCTGGCGAGACGGACGACGACATTTGGCTCGCAACCTTCCTCTTTGATCAGCTCTGCGTCGGCCCGAACGACTTGGCGGGGGACCTCATCGTGAGGCCCTGCGATAGTGCGGAGCGAGCCATCCGGCGCTTGGCGGCGGGGG
>CAYSXU010000020.1:0-14788 GCA_964435095.1 uncultured Gammaproteobacteria bacterium | reverse complement strand
CTTTGCCAACATGGTGATTGGTGATGTACTTGAAGTTCGTTCGCATCCAAACGCGGATCGACTCCGTATCGCCACAACTGATATTGGCGAAAAGACTGTCGACATAGTGTGCGGTGGAGCCAATTTGGCCAAAGGCATGAAAGTTTTGGTCGCGTTGCCTGGCGCCTGGGTGCGTTGGCATGGCGGCGGCGAGCTTGTGCAGCTAGCCATCACGAGCATCCGGGGAGTGGAGAGCATAGGCATGATCTGTTCGCCATCTGAAGTCGGCTTTGAAAAAATGCCTTGCGGTGAAAAAGATATTTGGGATTTAGGGAATGTGACTCAGGCCGAGGCAGGGACAACGGCCGTCGATGCGCTGGGTCTCGCGGATGATATTTTTGACATCGAGATTACGAGCAATCGCCCTGACTGCATGTCGATTGTTGGTCTTGCTCGTGAGGGCGGAGCAATTACTAAGGCGCCGTTTTCTTTCATTCCACCTTCGATTCCGCATCAGGGTTCGCATGCACCGCTCAAAGTCGAAATTGAAGATAAGAAGCGTTGCCCACGTTACATGGCGGCAGTGGTAAAAAACGTGAAAGTCGGTCCTTCGCCTTGGTGGTTACAGAAAAAATTGCTGTTGGCCGGCCATCGCCCGATCAACAACATCGTTGACATTACTAATTATGTTTTACACGAATACGGTCAGCCGCTTCATGCTTTTGATGCATCGAAATTAACAGATGAGCGTATTGTGGTGCGTGGCGCCAAACGTGGCGAAATGCTCGAAACTTTAGACGGAAAGACTGTCGAGCTTAAGCCTGAGCATCTTGTTATCGCTGATGCTGTAAAGCCTCTTGCGGTAGCTGGTGTGATGGGCGGAATTGAATCGAGCACAACCGAGGCCACGACTACCGTGGTATTTGAGGCCGCGTCTTTTGATGCGGTGTCGATTCGTCGTACGGCACGTGATTTGGACTTGTACTCTGATTCGCAGCTATTGTTTGAAAAAGGACTTTCAACTGAGGCTTTGCCGCTAGCCTTGGCGCGCGCGCTTGAACTTACTCAAGAGCTAGCAGGTGGTGAACTGTCAGGCGACGTAATCGATGTTCGCGCAGAGGAATATGAGCCGCGCGTCTATTCACTTCGTTCACAAAAAGTTCGCGACCGCATTGGTGTAGATGTAGAAGACGCCGACATGGTGCTCTTGCTTGAACATTTGGGCTTTGGTGTAAAGAAAGTACGTAATGGTTATTCCGTGACTGTGCCGTTTTGGCGCGATCACGATATTGAGGACGAGGTTGATTTTACTGAAGAGATCGCTCGATTGTACGGCTATCATCTAATGCCCAACGTGCTACCGTCTGCTCCGCCGCCAGTTGAATTTGACGATGCCTCGCTACATTGGGAAAGCTTCACTAAACGTTTTTTGGCGAGTCTTGGATTTAGCGAATTTTTTGGCTCGTCGCTCGTCGACGCGGCTGATCTTGAGCGTTATAGTTTCAGTCCAATGGACGCACTCAAAGTTCATAATCCACTAGCGAGCGATGCGTCGCACATGCGTCCATCACTCATTCCGTCGATATTGCGTTCTATCGAACGTAATCAGGCCAATGTACCGTCAGCCGACATTTTCGAGCTAGCACGTGTGTACATTCCGCGTGAAAATGATTTGCCAGAGGAAAATTATTCGTTGGTTATCGGACGATACGGTGTGACAGATGCTACAGCCGGATACATGGCTCTACGTGGAGTGCTTGAAACTTTTGCACAAAAGACAGGCATTTCATTTAACTTTGTGCGTGAAGACGAAGCTGAGCGCTGGCACCAAGGACGTACTGCCGCGATTATGTTCGGTGATGAACGTGTGGGTACCATTGGCCAGGTTGAGGGCGCGTTCCAGGATGCATTTGGCATTCACCGTCCGGTATTCTTGGCCGAAATCGATCTCGAACGGCTTATTCCGCATCTGCGCCACGCTTATCGTTATGAACCAGTGCCTGAATTCCCTGTAGTCGTGCGCGATATTTCAGTTTTGCTCGGGGATCGGGTTGAATTTTCGGAGTTGGCGAAAGTCGTACGCGGCGCAAGCGGTCTAGTAAGTCAGGTTGAGGTAGTGGAAGTTTATCGTGGTGCTGAGATTGAATCTGGAAAAAAGAGTGTGACTTTCACTGTTACCATCGCTGCTGATCGTACGTTGACGAGCGAAGAAGTTGACGAGGCTATCAATACGATCACGCGTGAACTCGTACTTAAGTTCGACGGTGTAATTCGTGGATAAGGCTTCTGCTTGGTAGTTTAGGGGGAGTATGATAGGAGAAACATAAGCCTATGCTTGAATCGTTTGACGCTAGGGACATGCTTTTCATGGTGCTCGCGCTGTGTGCCTTGTGGTTCACTATGTTTCTGTGTTGGGCCTTGTATCAGGCTGCGGTGCTCATGAAGCGTGTGCATGGCCTGGTGGACGAAGTGCGTGTAAAAATAGAAGAGTTGATCGATTCAATCGGAGCAATTCGTATGAAGGTTGAGGGCCATGTATTGGCTCTGTCGAATTTAGCTGATGGTGTTAAGAAGATTATCGACACCCTGCGGTCGCGTGATCGAATGTAAACCAGATACCGGCCAGAGAGCCGGTTTTTGGTTTGTGGATAACTTGTCTGTGACTCAGTTAGGAACGAAGGGAATCGGCTTATATTCGCGTATCGTAAAGTAAGTGTCTTTCTGGTAAGTTAGCTCTCATGGATCCCCAGGATTTTGTTCACCTCCACGTCCATTCGCACTATTCACTCCTTGAGGCGCTGCCTAAGCCCAAGGCGCTGGTTGCGCGTGCCAAAGCGCTTGGCATGAAATCGCTGGCACTCACAGATAATGGTGCCTTGTACGGTGCGGTCGAGTTTTGGAAGGCTTGTAAAGACAGCGAGATCAAGCCAATCATCGGTTGTGATATTTACGTTGCGCAACATGGCATGACGGATCGTCGGGCGCGTATTGACGATCGTCCGTATAGGCTTGTACTCCTAGTCGAGAATGAAGAGGGTTATCGGAATTTGCTTAGGATAGTTTCCGCCGGGTTTCTTGAAGGTTTTTATTATAAGCCGCGCGTTGATAAAACCTTCTTGCGTCAGCACGCCAAGGGGCTAATAGCTCTGACGGGTTCGGTGGGTGGAGAAATTCCGCACGCCATCGTTGGCGGTGAAATTGACAAAGCCGAACAGCTAATCCGCGAGTATCAGGATATTTTCGGGCAGAATAATTTTTTCTTAGAACTTATTCATCATCCCGACATGCCGCGGCAAGTCGAAGTTAACGATGCATTGCGAACGTTGACGGCAAAAACTGGTGTTCCTTTGGTGGCCACAAAGAACGTTTTTTATCTTGATCCGGAAGACCGTGAGGGATACGAGGCTCAGTTGTGCATTCAGCGCGGACGAACGCTCGAGGAATTTCGTCGTACAAGTACTGACGAAGTCGATTTGTCATTTGGTACGCCGGATGAAATGTTTGCTGCGTTTGCTGATGTTCCAGAAGCGCTAACTAACACTAAGTCGATATCAGACCGGGTAAATTTTTCGCTCGACCTTGGAAAAAACTATTTACCTATTTTTCCGTTACCAGAAGGCAAAACTGATAACGAGGTCATGCATGAACTGTGTCTTGAGGGACTCAAAGAGCGATACGGCGACCCCTTGTCTACCGAGATCATGCAGCGTTTTGAATATGAATATTCGACGATCGTTCGCATGGGTTTCTCGTCGTACTTCTTGATCGTTCAAGACTATATTAACTGGGCCAAGAATAATGGCGTACTCGTAGGGCCTGGTCGCGGCTCGGCGGCAGGTTCAATCGTGGCTTACGCCTTACGTATAACCGACCTTGATCCGCTTCGTTATAACTTGCTTTTTGAGCGCTTCTTGAATCCTGACCGTATCTCGATGCCAGATATTGATACGGATTTTGCAGATCGTGGTCGCGGTAAGGTCATGGATTATATTACACAAAAGTATGGCGTAGATCATTGCGCCGGCATTATTACGTTCGGGACGCTTATGCCACGCGCCGCAGTGCGTGACGCTGCCCGTGTGCTCGGACTGTCTTTCCAAGAAGCTGACTTGATCGCCAAAGTCGTGCCACCACCCATCCAGGGTAAACATACGCCGCTCAAGGTGGCGATCGTCGAAGCGCCTGATCTGCGCCAGCTGTACGAGACTAATCCGATGACGCGTCGAGTCATCGATCTGGCCATGAAACTTGAGGGTAACCCGCGACACGCCTCGCAGCATGCTTGCGGTATCGTCATTGGCGACAAGCCGCTCATTGAGCGGGTACCGATCCAGCAGGGACAACGTGAGGACATGGCTCTTGTGACGCAGTTTTCACTTAATTCAGCTGAAGCTGTTGGCTTGGTTAAGATGGACTTTCTTGGTTTATCGAACTTGACGATCATTGAGGATGCGCTTGATATCATCCGCGCTGTACATGGCGTCGAAATAGATATCAACACGATTCCACTTGATGACAAACTGTCGTTTGAGCTGCTTGGTCGAGGCGATACGACCGGCGTGTTCCAGCTTGAATCTGACGGCATGAAGCGTTACATCCGTGAACTTAAGCCGTCTGCTTTTGAAGATATCATTGCCATGGTGTCTTTATATCGTCCGGGACCGATGCAGTTTATTGAGAGCTTCATCCGACGTAAACACGGCATCGAAAAGGTCGTTTACGAACACCCGCTCATGGAAAATGCTTTTCGTGAGACTTATGGAATTCCGGTGTACCAAGAACAGGTCATGCAAGTGTCAAAAGACTTAGCCGGATTTACGGGCGGCGAAGCTGACGCGCTACGTAAGGCCATGGGTAAAAAAATCGCCGAGCTCATGGCGAAGATGAAAGTGAAATTTATTGAGGGCGCAATTAAAAAAGGTGTAAAGGAAGACGTTGCGAATACCATTTTTCAAAAGCTTGAGGACTTTGCTGCTTATGGTTTTAACAAGTCACACGCCGCTTGTTACGCTCTTATTGCGTATCGTACAGCCTATCTTAAAGCGCGTTATCCGGCTGAGTTTATGGCCGCGCTCATGAATTCAGATTCAGGCGTGATTGATCGTATTACGATCGAAGTTGAGGAATGCAAACGACTGGGTCTATCCGTTTTACCGCCGGACGTTAATGAGTCATTTGCCGGTTTTGCGGTAGTAAAAGATACAAATAAGGTTCGTTGGGGACTTCAAGCGATCAAGAATGTCGGAAGCGAAGTCGCTGAAGAGCTTGTCAGAGAGCGTAAGCGTAACGGACCGTACAGCGACTTGGCTGACTTTTTGGCGCGTGTCCGATCCTCGGCTTTTAATCGTAAGACTCTTGAGGCGTTGGTAAAATCGGGTGCACTCGATCGTTTTGAGAATCGTACGAAATTGATTGGTAACATTGATACGTTAGTTTTGCACAATAAGCAGGTTCAATCCGCACAAGACCGCAATCAAGTTTCTTTGTTTGATATGGGCCAGGAGATTGTAACTCAGAAGGTTGAGTTGCGGGTCGTCGAGGATCTGCCAAAGAGCGTTATTTTAGCCTGGGAAAAAGAACTCCTCGGTCTGTATGTCTCGTCGCATCCAGCCGGGCTGTTTTACGAGAAGTTTTCGCCATACATTGGTCGAACAGCCGACGTGCTAGCTATGGATGACGCCACCATGGTGAAAGTTTGCGGTGTCATTTCTAATCTCAAACAGATTTTCACCAAGAAGAAAAATGAGCCGATGGCTTTTATTCGTATTGACGATCCCTCGGGCAGTATCGAGGCTGTAGTTTTTCCAAAGGTGTTTGCTAAAGTCCGTTCTAAGTTAGCGGCCGATACGTTTGTGCTAATCGCGGGCAAAGTCTCGGTGCGTAAGCGCGACGAGGAATCTGAAATGGTTGAACGGTCTATTTTAGTAGATTCGATTATAATTTTTAATGAAGATGAGATCTCTTCGCTCGTTAGCATGTTGCGACAAGGGTCGTGGAGCGATGATGGGGGAACAGTAGATTCATATGCCACGCCACCGTCAGACTCAAAAGTTGCCACGACGCGCCCAGGGGTCGATGGTTTATCGATTGTAGTTCCTGAGCGTCCGACGCATGAAATGATCTCGCAGTTACGTGATATCTTTAAAGCTTCGCCAGGTCGCGCTCGCGTTTTCCTACTGGTCGATTCTGGCGGCGAACGGCGCAAGATGAGTACGGAATATTCGGTCGAGCTTTCGCGTGAAGTGGTCGAGCGGGTCGGTGCAGTCGTTGGTAAGGAGAATGTGATGGTATAATCATCTTGTATGGTGCGTGCAACTCATCGCGAAAGTACAGGAGGAAAGCCATTGTCGCGCTCGCTAAAAATTTATCAACGGATCGCCGTCGCCTTTGTTTTTGCGACTTTTTTCTTGTTGGTGGCGGTTCTTTATTTGTCTATTTCGCGTGCCACAATCAGCCTTACGCCGACGCCTAAAATCGTAAACGTCGAGGCTGAGGTGAGAGTTGTGGCCAATCCCGACGAAGACGGCGAGTTATCTGGCGTTGTACTTGATCAGCAGTTTAGTGCGACGAAAATGTTTACGCTTCCGAGCGAAGGCGCGACTGCGGTTGAGGCCAGGGCGGGCGGAATGGTGACGCTAATAAACGAGACGGGCAATGATCAGCCGCTGGTAGCTACAACGCGATTATTGTCGGAAGAAGGCGTGTTGTTCCGCATCGATACCGGTACGACTGTTCCAGCTCGCGGACAAATTGACGTTATCGCACATGCTGATCAACCTGGTCTGTCAGGCGAGATCGGTCCGACGCAATTCACTATTCCTGGCCTCCCAGCCGCTCTACAGGACGAGATCTACGCCGTCAGTGTTGATAGCATGGTTGGTGGCGTGGCCTATAAGCGCAGTTTGACTGAAAAGGACGTCGCCGATGCAGTAGCTAATTTGAGTGAAACGTTGCTTGAACAGGCTAAGACATCGTTTGCTTCACAGGTTGATGTGTCGATTTTTGACGGGCAGACGTGGTTTACTGAGGTAACAACCCAGTCTAGCGACCAGTTGGTCGGCACAGAAACCTCGTCATTTACGGCCAGCGTAACGCTCAAGGTGACTGGAGTGTATTACGATTTGGACGCGATTAAGGTTTTCGCTGAAAGTGAGTTAAATAGCCGTGTACCTGATGGCTATATGCTCGCAAAAACGGATCCGGATACTATTCAGACTACGGTTGAAAAGGTTGATGCCGCGAGTGGCACCTCGACTCTTTCCGTGTATTATGAAGGGATAGCTATTATTTCGGAAGATTCGCAGGTACTTGATAAACAGCGTTTTGTTGGCCGTTCACCAAACGAAGTTATCACGTTACTCAAGGCTTCGGATGCCGTTGAAGATGCTTCGGTGAGTTTTACGCCTTTTTGGCTTCAACGCGTACCGAATCTCGCTGATCACATCAAGATCAATGTCGAGCTTCCCAAAGATTAAAACGATGAAGACCGCCCCTAGTGGGCGGTCTTACGTTGACGGTCGCGGACGCTAGTCGTCCTGGCGACGCCGGACGATGTAGCGGATGAAGTAGTTCGTCGCGAGCGCTCCGCTGTTGAAGCGTTGACGGTTGTCGAACTGGTCTTTCTTGTCTTCCAGCCATCCGTCGACCCCGTCATGGAAGCGCCGCTCGTACTCCTCGGTTTCTTCTGCGACTTCTTCGGGGACGATTTCGAGAGGACAGTCGCTCGCCGCGAGGCCGAAATTGATCATCTCAACAGCTTCGTCGAGCGCGTTGTCGATGCAGTCGATCGAGAAGGAGTTCGGGATGTTGTTCGGGCAGCTCGTCCAGCCCTTGCGACGCGTGAGCCGTCCTTGCGGCCCAATATCGCTCACTACACGGAACCCGTGAATCTCCTCGCCTTCTTCCAGTCCCCCGAGCCAGTTGTTCATCGATCCTCCAGAGTTGGTGAAAGGAACGATGTAATGTAGCAGAACGCGTGATAATGTCAAGGAATACGTGGCGTTGACATTCGGATTAACTCGACTATGATAGGGGTATCGCATTGACCGGACTACCAATCCGCGAGCGAACAGTTACATAAAAAGTGCCTCGCTGCATGGCGGGGAAGACGGGTGGAACCGCCGAACGAAAGTTCGGTCCCGATTGCCTCATTGAGGGGTAATCGGGTCATTTTTATTTTATGGACCAAGCAAAACTTCAAGAAAGACGTCACTCACTCGCTCATTTATTGGCTGCCGCAGTGCTTGAATTGTATCCGGATGCTAAGCGTACGATTGGGCCGGCAGTGGACGACGGGTTTTATTATGATTTCGCTTTCAGTTCTCCGATTTCAGATGAGGATTTGCCTAAGATCGAAGCCAAGATGCGCGAGTTGATGCCGGCATGGACCGAATTTGCGCGCACAGAGGTTACGGCTGACGAGGCGAAACATGCCTTTAGCGACAATCCTTTTAAGCTCGAATTGATAGATGAGTTTTCAGGCGAGGGTCAAACTTTGTCTCTGTATACATCCGGAGAATTCACTGATCTTTGCAGGGGCGGTCATGCTGAAGGCTTGGCTGATATTGACCCGGGTTCGTTTAAGTTAGCGAAGGTCGCGGGAGCTTATTGGCGCGGAAATGAAAAGAACGCCATGTTGACGCGTATTTATGGCCTGGCTTTTGAGACCAAAACGGAATTGGAGCATCGCTTAGTCATGCTCGAAGAGGCTAAAAAGCGTGATCATAAAAAGCTTGGTCCTGAATTAGACCTGTTTGTATTTTCCGATCTTGTAGGTAGTGGTCTGCCACTGTGGACGCCGCGCGGAACCATGCTACGTAATATTCTTGACGATTTTGTCTGGCGTTTGCGTAAGAATCGAGGTTACGATCGTGTTGAAATTCCGCATATCACCAAAAAGGATCTATACATCACAAGTGGACACTGGGATAAGTATAAAGATGATCTGTTCAAGATAACGACTCGGGAAGGCCATGAGTTCGCCATGAAACCGATGAACTGTCCTCACCACACGCAGATCTATGCACGTCGTCAGTGGAGCTATCGCGAGCTGCCTCAGCGATACGCTAACACCACGACCTGCTATCGCGATGAGCAGTCAGGCGAACTTTCGGGTCTGTCGCGCGTGCGTGCCTTTGCTCAAGACGATGCGCACGTGTTCTGCCGTATTTCGCAAGTGAAGGAGGAGATCCAAAAGATTTGGGAGATTGTCCACACTTTTTACGGCGCCTTTGGTTTGGATTTGAAGCTCCGCTTGTCGCTGCGCGATCCGGAACATCCTGAGAACTATCTTGGCAACCAAGAACACTGGGACATGGCTGAAAAGATTCTACGTGAGGTGGCGGCCGAGAATCAGACCGAGTATTCTGATGGTTCAGGCGAGGCCGCTTTCTATGCGCCGAAGCTTGATTTTATGGCCGAGGATTCGCTGGGCCGTAAATGGCAAGTTGCGACTATCCAGTTAGACGTCAACATGCCAGAGCGCTTTGACTTGTCGTGTATCAACGAGCAGGGAGAGCATGAACGCATCGTGATGGTTCACGCCGCTATCATGGGTTCAATCGAACGCTTTTTGTCGATCATAATCGAACATCTTGGAGGAGCGTTTCCAATGTGGTTAGCGCCTGAACAGATACGTATCGCCACGGTTGCTGAAGATTATATTGACGCGGCACGTGCCATGAAGACATCGCTTGAGGCGGCTGGCTTGCGTGTTGGTTTGGATGATGCGAACGAAAAAGTCGGCAAGAAGATTCGTTCAGCGGCCATGCAAAAAGTGCCATGGACGATTGTTGTGGGCGCGAAAGAGAAGGACGGCGGTGATATTGGTGTGAAGGTATTTGGAAGCGAGGAACAGCTGGTCATTGCGCAAGATAAGTTGGTCGAAGAGGCATCGAAAGCTGGTGCTTTGCCGAGGGTAGATTGATCAGGAGCTTCTGCTTTTGGCGGAGATTAGCGCTGAATTACAAAAGAGCTCGAGGCGAAGGCCCCGGGCTCTTTGTATTTGCCTAAATTAGTCAACAATCTGCGTTATATCTGAGCCTTAACTATGTTGGCTTGAACTTTGTCGACGTCTCGACTTATGGCTTGTTGAACCGCGCCTGCTTCAGCTTCGATGTCTCCCATTTTTTCCGTAAAGTCAGACTCTGCGGCCGTGATTTCGTCTTCCATCTTTTGGTAGGCTGCCTTAACGCTTTGGTCATCTGGATCCAGGTCTACGCCAAGCGTTTGGAATCCTCCGTCGATGTATGCCTGGAGTGCTTCTCGCACGCCTGACACGACTTCTGGTGTGGCGCCTTCAGTTTCTATGCGCTTGATCCACATGGCTTTTTGGTCGTCAGCCAAGGGGGAAGTATTGATGATATTTATGAGACTCATAGTTTATTGATTACGAGCCAGACTCTTTAAGCGCATCAAGCTGCTTTTGTGCGTCCATGGCTTTGACGACATCTTGCGCTAGCTTCTTATTTTTGCCTTTTCCACCGAAGATGGTTTTGAAGGCGTCCATAGCAGCTCGGCCAGCGTTCATGAAGTCGTCCCAGGCACTGCGAGCTTTGGTGACGCGACCGTTGAATTCACCGTAGACTTTGGTACCTTCGTTGTAGAGATCGTTCATGCGCTCGGCTCCGCGTTGAATGTCGGATTCAATGCGCTTGAGATCATTTTTAGTTGTCTCGCTGGCCTCGGCGATCATGGACGTAACGCCGGCCTCAACTTGAGCCAGTTCTCCAACAGTTCCTGAGATACCTTCGGTGACAGCCTTTTGAAGATCGGCTTTGGTTTTTTCGACTCCTGCTTGGGCTGATTCGACTAGGCCGGTGACGCTCGACTCAAGTGCTTTGGCTGTTTCGTTTACGAATTTCTCGCCGCTCTTTAGTCCACTTTCAACATCCTTACTGACTTCGCTAAGACCCTTTTCTAGGCCGCTAGCCAGTTCATTACCGAGTTTTTCAACCCGACCTCGCGCCTTGCTTACTTCACTCTGAGCAGCGCCAGCTAGTCCAACAACGCTCTGTTCAAAAGCGTCTCGAGCTCCTGTAGCGAACTTTATTGCATCTTCAAGTTTCATCTTACCGGTGGCGACGGTGCTGTCGATAGCTTTGGCGCCGGTGTCTCCAAAGCGATTCAAAGCATCGCGGCCTTGTTCGGCCTTGTTGGCTGCAAAACGTGCGCCTCGCTCCATGCCTTCGCCCATGAGATAGCCCGCACCAAGAGCTGCTCCACCGGCTGCTGCGGCTCCGAGCGCCGCCGCACCAAGCGCTGCGGCCCCGGCTGCAGCCGTGCCGACTGCCACGCCGCCAACGCCAACCGCGCCAGCGATTGCTGCGCCCTTAGCTGCGGTTTTGGCTCCGCGAACGGTGGCATCTTTGGCTCGCACTGCAGCCTCTGCTGCTTCAGCGGCCTTTTGTGAAGCATATTCTTTGCCTTGTTTGTAGGCCTGTTCGGCGGCCATGGCGCCTTCCAATCCGCCGGCAACGGTCGCGACACCTGCTTCTAGAACTGCATCTTTCATGGCTCCGCCAGCCATGCTTGCTAGATCGATGTTAGCACCAACAACTTCTTTCGCTCCTGCATATAGGTCTGGCACCCCTTCCGTCGCAAAAGCTTTAAGACCCTGTCCATAACCAACGAATTCTTTTCCAACGCCCTTGGCAACATCTGCGGTAGTACCGGCTGCGGAGGCGGTGGCACCAAGACCAATGTTCATGGCCCTGGCGACTTTATTTGCGAGTTTTGTTGCATTTTCTCGTAGACTGTTGAAAAAACCGCCAAACGTAGAGGCCGCTTTTTCTTTGGCTTTATCTGCGAGCTCCTTACCCTTAGCCTCGTAATTCGTTTCCTTAGTACCAAGAACGTCGGCACCGTAATATTCGTGCTCGCCGAGCTGATCAGCAACTGGCACTTCGGCTTTCGCCTTTGCCTCAGTTCCGATTTTTTTCGCAAGCGCTTCTTTGTCCGCTTTGGACATATCACCCTTGGGTACGTCAAACTTATATCTCGCCATAGAAAATACAAAGTATTCTTCGCTGGGATTGTACCAATTTTGCGTGCTGCCGTCCGAAATCATCTGTGCATAACGAAAAGCCCCGTCAGACTTTGAGAGTCGACGGGGCAGGGGAACTAGAAGATGTAGAGATCGAGCACGGCGCCGATGATGATGAAGGCGGCCAAAATGTCGAGCTTGCTCATGAGATCGAGCAGGGGTCTGGATCCCGCGAGCGTTCGGAAGTGCAGCTCGAGTTCGTTCGCGCCAAAGCCGTCGGCTTCCTGGTCGGTCGTCACTCGGATGAAGCGTCCTAAGAGCGTGTAGGTTTGACGCGTGCTCTTGGCGAGCTTGTGCGTTTCCACGTCGAGACCGCGGCGCAGGTTGGATGAGCCCAGCTCTTTGCCGATTCGAGCCGCGAATCCATTGTCGTAGGGTGAGGTGTGGCCGCGGTTGACGCTGAGCGCCTGGATGAGGCGGATGCGATCGTACGCTCGCAGCGTTTCGAGCAGCCTGCAGGCTAGCTCGAGCATGACCAGTACGCCCACTACCAACATCTGAATCTGATTGACCGTAAATCGTGCCATGAGCATGGCGAAGAGTAAAAGGCCAATGCCGACACCGGCCCTGTAGGCCTCACGATGTGACACTCGTCGCGTTAGGACGTCACCCGTGACGACGACGGCGAGCGTGCTGGCCATGGCCAGATCGGCTCGTGCCAGCGCTACGCCGATCAACATGCCCAAGATCATGGTGAGTCGCCGGTCGAGTCCGAGGACGACGCTGATCATGCGCTCACCCGGTTGCCAAGTGGGCGAGTCGGGGGTGCATTTGCCACCTTGAATGACTGTAAACTTCATGATTTCTCCTTGAAGCAAAAGAGCGCAGAACTGCTTAGGCTAGCAGAGAAATGTCTTCCTGTCAACGAGCCGGATGCTGTGCGTAAGTGATCGAAGCTAAGCTTCGACGATATATCCACATGCGGTGGGTTAATTGACAAAAAGCAAAATATTGGCTAGTCTAAGCTAGTTCGGAGGTGCTTTGACGCAAGAAACACGTTTTGACAAGCTCGAGGCTCTGCTTGCGTGGGGTCTTGATCGCCCGCAGCGGTACTTTCTGCTTCGCGAAGGGCTACGCGTGGGACTCAGGACTGGACATCCATCGCGTCTAACGCTCGGTGATTGCGCGGCCTTCATCACGACTGTGCAGGAAATCCTCGACTACTACGGCTTCGAGGAGCCGAGTCAGGCTCTGGTCGACCTCTGGTTGGGGCGTTTAGCTGACGATGGCAAGTTGCTCGCCGCCTATCGTGACCACGCCTACGTCGAACAGGTCTTCCCAGTCGTGCAGGGACAAATGCTGACGGCCGTCTGCGATCGTCGTGGCGTTCCGCGCGATCGAGTGGCGGCCATCTTCCTGGGCAACCTGTTCCACTTCATCTGGCACGTCGCAGCCGGCGGCGGGCAACTCGAAAAGTGGTACGAAAGGCTCGCACAGGTCGGCTAATACGTGACCCCGCCTTTCGCGAAAGGCGGGGTATTCGTTACTCGGCTTTTTTGATTTCTCCCCATTCACCAGTTGGTTCTTCCACGCTTGGCCAGTCTGCGGCCTGGGCCTGCTCGAGCCGTGCCTGAGCCTGCGCTTGTTCCGTGGCGACTTTTTCCAGGCGCGCTTGTTCCTTGGCTTGAGCTTCCTGTATCTGATCTGCGGTTGGAGTTAGCGTTTCGAACGGATTGGGCCGTCCAGCAAACGTCTCACCCGTCTTTCTGAATGTATCCTGTGTTTCTTGATCAATATTCCTAGCTGAGCCGGTTTCAGGTTTTGAACCAAGCATTCTTTCAATAAGTTTCCACATAGAGAATATATTTTTGACTATTGTAACGGTCGCTGACTAGCAAGGGAATTGCTTCATCCACAAGGGTCGGCTAGGATAGACGCGATATGACGCTACCCAAAATCGTATGCGTGGTCGGTCCGACGGCGTCTGGAAAGACGGACGTTGGTATTGCGATTGCACGAGCGTTTGATGGTGAAGTCATAGCTGCTGATTCGCGTACGGTTTACAAAGGAATGAATATTGGGACAGCCAAGCCTGATGGCGAGCGCGTAATGGCTGCATTGAGTGGGTCTTCGTTTATGGATCTTGTTGGTCCACCGGCCTTTATGGTCGACGGTGTTGTTCACTGGGGCTTTGATCTCGTCGAACCTAACCAGCCGTTTACCGTTAAGGATTTTCAGTTGTTTGCGGATAAGAAGATCGCTGAAATACTCAAGCGCGGCAAGTTGCCAGTGGTGGTTGGTGGCACTGGATTATATTTCAAGTCACTCATCGACCGTCCGACTTATTCAAGCGTTGTGCCAAATCCTGAGTTACGCTTGACCTTTGCGTCCATGAGCAATGAAGAGATGGCTGAGGCGATCGGCGAGCGCGATCCAGATGCGTTGACGAATATTGACGAGAATAATCGCGCGCGACTGGTGCGAGCGCTTGAAATTTTGATGACGACTGGTCGGTCATTGGCACAGGATCGTGGCTATGAGCCAGCAAAATATGAGGCGTTACAGATTGGTATGGACGTGCCGCGCGAAGAGCTATTCGCACGTATTGACGAACGGGTCGCTATGATGACCGCTAAAGGATTGGTCGAAGAGGTTCGTCTCCTTAAGGATAAGTTCGGCTGTGATACGCCGGCTATGAGTGGTATCGGCTACCGACAGATTTGTGAATTTTTTGATGGTAAAATTAAACTACGAGATGCGATTGCTAGAATAAAGTTCGACACCCATCATTACGCTAAACGCCAAGAGACGTGGTTTAAGGCGGAC
>CAYSXU010000019.1:0-15620 GCA_964435095.1 uncultured Gammaproteobacteria bacterium | reverse complement strand
TATCTGATCCAAGGAATTTCTTCCAAAGAACGACGGTAGTATAGCCAATATTATTCTACCGGTCAACCCGACACTCCCCAAGGCTCGGATTGACCAAAGATTAAAAATATGCTATAGTTTCTAGTTCGAACAAAGGAGAAATGGATGATTTTCGCTCAGCAATACCCCGAAGACAACATCAAGCCCGAGAGGGGCGGTACGCACAACTGGCACGTGTGGGACAGGACCGGCACGCTCCACGTCCTCTCGCTGCGCGAATACGTGGAGTGGCTGGCCGCGAATCCGGACTCGGCCTACACCATCAACTTCGCCAACGCATCGTACACGCATATCGTCGCCGGCGACGACCTGTGGAATGCGCTTCTCGAAGTGACGAAGACGCACGACGTCGCGCTCTTCGCCTTCAACATGCACGGCGGGTACGAGCCCTGGGACGGGTCCGATCTGACCCCCAGGACGTTCGACGCCATCCGCATCTCGATCAAGGGGATGGTCTTCCCCGACCTCCCCGCGGAGTGACTTCACCCCACCGCCTACCCCGGCCCCTGCGCACTGCGCGGCGGGCCGGTTCTCGTTTATATATGCGGCCCTTCTTCTTGCACTTTGCATGAATGAGGCGAATACTAACAGCAATACTTAATCAAACGCTTATGCGTATTCCCCTCCTTCCCACAACACCCACTGGCACGTGGGCGGCACGTGGACTCATTACGTTCGTCGTCATTTACATCGTCTCAACGATCACGGTCGCCACAAGCCAAATCGTCAACAACACCGAAATCACTATCAGCCCAGCCGCAGAACAAGTGTTACGAATCCTTGCTCCGCTCGGCGTCCTGATTGGCGCAATCACCGGCGTCGCGAGTCTCGTCGCTGTCATCAAATATCGCGAACGCTCAGCGCCGGTGTGGCTCGGCGTCGCACTCGCACTCCTCATCACCACATTCATTGTCGGCGAAATCGTCTTGCCACACTAACCAAAAACACGGTCTCGCGAGCCGTGCTTTTGATTGGAACTATTTCGTAAGTTGGAAAGTGTCTTTTTGCGTAATGTTGTAATGCTTCGCAGCGCTCGTTCCCTGCACCACCAGTTCTATAAAGCGACGGTCACCGTATCCAGAACTGCCCATCGTTAAACCAGTCTGATAGTCTGGCACGTTGCGCAGCTGACGGTAACATACCGCTTTGATCGCCAAACCGTTCAAAATAATTTCGCGCTCGGCACCCTCTTCAAACTGCACGTCTTCGGCCAACATCGTCGTTTTACAGTTGCCAAAGGAATCGATCCACCACACGCCAGTAGGCGCATCGGGAATTTCGCTGAACATCAGTTTTTCTGATGGAACGTCTTTCTTATCCCAAGCGATGCGCGCAAGGCGCGGAAGATAATCAAAACTACGGAATTGCGAAGTCGCCGCAAACTCCACCATGTCGTCCGCATATCCACCGAACTTCATGACCGCACGAATATCAGTGACATTGACATGATCGGCCAGACCGAATTTTTTTATAAGTGACAAGACTTCCCCGTCGATCGTGCAGACAACAAGAATCTTATTGTACCAAAAATATCCGAACGGTGTGCCGTTTGGCCACTTTTTTGCCGCGCCGTGACGAGGAGCCACGTTCACCGCAATAATACCTTCGGCATCACCAGCGGCGTCGAGCACATCAATCACATTTCCCGCAGCTTCAAGATCGGACGACACGCCCATGAAGTTCGTAGCAACGCCTGGGAACAACACGTTGTAACGCGTTTGTTGACGAACGCGCGCGTTTCCGTCTTGGCAATCAGTGATGACAGATAAAAACATAATGAAGAAGGTCAATTCGGCCGTACCATAGTCGACCCAAAGCTTATTCGCAATAGTCGTCGTCTACTTTTTACCAAACTTCTCAATGATGGCCGTACTCGACGCCGTAGCTAAATCGACCGGTCGTTTTTCGTCTTTAAAGTAGCGCTGACGGGTCTCTTCATCGATTCGTCCTTTATGTTCAAACCCGAGAAGCTTAAAGAGATTCGGCTGTTTGGCGACGATCCATGACATCGCAGTCACCGTATCAAGTTCAGGATGCTGTTTGAGTACTTCGGCGAAATTTCTCATACCCTCCATAACTAACGCTCGCTGTTCTGTAAACTTTAAGCTCCCAATGTGCGCAAGATGAATATGCGCGACATGCCCGAACGTTCCGTATGCAAGCGCCTCGTTAAGCGGCGTAAAGCCATTGTCGAGAAACGAAGCGATGCGCACAGCTCTATCGAACGCTCGACGAGATTCGAAAGTCGCGTTTACCAAGTCTGAAATGCGGTTCGCGATGTCATTAATCGCTTCTTCTGGCGTTACATAGGTTGCAGCATGAATGGCAGCCATCTGTTCACGAAGTGCTTCTCCCTTTTGTTTCTGATCGAATATCGATTTCAATTTTCCCAATCGCTCAAGTGCGACCTGACGAGCCGCAGCCTCAGATGAAAGTCCCTCAACGACTTCTTTAGCCAGACCGTGTTTAATTTCTTCAGGTGTCAAAATAACAAGCGGCTCGGATTCTTGACGTGATACGGCGGCTGATTCGTGTTCACGAGGCACTGCTCCTTCTTGGACTCCCGGTCGTGATCCCAATCGTTTAGGCATAGTGCGTATATGGTAACTCATCAAGAAAGTCTTGCGAATATCAGCCCAATTTGCCACGGCTGTGCTTGAAAGCTACAGCAAGACATGCCCTCATCACAACGGAGGATCACCCATGCTGCTCTTGGCCACCCTGTTCGCGTGCACTCACGACAACGACATCAACAAGCGTACGGACGTGCAGGGTGCTGATGATTGGCCGAAGGCCGTCGTCACGCCGTCAACGCTCACGTTCGGCGAAATGAGCTATCTCGAAACCAAGGAACTCACGTTCACCATCACGAACGATGGCACGGACAACTCCGCGCTCATGGTCGAGGACGTCATCATGACCGCCGGCGGCGACGTCGGGTACGTCATGCAAACGCCCGAATGCCTCACGGACCCCGAGTGCGAGCTCAAGCTCCTGTTCGGCGAAAGCGCCGAGGTCGTCGTCAACCTCACCTCGCTCGGGCCTGGCGATCTGCCGGGCACGATTCTCGTGAAGTCAGACGACGAAGACAACCCGTCGATCCCCGTTCCCATGAGCGGGCTCGGCCTCATGCCCATGCTCGCGCTCACTCCAGCGTCAACCACCTTCGAGGACACGGCCGTCGGATGTGAACGCACGAAGGAATTCGTGCTGAGCAACGTCGGCAACGACAACCTCGATCTCGCGAGCGTCGAATCTGCGGGCACGAGCTACGCCATCATCGAACGGCCGACACTGCCAAGTGTGCTCGAACCAGGCGAATCCTCAAGCGTAACGCTCGCGTTCACGCCGGCCTCCTCGGCCATGTTCCCCGGCTCGATCGTCGCCATGAGCAACGATCCTCGTGGAACGCAATCTGCGGCCGTGAGCGGGATTGGCGTGATCCCTGGCACACAGCACGTCGGCTACACCATCCCGTTCGTCGACAAGGCCGACATCCTCATCTTCGCCGACCAGTCGACATCGATGGACGACGATCAGGTGAAGCTCGCGGAGAACGCCGCAACGTTCGCCGCCTCGCTCACCAGCATGGAAGAAGACGTCCAGGTCATGGTCGTCACGACCGAAGACGGCTGCAGTTCAGGCGGCATCCTGCGCCCGGACGATCCGAACTTCGTCGCGACCTTTCAGGCCGCGGTGCTCGACGGACCGGAAAACGTCTGGTCCGAGGCTGGGCTCTACGTGAGCCAGCTCGCGGTCGAACAGAGCGGCGACTTCCGCTGCAACGCGGGCTTCCTGCGTGATGACGCGCTGTTGCACGTCATCTACGTGAGCGACGAACCCGACAGCGGACCCGTCACCTGGCTCGACGTCGTACAGAACCTGCGCGCTACGAAAGGATCGGAACATCTCGTCATGGCCTCGGCGATCATTGGGCCGCTACCAAGCGGCTGTTCGACGGAGCTCAACAGCGCGGCGCCGGGTCGCGGGTACGCAGAAGCGGCCATGGAGACGCACGGCGGGATCGTCTCACTGTGCGACGACTGGGCGCCACAGCTCAACATCATCGCCACCTACGACATCGTGCGCGACACGTTCTCGCTCGTCGGGATTCCGGATCCGTCAACCATCACGGTGCTCGTCGACGGCACGCGCCGCACGACGGGCTGGTACTACATGACGGACAGCAACTCGGTCACGTTCAGCGACAACCCGCCGCGCTCGGGGCAGACCGTCGACATCACGTTCGAAGTCCCGCTCGTGTGCGGCTAGTTCCTACAAACGCGTGTCCCGTGGTCTCAAGTGAGGCCACGGGACTTTTCGTTGACGTTATGGCTAAAAATGATCTCATCGTTTTCTTGCGAAGGCGTTTTCCATCCCGACACGCCGTTCGCAAACGACGTGTTCCGACGTGCGAGCATCTCATCCCGACGTAAGGAGGGATGGGGAAAGAATGAACGCTACTTTGAATGTTAATTCACGTTCCCGAGATTGACGGATCGCTATTTTTTCAGCTACCATCACGCGTCCGTCTTCAACCAAGAGACGGCAACATCGGAGGAATCAGTGTTCAAACTCGACCTCGGCCTCAAGGCCCAGATCCACGGCTTCATGCTCATCACGGCCGGCGGAACGATCGTCGAATGGGACGACGTCCGCAACCTCGGCAACAGCTCGAAGGGCGGCACCGGCGTCAACATCGCGAACGCCGCAGCCGAACGCGAAGTGCCCGTCATCCTGCTGTGCACCGAAATCGCCACGCTCAAGTACTGGATCGACCCCAGGGTGATCGTGATCATCTACGACACGTACAAAACCTACGTCGCGCGTCTTGCAGAGATCGCGATGAAGTACAACGTGAAGTACGCCATCTCGGCGGCCGCGGTTTCGGACTTCGGCTTCGAAGAGGCGCAGGGCAAGATCGACTCGAAGGAACCGGCTGCGCCCAAGCTGATCGCGCTTCCCAAGGTGCTCGCCACGTGGCGCGAGATGTTCGGTAAGGCCTGCTACATCGCCGGCTTCAAGCTGCACGCCTACCCCGCCTTCCAGAACGAGACGGGTGCGCGTCGTGAGCCCACGAAGCTCCAGTGGAAGCGCTCGGTCGACACGCTGATCGCAGCCGCGGACAAGCAGCTCAAGGAGTGCCACCTCAACCTCTGCTGCGCGAACTTCGCGCCGTGGAAGGGCAACGCGGACACCGAGCGCGGCAAGAAGCGCCTGTGGCTGCGTCGTCCCGACGGTGGCAGCATCGAGCTCTTCGGCACCGACCGCCAGGTCGCGTCCACGCTCGTCGACTACATCCTCGAGCAGGCTGACGTGACGTGGGGACACAGCGTTTACTCGGGCAGTGCCGTCTACCAGCTCGAGAGCCTCAACTACTACGAGCGCTGTGACTGCTATCTGCAATTCGCTCAGCGGTCCAACTTGCTCCACGGCCGCGCCGGCAACGTGACGATCATGAAGGAGCGGGATCAGGCCTGGGTGACGCCGCGCGGCATCGACAAGACGACGATCAACAGCAACAGCAACGACATGTGCTGGGTGCGCCTGCGTCCGAACCAAGACGCCGAGCTCGGATACTCGAGCAAGTCGGCCGACACGAAGCCGAGCATCGACGCCCGCGTGTACCTCATGGTGAACCGCATGTTCCCGTTCGCGGCTGCAATCCACTTCCACGACGGCTGGGTGCTCGCATCCAATGCCACCACGGAAATGGACTACGCCTGCGGCACGAACAAGGCAGCCGGCGAGATCATCGCGGCGCTGACGCGCAGCAAAACGGACGATGAATCGGTGATGATCGAGCTCGTGCGCCACGGTCACACGCTCTTCCTCGTCGACACGGACGATTTGAAGAGTCTCGAAGAGCAGTAGAGAATCGTCTACGACAGCTACATCGAGCACCTCAAGAACGTCGGTTTGCTCCACCGCATCAACGAGATGGAGATCACGCCGATCTTCTTCCGTACGAAGATCCTCGGCGTGGCCGCGCGCCACACGACGGAAGGATGGTACTCGTTCTTCTTGAACGAGTTCGCCCGCGGCTTCGGCCTCGGCGCAAAGCTCGTCGAGATGATCAACGAGCGCCAGGTGAACGTGGGCGTGCATCGCGACTGCAAGGTGAAGCAGTTCTACCTCGATCGCGGCTTCGACATCATCGAAGAGCGTGAGAGCGAAGGGCTGACGATCCTCATGCCGCCCTGTTTGCGCGACGACGTGATCGACGCGGCAACGCTCACGATCGTGTGCCCGTCAAAGCGTTCAGTGCTCGTCGGACTGCGCAACAGCGAGTCCTTCAGGGCGCTGTGGTGCAACCTCGGCGGCAAAGGCTTCGGTCCGTGGCTGACGGGATGTCGCGAAGTGCAGGAGGAGTGCGGCGTGGACTTGAGCCATCTGCCGCGACCGAAGGACTTCACCGTTCACTACACTCGTTTCGTGAACAAAAACGGCGAAGCTGTGGTGTACAGGGTGACGAACTTCATCGTCGAGGCGCCAAGCGAGTTCGCAGTCACGGCGAACGAAGACGAGTTCGACGAGGTGCGCTGGCAGCCGTTCGATCGCCTCGACGAGCTGCCGCGCGGCCACGCCACACGCGCCACGCACAAGATCGTGATCGACCGCTACCGTTAATACACGTCCGCCCGTTTCCCTCTCAGGAGGGCGACGGGCGGTTTTTTTAAGGCAAGGGCGCCTTTTCTCTTTTTATCTATAGGCTATACACTCCTCTTGTATGCAAATCATCGGCATGGTGCATTTTTCAGCTCTGGCAGGTACAAACGATTTCGAAGGTAACCGTCAACTTGTTTTGACGCGCGCCCAAGCCGATCTCGCTGCGCTTCAAGAAGGCGGCGTCGATGCTGTCATGTTTGAAAATAATTTTGACGTGCCAAAATTCGCAACCATGCTTCCAGAAACCGCAGCGCATTTCCAAGAACTCCTTGAAGCACTTGTACCCGAAACTCACGTGCCCTGGGGCTTATGCCCACTCTGGAACGACTACAACTTCGGCTTTACCATGTGCGCGAAGTTCGGTGGCAGTATAGTGCGTGTGCCGGTTTTCGTTGACGACGTTGAAACCGTTTATGGTACGTTTATCGCAGAACCCGAAGCAGTACTCGCAGCGCGGAAGGTGGCTCAAGCTGAGCACGTAAAAATCTACGCCGACGTTCACGTCAAACACGCCAAGATGATTCACCCTCGTCCCTTTGTAGAATCCATTCGTGACGCCGTACATCATGGCGCCGACGGCGTCATCGTCACTGGCCAATGGACCGGCGATCCGCCAAGCGTGGAACAATGTGCAGAAGCTAAACGTGAGGCTGGACCAGACGTCGCCATCCTTACGGGCAGCGGCATGACAGCCGAAAATATTTCATCATTCGCTCCCCACCTCGACGCCACCATCGTTGGCACAGCCTTCAAGCAAGGCTCAGTCAACACGACACACCGACAAGGGCCGAATATCGTTGGTCCAGAACTGCGTTACGACGTCATGAAGATAAGAGATTTTGTTCGTGCCGCACGATCAACAAGTTAACAATCCAAGCGCCACAAAAAATCGCCGCCTTGCTCGGCTGAGCTTGGCGGCGCGATAGCGAACGAGGAAGAGCTACTGCTCGGGTTCCTCGAAGTAGTAACTGTCGATGCGAACGGAAAACGGATCCATCTCACCAACGACGTGCTTGGGGAAACCGAGCGATTCACGGAAAAGCAGATCGAGACGTTCGCCCCACGGTTCGTTGCCGAGCGACTCAGGCCCGAGCGCCTTGCCCGTAGCCTTGTCGACGAGACTCGTCAACACGATGCACGTACGTCCATCTTCCTCGCCGACCTCGAAGGACTTCCTCCTGAACAGGTACGGGATCGCCGGATCGTCGTTGACCTTGGCGAGCGCGGCATCGAATTGGCTTTTCACCACCCGTTCCAGCTGCGACGTAAGCTTGTCGCGCGCCCTGGTCAACGGCCGCATCTTTCGTTCGATACGGTTGAGGCCAGCGAGGATGTCAGGCACAGAATCGGCTTTAGCCATGGAACCTCCGGCGACAGACTACCTGAGCAAAGCAACACCTGCAAACATCACCCAACAAAAACCACACAAGACCTGACTCTCAGTGTCAGGTGGACAACTGACACTCAGTGTCGGGCGTAAAATTGTCACCGTGAGTAATATTTTGTGTAATCTTAGTTGAAGTCTTGTTTGACTCTTAGTCTCAGGTGGATAACTGACTCCGAGAGTCAGGCTATTCCTCGTGAATAAACAAAATCTCGCGCAACGGCCTGAGCCGCGACGCGAGACGAAATTAGATACCATCGGCACGGGCGAGTTCGTTCAACTTCGCCAGCCCAACCAATAGTCCAAGTTGATGCATGGGATGATCGACGTTGTGTCCGCCCATCCTGAGGCCAGAAGTCGGATCGAGATCGTGAGGATCTGAATCAAGCGATGTCGCGTCACAGTGAATGGCGAGCGATAAACGACCATACGAGAGCGAGTACGCCTGCTGCCAATGGCGGACGACGTCACCGTACGAACACCGCAGCCAGGCGTGCATTGCGTCACCGATGATCGTGATCGTCCCCTCACCTTGCGCCAGTAACCACTGACGTACCGTCGGCATGACGAACGCACCGATGTCTGCACCCGAATAGCCAGGCTGCGTCATCATGCCTTCGATGAGCACAAGCTGCTTACGCTCGCCTTCGCCCATCGTGCAGCACATCCACGTCAGCGCCTGAAACAGAACGCTGAGACTGGCCGACACTCGAGCGTGCAACTGCCACGAGGTCGAGCTCGGTGCCGTAGCCAGATAACGAGTCCAGCCGTTTGGCAAAAAGACACGCGTTCGACAACGCCACCGAATCCCCAGCGCGAATCGCTGGCCTCAAAAGCTGGCACGCGGATGCTGATCGGAGGATCCTTGAATATCGGCAGTCCAAGATCAAGTCCCCGAATGAAGGCATCAGCGCGCGGCGCGACGTCGACCACGAGCTTACCGTCGACGAGGCCGAGCTCGTACCAAGCAGCACGTCCTTCTTCGAACGGATCCTCGAAGTCGCTCACGACCGACCCGCAAGCACGAGCTCGCTCAACTTCGCCACACCCGCCAGCAAACCGAGCTGGTGGTACGGCGAGTCGACGTTGTGCTCGTGCAGGATGTAGCCGTTACCGTCCACGAACTCGCTCGTGTCCGGATGCAGGCCAACGCGGACAGGCAGACCCAAGTGGAGTGCACCGTTCGCGAGCTGCAACGGGAAGTCACGCACGCGGTCATCGCCATAGTCCGCGCCGAGCGCACGTGCGGCCACGAACATGGCGTCACGAATGGGCAGCACGTCACGCTCGGTACGCGAATGCAGCCAAGCCACCGTCGTCGCCGACAACCCGACGCCAATACCGCCCGCGATCGGATGCAACCCGCTCACCATGACCGCCTGACGCTCCCCCACCTGCTCGATAGGCGCCCAGAGGTTGAGGATCGACAGCGCGACGTGAAGTGACGCCACCGAGGCGTACAGCGGACGATCATCGTCATCACCGTGAAGACCGAGCACGGACGGATAGCGCATGACGAAACGACGCCATCCCCCGCTCGACTCGCCGACAGACTCGAACGCCCGACAGAAGCCCCAGCACGTCTCACGCGGAGGCACGAACTCGTCGAGCTGCGCAGCCGTGCGAACGCGTTTGATGCGCTCGGGCCTTGCGTCCACCGTCTCAATCAAGAAGGCGAACGCGTTGGGCTCCACCTCGATCGACAACACGCCGTTTTTGAAACCGAACCCGTACCACAGCGGCCAATCACGACGCAGAAACTCTCGATTAATCATGCTTTCCTCCGGCCACATGCTGACACACCGATAAGCTTCTCGCAACACTTAACATTGAAACCTGGTTTCATTTATCCACATTGACACCAGGTTTCAAAACTATAAACTTTATTTAGCAATGGGCTCCCCGCTTAATTCGTAGGGAGTTTTATTTTATGCGAGAGATTCCATTGTTAAACGACGAGTACTATCACATATTTAATCGCGGCGTTGATCACCGATCAATTTTCATAGACGATATCGATCGAGAACATTTTTTACGTGGTCTCCACGTGCTAAACGATAGAGAGCGAGCTAGCAATATACCCTTCACAAAAGATTTCCCCACACAACAGCCATATGCAACGATTGCCGCATATTGCCTAATGCCAAATCATTTTCATCTTATACTTCGTCAAATGGTTGAAAACGGAATAAGTCTTTTCCTAAAAAGACTTCTCGGAAGTCATGTGCGGTACTTTAATACTCGACATGGACGGGATGGCCGCTTGTTCACAAATAGCTTTCGAAATGTCCATATTTCAACTAACGAGCAATTAATGGCGACGCTAAGATATATTCATCTAAATCCGCTGGATCTTTTGAGTGAAGAACAAAATCAAATGAATGTTAATGCCTTTCTAGACTATTATCCGTGGTCCAGTCATCGACATTATCTGAAAAATACAACCTCAAACATCATAAATGACGAAATAGCATCGACCATACCTACCGTCGAATATCGAGCTCTCGGTTTCAGCTAAGATTGAAACCTGGTTTCAAGTTCTAAACTGAAACCAGGTTTCAACTGTTTTTCTTTAAACGTGAATCGCCGTTCGGCGCAAAAACCTCCGCGTAAAAGCCGATGAGCGAACAGTCGAGGATTCGAGTTCTTGTTGAACTTTTTTTATACGGTCAAGCAACACAAACGGATGCTCGCCGACAACGTCCTCAGGCAACTCGACAATGATCTTTCGCCGGATCGCGTCTTGCAGCGATCGTTCGATTTGATGCGCCTTCACAGAAAAGAGAACGATGACGTCGGCTGATGTGTCGCGCATCGCTTTCCAGACACGTTTACGCAACTCAAGAATAAAACGATTGACGCGTTCGCGTTCCTTTCGCTCGCGCACCGAGCCCGATATACGCGTCATGCCACGGCCCCGTTGCTCAAAAAACCCTTCGTTATCTTCATACTTCGGCCAGACTAGCTGAAATCCGTCGAGTCGCTCAACCGTCCCCTGATACACAACGTACAACTCAGCCGCAAAACGCCCAGTAACGATGAGTAATGCACGCCGTTCATTAAACTGAGGAAGATCGCGTCGAATTCGCATATAGCGCCATCTTTCTTCGCGCTCCGCGTAAAGTAAAGCTCATGTGTTCCCTACTGAGTCACGGACAACCCAAAAAAATCTGTGGCAGCATAAGTCCACGCTGAATGAAGGCTGCGGCGATTCTGTTTTTCGATTATGTTTCTCGCTTGACTAAAAGTTAAAAATCCTGCATACTGCAGCCAACTTTCGGCATAGGCCTTTTTGTTTTCTGCACTAATTCGTACGGCGAGCGAGTACCGCAGCCGTAATAACGCAGATAAACATCGCCGAGGACGACTTCTATGGAATTCCGCAACATCGCAATCATCGCCCACGTCGACCACGGCAAAACGACTCTCGTCGACGCCATGCTTAAGCAATCCGGCACGTTCACTGAACGTGACGTGATTGAGGAATGCGTCATGGACAGTAACGAGCTCGAGCGTGAGCGCGGCATTACGATTTACGCCAAAAACACGGCTATCATGGTCGACGGCGTCAAAATCAACATCGTCGATACTCCAGGCCACGCTGACTTCGGTTCCGAGGTCGAACGCGTGCTGCGCATGGTCGACTCCGTTCTCTTGCTCGTCGACGCCTACGAAGGCCCGATGCCGCAAACCAAATTCGTGCTGCGCAAGTCGCTGGCCCTTGGTTTAAAGCCAATCGTTGTCATCAACAAAATCGACAAACCGACGGCTCGCCCTGACCATGTTCACAACATGATTTTCGATCTCTTCGTGGAGCTTGGCGCAACCGAACAGCAGCTCGATTTCAAACATATCTACGCCATCGGTCGCGACGGTGTAGCCAAGATGAACTTGGAAGATGAAGGCAAAGATTTGCGTCCGCTGTTTGATCTCATTTTGAACACTGTCCCGCCAGCACCGAACAACACCACGGCTCCCATGCGCATGCAGACGGCCAACTTGAAGTACGACAACTACGTCGGCCGTATCGGCGTCGGACGTATTTACGAAGGCAAGATTAAAAACGGCATGAACGTGACCGTCATGAAACAAGACGGCACCCGCGAGAACCACAAGATCACCAAACTCTACACGCACAAAGGTCTAGTCAAAATTGAAGTTGACGAAGCCGAAGCTGGCGACATTGTGCAGATTGCCGGCATCCCCGACATTTACGTTGGCGAAACAATTGCTGAAGCACCAGATGCAGAAGCTTTGCCGTCAATCGGTATCGACGCTCCGACGCTGACCATGAACTTCATGGTTAACAACTCCCCGTTTGCTGGTCGCGAAGGCTCACTTGTTACGTCGCGCCAAATTCGCGAACGCCTCGAACGCGAACTTGAAACCAACGTCGGACTCAAAGTTGAGTTCCCCGACAACGGCGATACGTTCAAGGTTTCTGGCCGTGGCGAAATGCACCTCTCGGTGCTCATCGAACAGATGCGTCGCGAAGGCTTTGAACTCCAAGTTTCACAACCACAAGTCATTACCAAAGAAGAAAACGGTCAGTTACAGGAACCGATTGAAAGCATCATTGTTGACGTACCAGATGAATTCAGTGGCACCGTCATCGAACAACTTGGTCGTCGCAAAGGCGAAATGGTCAACCTGCTAAGCGAAAACGGTTCGACGCGTCTTGAATATTTGATGCCGACGCGCGGACTGCTTGGCTACCGCACCGAGTTCATGACCGACACCAAAGGCGAAGGCACGCTAAGCCACATCTTTAGTCACTACGGACCGCACAAAGGCGACATCAGCCGCCGCACGACTGGCTCGATCATTTCTGGATTCAACGGCAAGACCACGCCGTACGCGCTTGCCATGGTGCAGGAACGCGGACCGCTATTTGTCACCTCGGGCATCGAAGTTTACGAAGGCATGGTGATTGGCATGAGCATGAAAGAATCGATGACGGTTAACCCGGTGCGCGAAAAAAAGCTGACGAACATGCGTGCCTCAAGCGCCGATCACATCGTCATCATCACGCCGCCGATCGACATGAACCTGGAACGATCGCTTGAATATATCGATATTGACGAGCTGTGCGAAGTAACACCGCTCAACGTCCGCATTCGCAAGCAATATCTAACCGAACATGAACGCCGACGCCACGGAGTAATGGGGTAGAACGCTGATTGACGCTGATTTATGAAATAGACATCCATCACTGGGTGTCTATTTTATTAAACGAGTCAAAAAATTGAAACCTGGTTTCAGTTCGACTTATTGAAACCTGGTTTCAATTTGGCGCGGCGGGCTTGCAATTACGTAAAAAATAGACTAGTTTGAGTGGCCCGGACAGGAGGATCTGTGCGTTTTCCCCTACGTCGGCGCTTGTTTCTGCCGACCGATCCGGCCGGCACTTGTGACACATTCGAAGCAGAACTTGAAACAGCGGTCGCTCGCGCCACAAGCCTAATCGCGCGCGGGCGCTTCCCAATCGAGTTTGTTGCCAAATGGAAGGCCGCAGTCGAACAAGACGCCATCACAGGTAACGACCTTTCGAGCGCTGCTCAAGACGCGCTCATAGGAACTGCCTTCGCGCTCGTCGGCCAATGGTCGATCAACCAGTGGGGCGGGTCTGATAGCTATCTATTGGCCGCTGATGGTCAACGTCGTCTGACTCGTTCGCTACTCGGCCTGTCCGATGAAGACCGAAGTAAGCTGATAGGCATTACGCCCAAAGGTTGGGATATGGCCATTTCTGGAGCGATGAGCGTAGCTCGCGCCGCAGCTGCCCTGAGCGAACTCGGAGCTGTGTGTTACGAGTCGTCACTCGAAGAAGACGCGCAGTTGTCTATCGACTTGCTATGCGAGCAAGCTGGTCAAGGCCTGTGCATCCAAGTAAAAAGCGGCAGGCCTGAGGTTTATTTGGTTACCGAAGGAACCGACGACCTGACCAATCGCTTGATCTCAGGAACTGCGCGCTTCAATCGTAAATTCAATTTGCGGTGGCTACCCGTTCTGATGCGCGTCAGTAACAACGGAGGCTCGGCGCTTACCAATGGCAGCGTCCAGCAGACCAGCCGCTTGGCGCTCAACCTTCTCAAGTGATCACGTTCCACTCCTACAGCCCGTCATATTCACAGTAGGCTGGCAGGCTAATCATCACGTCTCAAGGACGCTCCCCGTGGAGCGCCCTTTTTCGTTGTCGTCAACCAAAAAACGGCCCTTAGGCCGCTTCTTGGTTAGTAATCCCGGAGCTTATGAATGATATCTTTTTGCTGAATCTTCTCAAGCGCTTTGGCTTCGATCTGACGAATACGCTCACGCGTGACGTCGAACTCGCGGCCAACTTCTTCGAGCGTGTGGCTGACGCCGTCTTCAAGACCAAAACGCATCTCGAGAATCTTTTGCTCACGCGGCGTGAGATCGCGCATCGCCTCGTGCACGTAATCGCGCAAGAGCTGACGAGCCGCGGCCTTGTCTGGCGAGATATTTTTGACGTCTTCGATGAAGTCTTCGAGTTTTGAATCGTCGTCATCGTCACCGACGGACGTTTCGAGTGAGACAGTTTCCTGTGAAATCTTTTGAATGTGCTGCACCTTTTCAAGCGGCATGTCCATTTCGGCAGCCAACTCTTCAAGCAACGGTTCGCGACCAAGATCTTGAATGAGACGACGCTCGATCTGCTTGAAACGGTTGATAGTTTCCACCATGTGCACCGGAATACGAATGGTGCGGCTTTGGTCCGCGAGCGCACGGGTGATTGCCTGACGAATCCACCACGTGGCGTACGTTGAGAACTTATAGCCCTTGCGGTACTCGAACTTTTTTACGGCGCGGAACAAGCCGACGTTACCTTCTTGAATAAGATCGAGGAGCGACAGCTGTTTACCGACGAATTTCTTTGCAATCGAGACGACAAGGCGCAAGTTAGCCTCAATGAGACGTCGCTCGGCTTCCTTCTCGTTACGCTCTTTACGCTTAGCAAGCGCAACTTCTTCTTCGGCTGACAAAAGTGGAATCTTTCCGATTTCGCGCAAATACATCTGAATGCTGTCTTGCGTGAGCTCGGCGCTTATCGGAACTTCAGCTTTCTTGTCGACGGTAATACGCAACTTATCGTAGACGTCTTCACGCGACTTACTACCGCCCAGAAAACCCTCTTTCAACTCAACGAAGTGCAAGCCCTTACGTTCAAGACGATCAAGGAACTCTTCAAACAGTTCGGTGTGGTCTTCAATAAAGCCGAACGCAAACAATACTTCGTTTTCTGTGACGAAGCCGCGTGTCATTCCGCGTTCGATAACACGATTCAAGACTTCTTCGGTCGGCGGCAGAGATTTTTTGTTTGGCCGCGCGATGAATGGCTTGCCCGCTGGTGCTGGCTTGGCTTTTGGCTTTGCAGGTACGGCTTTTTTGACCACGATCTTAGGCGCCGGCTTATGGGCGACTTTAACTGGGGTCTTCACGATCAATTTTTTGGATGGTTTTAAAACAGGCTTTTTGGGAACAGGCTTGGCAGTTTTTTTCTTTGCTG
>CAYSXU010000018.1:0-16087 GCA_964435095.1 uncultured Gammaproteobacteria bacterium | reverse complement strand
TACCGCGCGGCAGTCAGAATAAGTACGAGTTCGACAAAGGGCAGATGATCGTCAAGCTCGACCGCGTGCTGTTCGCACCGATGTTCTATCCGTGTGATTACGGGTTCTTTCCGGAGACGCTCGGGGGAGATGGCGATCCGCTTGACGCGCTCGTCATGGTGACGAATCCGCTTCACCCGGGTGTAGCCGTCGACGTCCGCCCGATTGGCGTGCTCGTCATGAGCGACGACAAAGGGCAGGACGAGAAGATTCTCGCGGTTGCCAAGGATGATCCGCGCATGAAGCACATCAACGATTTGAACGACGTGCCGGAACACATCCGCAACGAGATCGCGTTTTTCTTTGAGAGCTACAAGATTCTTGAGAAGAAGGAAACGAAGATCGACGGCTGGAAGGACGCTGCGGAAGCGAAGAAGCTAATCTTGGAAGGAATCGAGCGCGCTAAGGCGTAAGTTCGAACGAGTTGAGAAAAAGGCGAGGCCACGTGTCTCGCTTTTGTTTGGTCATCTTCCGCCTGACACTGAGTCTCAGTTGTCCACAGTTGGACGTAGATTTGCTAAATTTTCTTTCAATTTGAATTTTTGACTCTCAGTGTCAAGCGGAGAAAAGCCAAAGCGAGCATCACAGGGGGAGTGATGCTCGCTAAGAGGCGGACGGAAAGACTACCAACTTTGTGACATAAACTCACTCCGTCCGAAGGGTCGAGGACACGGATTCCAGCAGTCGAAGAAAAATCTCGTCCTCGAAAAGGCGGACGACATGACCACTGACGTATTTAGTGCATCCTTAGCCGTCCGAAGAGATGAGGGTAAGTTCAACTGACTTAGCGAAGTCCCGGGCCTACCCTCCCTCGAATCCTCAGCTCGAGGGAGGGGGCGGGCGAGAGCGAATCATCGCTCGCCGAGAGGTCGGGGGTGACGTGTGCAGTAATTGGAGGTTACTGGTAGTCGCGCCCCCGAAGAAGCGAATGAAAAGGCGGACAGAAAGACGATTCGCATGATGATCGGATAGATCTCTGTTCGAAGAGGCGAGGGTGACAGGTGGCTGCTGAGCAAGCTCCGGTATCTCCCTCGAAAAGGCGGACGGAACTCGAGTGTGCGCATGAGGGCGACTCACTCCGTCCGAAGAGATGAGGGCAAACAGTACTCACTTGCGAGACTACCGAGTGCTACCCTCCTCGAAGCCTCCGAGCTTTGAGGAAGGGGCGAGGCCTGGAGGGGGATTCCAGACCTCGCCGAGAAGTGGACGGAAAACAGTCCACGTCGTGTTGACCCGTTGCTGATCCGTCCTTGAAGGGTCGAGGGCACACCCAGAATCACGTGTGACAGATAACCGCTCTCGAAAAGGCGGACGGAACTCGCAGACGCATTAAGAAGTGCTGTCGATCCGTCCGAAGAGGTGAGGGTGAATCGAACTCGCGAAGCGATCTTGACCTTTCACCCTCCCTCGAATCCTCAACTCGAGGGAAGGGGCGAGGCCTGGGGTTACCAGACCTCGCCGAGAAGTGGACGGAATCAGTACACGCATTTTGAATATCGACGCACTCCGTCCGAAAGGTCGAGGGAATCCGCTCAGCCGAATCAAGGCCATTCTCTCCCTCGAAAAGGCGGACGACAGAAGTCTCCACGTCAACAAGCCATGCACCGTCGTCCGAAGAGGTGAGGGCGACCAGAACTCACACATGACTACGACTTGCGCCCTCCCTCGAATCCTTAGCTCGAGGGAGGGGGCGAGACCCGAAGGGGCGGGTCTCGCCGAGAAGTGGACGGAATACGCCACGACATAAACAGCCATACCAGCTCCGTCCGAAAGGTCGAGGGAATGAGAGCGATAGTGTGGACATCAGGGTTCTCCCTCGAAAAGGCGGACGGAACGCCACTGAGCACGGAAGGACAATGCACTCCGTCCGAAGAAGTGGACGACACAGGCACGAGCTTGTTAATTACCAGGACGTCGTCTGAAGAGATGAGGGTTATTCGAAGTCTCGCCGAAGACCACTGCTTGCAACACTCCTCGAAACCCTCAACTTCGAGGAAGGGGCGAGGCCTGGATGGGAATTCCAAACCTCGCCAAGAGGTGGACGGCAAATGGAGGCGCAACATATCCCTACCATCGCCGTCCGAAAGGTCGAGGAGGAAGGTGTGTCTCCGCATTACAGCTACCGTCTCCCTCGAAAAGGTGGACGCGAACCTCTGCACGCTGAATGAGGAATTCTTACGATGCGTCCGAAAGGTGAGGGCAAGATGCAGCCTCGTGTGACGAATGCTCTCTGCCCTCCCTTGAGTCCTCGGCTCAAGGGAAGGGGCGAGCGAGAGCGAATCATCGCTCGCCGAGAGGTCAGTGAGTGTCAGTCATTCCCACGAAAGCGGGAATCCAGTGTGTATAGCTTTGGATCCCCGCTTTCGCGGGGATGACAACGTAAGAGTCGAGGACAGAACTGGATTCTCTGGAACATCCACTCACGCCCTCGAAAAGGTGGACAGTAGTCGCAAGTACGCAAGAACACACCCTGCGCTGTCCGAAAAGGTGAGAGCAAAATTGAACTCGCTTGCGGATGCTTCGGTTATTGCCCTCCCTCGAGTCCTCGGCTCGAGGGAAGGGGCGAGGCCTGGAGGGGATTCCAGACCTCGCCGAGAGGTGGACGGAAGTGTTCTGATCTCGCGATCTGTACGCGCTCCGTCCAAACTTACTACTTCGCGACGTTTTCCTTGTTCAGCTCGACGCCGGGCGGCAGGCCCTTGATGTCGAGCCTGTACCACTCGCCGAACAGCCACTTGGCGAACTCGGTGATGGTACGCCAGGCGGCCATGCGGTGGATGTGGCCCTTGGTGTACTTCTTGCGCTTCTTCCCGTTCTCGACGACCTCGATCTCGTCGGGATGACGCTCGCGGTACATTCCCTTGTTCTGCCTGAGATGCTGGCCCCACTCGGAGTCGGGCCGCCGGTTCCACTGATCCGCTAGCAGGTAGAAGCCGGTGCGAGCGTCGTTGTTCCACTTGGCGTGCGAGCCAGCGCGACGGCGAGGGAAGATGCCAGTCATCGAGGCGACGATCGGATTGCCCGTCTTCTCGTCCTTGATGATCTCGTCGTTTCCATTGCGTTGGTAGACGGGGACCTTGATGACGCCTACGCCGCAGTAGCTTAGGAAGCGTCCGCGTGAGCGGAAGTAGGCCTGCCGCTTGAGCTCGTGGATCTGCTGGTTGATCGCGAGCGCTCGGTTCAGAAGATCGACTTCGGTTTCGAGGAACTCTGCCTGTTCGATGATGCCCGCGGCGCGGAACTTGAGTGCCTGCCGCTCCTTGTTGCTGCGAATGATCTGCCACATCTGGTGGCGATCGTTGCGTTCCCGCGCCTTTTCGTAGGTGGCGCGAGCTTGTGCGGCGAACTGATGTCCTTCGAGCTCGTCCACCGTCCAGTCGTCGACACCGGCTTCGGTCACGAGCTCTGCTCGATAGCTACGGAGTTGTGCCAGTTGCTCAGGATCCGACTCCACGATGAAGCGTCGCAGATCGCCGACTGCCGCGATGATGCGCGCGCTGGTCGACGGGCCGCAGCCTTCCACCTCCGAGAGCGCGTTCCGGTAGATCGGCGCGCGTTCGAGGAGCCCGTTCAGATGCCGGTGACGCTCTTCCTCGATCTCCTCCAAGTTGGCGAGCACCGAGTCGTTGGCCTTGAGACCGAGGTACGCGCTGTGGACTGAACCGGGATTGTCGAGGTTGTCCTCGTTGAAGAACACGGTGCCCTTGGCACGCTGGTAGAGCTGCAGCTGACAGGCGACGCGGTTGCGCTGCGCTGTGATCCACTGGCGGTACGCTTCGGTGATGTGCAGGCTGAGTCGGTGCTGACGCAGCTGGATGTAGCAGTGCTGCGGATACTTGCGCGCCACTTCGAGCATGAGCCGCGTGTCGTCGTCCTTGGTGGCCTCGGGCGGACGCAGCTGCTTGAGCGTCGTTGACGGTACGCCGAAAACCGAAGCGCCCACGCGTTCGGCCTGTCTCGCGAGCCCCGCCTGCAAGTAGCCGCCGCTTCCGCCGAGCTGCATGATGACGACGTCGCCCGTGCGCAGCCCCTCGAACTCGCACGGCACGAGCGTCGGATCGTCCTCCTTCTTGGGCGGCTTCACGTGACGTTCCTCGAAGGCGGCGAGGTCTTCGCCTTCCTCGAGCGGCCGCCATTTGATGGGCAGACGGTTGTAGACGAAGTCGAGCTCGGCGTCCTCGTCTTCGAGCGACAGGAGAGGAACCTCCTTGGGTTTGTTCGGCTTGCGGCTGCGCTTCTTCTCTGGAACTGCGAGCGGCTGCTCGGTTCCCGTGTGTTCGATGAGGACGAGCGTCGGGTGGCTTTCCCCGTCGCGCGTATGCTTTTGACGGTGTTTGATGCCGATAACCCGCAGCGCGTTTTCGAGCGCCGAGGTAACGTCAAGACCGGCCGATGAACGTAATCCGTCGTTGGCCAATGGCTTTCTCCCTGTGAACGAGCACTTTTCACCCGTTCCCATGGAAGCATAAACTCGTCAAGAGGGCCGTAAAACAACCACCGGCATTCCTTGCGGGAACGCCGGTGGGTCAAGATTGGTTGTTTGGAGCTATTACTAAGTCACGCTCGATTAGACTCCATCAGAATGGCGGCCTTCCCAGTTGATATACGTTCCAATTCGTTCCTTATAATCCTTAAGCGATTCAAGAGCAAACATTGTTCCTTCGTACGAGCCATTACGCAGTAGTTGATAGGTTTTTTCATCAAGTTGTTTCTCGCGAAGCCCCCCTTGGTTGATATCAAGAAGGTCATTGGCATTCCATCGTTCCTTTAGTAAAGCTGCAGCTGTGGGATTATCCTGACTAAGATTAAGATAGCTATGCCTGACTAGACCTTCGTCTGCAGCATGCTTACGGTAGCTGAGGATGAGGTCTTCGTCATTGCCAGACACACCATCTAGTTCTACTTGAGTGTCTGGTCCACTTTTTAGTTTGTCTTGTTCATGGAGAACGAGTTGTTCGAGGTATTCGGCTGCCTCAAGATGATTTTTAAGTTGCTCGCGCCTTATTTCCATTTGTGCCTTTTGTTCGTGATTTGGTTGCGGCGCTGTATCTATACGACCTTTTCCGGTAAAAATATCCATCAAGCCACGCATATAACTGAATTTAAGACTCTAGAAACATTATAGTCTAGAATATACTTAACAATCACGTTTTCGGATACCACAGATTTATGACTCTCAGTCTCAGTTATGCACATTTGACTCGATTGCCCACTAAGGCTGGCTAAATTTGACTCTCGCGGAAGAGATTTGACACTGAGTGTCAGGCGAGTAGTATTTACCGTCTTGTCACGGAGGAAGACATGGCACTCATCGCGATCGGTTCCACGAGTGAGATCAAGTTCAGGGCGGTCAGGGATGCGATTCTTTTTCCGCCCAACGATGACCAAGACTACAGCGACTACCTCGACTTCGAAGCGATCCCCGAGATCAACTCGGGCGTCCGCGATGCGCCTGACGGTGACGAGGAGACAGCGCTCGGTGCGCTCAACCGCGCTCGAGCCGCTGCTCGGGCTTCGACCCGGCGCGTTCGGCATCGGGCTCGAGGGCGGCATGAAGGTGGTCGGGATGGGTACGAGCAAATCTCTGGATGACCTTGGCTGGCAGGAAATTGCAATGTTGAGGGCGCGTAGTCGTGTGCGCCACGGCTTCGGCATCAGCTGGGTGGCGCTCGTGACGCCGAGCGGTCGCGAGATCCTGGTGGAGGGGCTCGCGATTCCTATGCCCGTCGAGTTCATCGACGAGGTGCGGGCGCGCAAGTGCACGGGCTTCACGGTCGGCCACGCGGTGGCCGCGAAGCTCGGGGGAGATCACCGCGATTCGTACGTCACGATCACGAAGGGTGCGATCACGCGCATCGACACCTTCAAGCCGGCCGTACTCGCGGCTGTGCTCATGGCGCGCGACGAGATCACGCGGTAGTCGAATCATCGTTTCGTGCCTATCCATGTTCGTCGTCGGCGTCCTCTGCATGAGGGTGCCGGCGTTTTTGTTTGGGGAGTTATTGTGCCAGATGCAGAAGCCTCCTTGTCTGTTCGTGTCTCGTCATTGCGAGCGAAGCGAAGCAACCTCGGAAATCCCATCCCGAACGCATGTGAGGGATCGGTAGCTCGTGAACGCGGGAACCGACCTCTCCCATTCGGTCGAGGTGGTATGGCTCTAGATCGCTTCGTCGTCCTGTTGAACACGACTCCTCGCAATGACGAAACACGCAGAAGAGACGCTAATGCGTAAACTGAAGCCAGGCTTCAAAGCTCGATCTTGGTATTTTTGGTTAGCAATTCCTTGAAATGTGTATAACTGAAGCCTGGCTTCAAGACGTAGGATAACGAACAAAAGAAGAGGCCCCCGCTGCCGAAGCAGGGGGGCCTTTACGTGGTTACCAGGTGATGACTAGCCGCAGGGGTTGAAGCCACCCGTGTCCCAGCCGCCGCCCGGGGGAGGCGCGGGGTTCGCGGTGTCGTAGACGAGCCCGGTATCGACGATCATGCCGGTGTCGTCGCAGTTCACCGCCCAGTCGGCGCGGTAGTTCTCGAGCTCCTCTTCGAGCACGCCCTCGGTCGAGCGCTCGTCGAGCCACGCCCAGAGCGTGGTGTAGCGCTCTTCGTCGCCGCTCCGCAGCATGCCGTTGTCCGCGAGCCGCATGTACACGTCGTCCAGGATGAGGGTGGGCTGAAGCGCCTGGAAGGCGTCGATCGTCGCCTGGCAGGTCGTGATCGTGTCGGCCCAGCAGGTGCTGTCGTACTGGCAGCCCATCGGGATGGCGCTCCAGCCGTAGAGCTCGGTGCCCTGGTACCACTCCTGGCCGAGCGAGATGTCGGTCGAGTACGGGAGCATGAGCAGCTTGCCGTTGTCGCGCTCGACCACCACCAGGTTGTTGTAGTTGTGGTAGTAGTCGTCGCCGATCCAGAGCATCCAGTCGAGGCACTGCTGCGTGTGGACCATGTCCCACGCGATGTAGTCGCTCGTCAGCTCCTTGAAGTTCGGCTGGTACAGCGACTCGCTGATGACCTGTGCCGCGCTCGTGAGGCGCGTGTTGGTGCACTCGCTCACCTGGCACTCGGCCGAGATCCACCCGACCATGTCGGTCGTGAGGTCGCCCACACCTTCCCACATGTTGACGCAGTCGCCGCCGAGCTTGTCGACGTTGGCTTCGCACCAGTCGCGCTTGTACGGCTGCACGGTGGTGTAGGGGATCTTGGTCCCCTCCGGCCACATGTTGCTCATGAGCCAGTTGAAGCTGGTGTCGGGCGCGGGGTAGCCGAGCGCGGTGAAGATGGCGAGCGTGACGGCCTCTCGGTACACGGAACCGACCTGGCCGTTGTTGAAGCGCAGGTACTCGACGCCGCCCAGCTTCAGACCGTCCTGCGCCTCGTCCATGTCGATGGCGAGGTTGGGGATCGTCATCTCTTCCCACGCCACGCCGGTCGACTGCCCGGCCACGTGGAACTCCACGTAGCCGTAGCTCGCGATGTCCGAGCAGGTGGAGAGGTCATCGGGGGAGTCGCAGGTCGTGCTGTCGACGACGATGAGGTCGTTCGTCAGTGTGACGTCCGCGTTTTCGTCGATCTCGTAGAGGTAGCCGCCCCAGCCCCAGGTCTCATTCATCCAGTTCTCGTTCGCCTGGGTGACGACCGTCGGGTCGACCGAGAGGTACAGGACGTTGCCGTCGGTACCGAAGATGTCGATCGACATGTCGTCGGGCAGCACGGTGGGTTCGGGCGCGGCTTCGTAGAGGTCGACTTCGCCGGTGTCTCCGGTGTCGCCCTCGACGTAGTAGTTGTTCACGTTCGTGATGTAGGTCGGAGCGGGCGTGCAGGCGATGAAAAGCAGAGTGAGCACGGTTTTGTCCTTGGTTGAAAGGGGCATCCCTAGGCAGTAGCCAGTGGGAGAGGAATACTATCAAAAAATGGCTTGTTTGTCAATAAAATATCCAAAAACGAAAACCCCGCCTTGTGCGAAGGACGGGGTCGGACGGGAACGATTAGACGGGGAGTTTGCCGAGTTCTTTGGCTACCTTGAGTTTGTCTTCCAGCTTGGTGATGGCCTCGTCTGTGTCTGCCTTGCGACGGTCGACGTCTTCGATCAAGTGTTCGGTAACCTGATGTTCAAGCTCGCCGAGGGCGACGTTCTTGAACGATTCCTGGAGCTCGCAGCCGCGCTTGTCAATTATTACGGAGCGTTTGAGTCGTTCGTTGCACTTCTCCTCCATGACCAAAGCGTCGAGCTGGGTGAGACCCGCTGCCACGTTGGCTTCCAGCTTGGCATACTCGGCTCGATAAGCCATGTATGTGTCGCAGGCTTGCCGAAAGGTGTCCAGACACTCTACACGCGGATCGTTGAGAACGCGTGTGTAGTAGTTCCTTCTCTTCACTTTACCGATCAAGTCGCCCATCATCAAGAACGCGAACAGAGCAGCGGTCATAAAGACCAAGATGCCGACTATGGCTTCATCCCAGTGTTTGCCGTCATTGTCCATGATGAGGAAGACGGCGAGCAGAGGAGGAAGGAACGTACCGAAGACCGAGCCGATTAGCAGCTTGCGGATGACGCTGGGGTGAGCTGCTTCCCGCGCATGATCGAGCGCGACGATTTGATCGTTGAGGCGGTAATAGAAGTTGTTGACCAACGTTAACTCCTGGAAAGGACGAGTGACGAGCTAGATTAGGACATTTTAACCTTTTTGTCAAAAGAAAAGACCCCGCCTTTTATGAAAGACGGGGTCGAACGGGGAAGGTTCAGCGCGGCAGAACGCCGAGTTCTTGGGCCGCGCGGAGGCGGTTCGTCATGGAGTCGAGTGAGTCGACTTCGCTTGCGGTGAAGTTCGGGAGCTTACGGCCAGATGTTTGCGCGGGGTGCATGCCGAGCGGGTAGCGGTTGAACGACGCGCTGAGCGACAGCGTGAGTTCACGATAGAGGTCACGTTGCTCATCGATATAGTCTTCGACGATCGTCGTGGCTTCTGCTGTTCCGCTTGGCCCTTTGGGGATGCATTGACGAAGGTGTTCGGTAAAGGCGAGCTCCGAGTGAAGCGTCCGCACGTCTATGAGGAACGACGCACGAGGATCGCTGAAGATCCTGTCGTTCATGCCGCTCAGTCGTTCGAACGTGAGCCAGAGCCACTGCATCAGGTAGTAGCTCGGCGTGAGCAATGCGGAGATGAAGACGTTCAGGTTGGCGTGCAGCCCTCGGCGTATCCGTTGGGCTGAAAGAGACGTCAGGACGCCGAAGAAGTGGTGCGACATCAGGCCGACGATGCCAACCGCGAAGAGCTTGGGCGAGAACGGCGTGACGTGCATGCTGAGCGTCAGCCAGCCGATCGTGATCGCCGCAGCGAGAAGCGCCGACCCGTAGTGCGCGAAGACGTTCACCGATCTCACGCCGTAAGCGTGATTGAGACCCCTGATCGCTTCGCCAATGACGGGCGGGATGCTGTGATCCGAACTTGTGATCATGATGACTCCTTGGAAGGTGCGAGTGACCGAGGAAGATAGCACGCCTTTACGGTTCTCGTCAAAACAAAAGCGACCCCCGCGAGCGCTTGGCTGCGGGGGTCGGACGGGGGAGAAGTTGGGACAATCAGCGAGAACGGTACGACGACAGTTCGCGAGCGGCGGCGATGCGCGCCTTGAGGTCGTCGTGGTGAGCGTCGAGATCTGACTTGGCGTCCTCGAGGCGCAGGATAGTTTCGTCGATGTTGACGTCCTCGGTCACGGTTCCCAGTGGGCGCTTTTCGAACAGCTCTTCCATGAACGCCAGACGACGATCGACCACCACGCGGTCGGCGAGTAGCCGAGCATCGAGCTCGTAGATGACGGCTCTTGCGTCACCAATGTCGTGCTTGGCGAGCAGCTCGATGTCTTGGAAGACGATGAGTTGCTTGTTCCAGCTTTCGACGAGCTCGCGCGTCTGCTCGATGATGTAATGCCGCGTGTCGCGAAGCGGTGATTCCTCTGGCAGTCGACGGTGATTCCCGCGCGCGACTTTGATGAGCTCGAGCGGAATCAGCACTAAGGTGCCGAGTACACCGATGACGAACTTCGCGATAGTGTCCGCGATACTCTCGGAGGCCGGGACCACCAAGAATTCTGGATAGTGGTCATCAGCGAGCTTGATGAACAGAATACCGATGCCGAGACTTGCTGCGATCGGCAGAACGACTGCCGACGGTTGGACAGAGATGGCCATGGAGATCGCACAGACGAAGAACGGCACAGACATTGCGAGCGCCACAAAGAGCATGCGCTTCGTGCTTGCATTCTTGAAGTTCGCGACGAAGTGCTTTGCTCGTTCAAGCCGACTGAAGACGGGGTAGTTGCTGAGGTTGATCGGGTGAAGATCGGCCATGATGACTCCTTGGGAAGGTGCGAAGTTGACGAGGCAAAGTAACACATAGGCAACATTTCGTCAAAGCAAAAGACCCCGTGTGGGGCCTTTGCTCTTATTTCACTTTCATTTCGATTTCATCTTTCTTAGCGTCGATGGTGACGGTGGCTGTTTCAGGTATTTGACCGCTTACAATTTTCATTGCCAGCGGGTCGAGAATCATGCTTTGGATGACACGTTTCAACGGTCGTGCACCGTACAGCGGATCGTAGCCTTTCTGCGCCAGGAGCTTTTTAGCTTTCTCAGTCACCTTTAACGTGATTTTGCGCTGTTCCTTCAGACGCATTGAAACTTGTTCAAGCTGAAGTTCGACGATGCCGCCGATGTGATCCTGCGTAAGTGAGTGAAAGACGATCGTATCGTCAACGCGGTTCAAGAACTCCGGACGGAAATGTTCGCGCAGCATTTCGAGTACGCGTGCCTTGGCGACTTCTTCCTTGGTGCCGGCTTCGGCGAATCCAATGCCTTTACCCGACGAAAGAATTACGTCGCTGCCGATGTTACTCGTCATGATAATGATCGTATTCTTGAAGTTCACAATACGGCCTTTGGCGTCTGTTAGACGGCCGTCGTCAAGAATTTGCAGGAGTACGTTGAAGACGTCCGGATGCGCTTTTTCAATCTCATCGAAGAGCACGACAGAGTAGGGGTGCTTACGAATACGTTCAGCCAGTTGACCACCTTCTTCGTAGCCGATGTAGCCAGGTGGCGATCCGATAATTTTGCTGACGCTGTGCTTTTCCATGTACTCGCTCATGTCGAGGCGTACGAGCGCCTTTTCATCGTTGAACATGAAATCAGCCAGCGCTTTGGCAAGCTCGGTTTTTCCGACGCCGGTCGGACCCATGAAAATGAAGGAGCCGATCGGACGCTTCTCCTCGCTGATGCCAGCGCGTGAACGACGCAGGGCGTTGCTGACGGCGATGATCGATTCATCTTGGCCGACGACGCGTTTGCGTAGTTCGTCCTCCATACGCGCGAGCTTTTGCATTTCGCTTTCAAGCATGCGCGAGACGGGAATGTGCGTCCAACGCGCGACGACTTGCGCGATGTCTTCTTCGGTAATGACTTCCTTGAGGAGGCCGCGTTCGGATTGAAATTTCTTAAGTTCATCTTCAAGCTTTTGCAGTTCGCTGCGTTTGGCGGGAATGGTGCCGTAGCGAATTTCCGCCACGCGTTCAAGATTGCCGCGACGTTCTTCGTACTCGGCTTCATTCATGAGTTTATCGATGTCGGCTTTGACCGAACGAATGCTGGCGATGAGATTTTTCTCATTCGTCCAGCGTAGTGCGAGCTCGGCGGAACGCTCTTTGCTGTCCGCAATGAGCTTTTCAATTTCCTTCAAGCGTTCTTTTGCGTCCTTGTCGTCCTCCTTGAGGAGCGCTTGTCGCTCGATTTGCAGGCGCATCTCTTCGCGCTTCATGCGGTCGAGATCTTCGGGCATGGAGTCGATCTGCAGACGGAGCGCGGCCGCGGCTTCGTCAATCAAGTCGATGGCTTTGTCGGGCAGTTGGCGATCGGTGATGTAGCGCGCCGAAAGTTCGACTGCCGAAACGATCGCGTTGTCGCTAATGCGCACGCCGTGATGAATTTCGTAGCGCTCTTTAATGCCGCGAAGAATGGCAATGGCATCTTCCGGCGACGGCTCTTCCACCATGATCGGCTGGAAGCGTCGTTCAAGTGCCTGGTCTTTTTCGATGTGGCGTTGATATTCCTTAGTCGTCGTTGCACCAATCACGCGCAGCTCGCCGCGGGCTAGGGCCGGCTTGAGCAGATTACTTGCGTCCATCGGTGATTCGTCGCCTTTGCCCGCGCCAACGAGCATGTGCAGCTCGTCGATAAACAGAATGTATTTTCCCTCAGAGGAAATAATTTCTTTCATGAGCGCTTTGAGACGCTCTTCGAATTCTCCGCGGAATTTTGTGCCGGCAATAAGCGCGCCAAGGTCAAGTGCAATGACTTCTTTGTTCTTGAGAGTTTCTGGTACGTCTCCAGCAATGATGCGCTGCGCAAGACCTTCCACGATCGCCGTCTTACCAACTCCAGCTTCACCGATCAGAACAGGATTATTTTTTGTACGGCGTGACAAAACTTGCATGACGCGACGGATTTCGTCATCCCGTCCAATTACCGGATCGAGTTTGCCGTGGCGCGCACGCTCCGTTAAATTGAGTCCGTATTTTTCAATGGCTTGATATTTCGCCTCGGGTTCTGGACTGTCGACGCGTTGGCTACCTCGCAAATCTTTGAGTGCGTTTAAGATAGCGTCTTCAGCCACGTGATGATCGCTTAGCAAATTACCGATTGGACGGTCGGCCAACAGTCCAAGCAGTAAATGCTCGGTTGAGATATATTCGTCACCGAAATGTTTGGCGCGTGACGAAGCCTGTTGCAGTACGGACGCCAGCTGTGGCGTGAGGATGATTTGCCCAAGTCCGCCGCGTTCAACGCGAGCATGGCGGGGAAGAGAGTCGAGAATTCGATCAATATCACCTCGCAGTGACGGCATGCTGACTTCAAGTTTTTTTAGAATTGTTGGGACGAAGCCGTCTTCTTGGGCGACGAGCGCCGCCAGTAAATGAACCGGCTCAACGCCTGGTTGGCCATTTTCGGTAGCGAGAAACTGGGCGTTTTGGATAGCTTCCTGTGATTTGCTCGTGAAATTATTCGGAATCATAGACACCGAGAAAACAAATCTTTAGCAATCTCAATTATAGAGTGCTAATGTCGGCTGTCAATATTTCAGTTTCCAGCTTGCAGATACGTCATTTTTTTCTTATGCTTTAGCCACCTTTTCTTATGACCCATCTTCAACGCGCGTCAGTGATTATTGCCTCCGTGCTTGTGGTTCACGCCTTAGCCGTGATTAATGATTGGTACGGAAACTTAAAGTGGATTGACATGCCCATGCATTGGTTTGGCGGGTTTGCAATGGCTTTTCTGGGATTTGCGGTTTGGAATTTTTTTGTCGGCTCAGCGCATATTGACGGGCACGGGCGATTGGCCCGGCTTGCGCCAACCATAGTCAAGGTCGGCTGGATTATTGGATTCGTAGCCTTGGTTGGCATTGGATGGGAATGGTTCGAGTTTTTATGCGACCAAATTTTCCCAGCTATCGTGCCAGAGTATCGACAAGCTCAGCCCAATCTTGGTGACACTATGGGCGATTTATTCTTGGATCTATTTGGTGGTTTAGTGGGATATTTGAGCGTACGACGTTATGGAAAATAGAACGCATGAAATTTGGGGTGTTCGTTTAGACGATATTGATGATCAGACGTTATATGAACGCTTGAAATTATTCATGAATGGCGACCGTCCACACCTTGTAGTCACTCCAAATCCCGAATTCCTAATGACGGCGCGCAATAATCAAGAGTACCGGGCATTGCTTCAATTGGCTGACTTGTCGGTACCCGATGGGGTAGGGCTTCAGTATGCGGTGGCGGCTTTGCATAAAGATCGTTTGCGCTATCGCCATAGTGGCGTTGATGTGGTCGAGGTATTAGCAACTATAGCTGTCGAAACTTCGTCTTCATTTGTATTGCTGGGCGGACTTCACCCTTTTTTGGAGCGAGCAAGACAGTATTTTGCGACGCAATACCCAGGGGTATTTTGTACGGCGATCAACCCAGGATTTGTAGCTGACGTGATTGATCAACCACTGGTGTCACAAAATGTCATTCATCAATTAACGGTGTGTGATGCAAAAATTATTGCGGTTGCGCTGGGACGGGGTAGGGGAGCTGGGCTTGGTAAACAGGAACGTTTCATGCAGGAGTTAGCCACAAAATATCCATCGGCGCGGATCATTATTGGCGTAGGCGGGGCGATTGATTATTTCGGTTCAGCAGTTAGTCGAGCGCCCAAGATGTGGCGAAAAATTGGTCTCGAGTGGTTGTGGCGTTTGGGCGCTGAGCCATGGCGTGCGCGACGTATTTTTAAGGCGGCTGTGACCTTTCCAATTCAAATTGCGTGGGATACACTGCGCTCTGGCCAATTCATCAGTGCCTGTCAACGGGTTTTGCAGGAAATTATTCTCCATTTTCGTAAGGTATGACTGTCCGAACACGTTTCGCTCCATCACCGACGGGCTACATTCACATTGGTAGTCTTCGCACAGCGCTGTGGGATTATTTTTTGGCGAAAAAGCACGACGGACAATTTGTCCTTCGTATAGAAGATACTGATCAAGAACGTTTCGTCGACGGCGCGATTGAAAGCCTCTTGAAGACACTCGATAAGTTCCAGATTGCTCATGATGAAGGGCCGTTTCTCAAAGAAGATGGCACTATCGAGGAACGTGGTGATTTTGGTCCTTACGTCCAATCACAACGTCTTGAGATGTATAAAAAGTACGCCGATGAATTGGTTGCAAAAGGATTTGCATACGCGTGTTTTTGTACATCGGAACGTCTTGAAGAGATGCGTGCACAGCAAACGGCTGCAAAACAAACGCCAAAGTACGATCGACGTTGCTTGAAGCTTGGCGCCGAGGAGGTCAGTCGACGTATCGCATCAGGCGAGGCACACGTCATTCGCATGAAGATTCCCGAGGGAACGTCTGCCTTTGACGACGCAATTCGTGGACATATCGCGTTTAATAACGTCGACGTCGACGATCAAGTCATTATCAAATCGAATGGTTTTGCGTCGTATCATCTGGCTGTTGTCGTAGACGACCATCTCATGAACATCACCCACGTCATGCGTGGTGAGGAATGGATTCCATCAACGCCAAAGCAGATAATCTTGCACAAAATGCTCGGGTGGGACATGCCGGTATATGCGCACGTGCCACTTCTGTTGAACCAAGACAAGACAAAACTTTCTAAACGAAAAGGTGACGTATTAGTTGAGAATTACTTAGCCAAGGGTTATTTGCCGGCGGCGTTATTGAATTTTATTGCAACGCTTGGTTTTAACCCCACATCAGATCGTGAAATATTTGAAATCGACGAACTGGTTGCTGCCTTTGATCTTGCCAAGGTCAATAAGAGCGGCGCAGTGGTCAATGTCGAAAAGCTTGACTGGATGAATCATCAATATCTCATGAAATTAAGTGAGGACGAGTTGGTACGTGTTGCAGAACCGTTCCTTTCGGTTCGGGGTGACGCTGACGTTATTCGTCGTGGGCTCATGATTGAACGTTTGCGCGTTAACCGTCTTGATGAATTCAATAGTCATCTTGAACCATACGTGTCCTTGCTAGTATTTGATTCATCGCTTCTCGTGTGGAAAAAGGCAGATGTTGTTGATGCCGCTGAAAATCTCAAGCGGATGCGTGAACAGATTTTACAGATGTCGGATGAATTATTTGCATCCGTGGAACTTATCGAAAAAACGATTCGGGAGTATATTACAGTCAACGGCCTTCAAAACGGCAATGCCTTATGGCCGTTGCGGGTTGCGCTTTCCGGACAAGAAAAGTCGGCAAGTCCGTTTGAGCTTATTTGGGCTCTTGGCCGAAAAAACGCACTTGAGCGCATTGAGGTTGCTATTAAAAAGCTAGCTTAACGCTTTTCATGGAGGAACGGATTACACGGGCTTTAGCCATAGCTGCCCTGATGGTCGGATTGACGATCAAGGGACTGCCTTTTGTGTTCGCTGAATCTCCGCAGAAGCTTGGTGATATCCAGCAAAAAATTGATGAACGTCAATCAG
>CAYSXU010000017.1:366-16288 GCA_964435095.1 uncultured Gammaproteobacteria bacterium | reverse complement strand
AGCAGATTTTGCAGCTTGGCGAATCGGGCGTGCGATTGAGCAACATGGCCGTGCTCTTCCGAGCGGCCTTTCATTCGCAGGCGCTTGAATTTGAACTCATGAAGCGTGGTATTCCGTACGAATATCGTGGCGGCATGAAGTTTTTTGAACGCGCGCACATCAAGGACGCGATTGCGCATATGCGCATTCTGCGAAATGTGAAGGACGCCATGGCCTGGATTCGTGCACTACAAATCTATCCAGGCATTGGCTTAGCCACCGCGCAAAAAATAGCTGACGGGGTTTCGCAATGCGAGACGACGGTAGACGCGCTCATGATGACGCCGAAGCTCAGTCCAAAAACGCTTTCAGCTTGGCAAAATGTGGTGCGCGTTCTGAAGGGAATGCAGATTGCGATTTCGCCTGCGGAGTCGGTGCGTGCTTTTGCGGCGAGCGAGGAATACCGTTCGTATCTTGAGGCTGAATATCCGAACTATCGCGATCGTCTTGATGATATTGAGCAATTCGCAGTGTTCGCAGAGCAATATCGCGAGATCGGTCCGTTTCTTGATGCGGTAACGTTGACTGGCGACTTTGGCGCTCGTCTTGATGATCTTTCCGCGAAGGCGCAGGAGGAAGATGGTGATCGTTTAATTTTGTCGACGATTCATCAAGCGAAAGGTCTTGAGTGGGATGCGGTGTTTGTCATTCATGTTGCCGAAGGAATGTTCCCGCATTCACGCTCGCTTGGCGAAGCTGGCGGACTCGAAGAAGAGCGACGCTTGTTCTACGTCGCTGCTACGCGAGCGCGCCGTCGTCTTTTCTTGTCCTATCCGATTACGACAGGCTATGAGACAATTGAGCTTCGACAGCCGTCGCCGTTTCTTGACGAGATCCCGCGGCACATGCTGGAAGAAGTCCGTTTGCGTGTTCAGCGATCTCCGTGGACCTCGTCGTCGTACCACGCGCGAAAAAACGGCGGTTCAAGCTGGGATCATGATGAGCCCACAATCGTACTCGACGACATGGGTGAAAAAGTGATAAAAAAAGAAGCACCGGGTTCGTTTTTACGTGACCTCGATGATCTGTAGAAACCAGCGGCATCCATCGCTGGCTGCACCCGGTTCGGAAACGCCGCGACGGAAAATAGTATTTTCCTACGGCTGTCCTCAGCGGGTTCGCCTAGCGATGGATGTCGCTGGTTCGATCGGTTCGAATTGTCTCCCGGCTAGGTTATCAAACGAATCCGCTTCGGACAGCCGTAGGCTTTGTAAAAAGCCGTAACGGCGTTTCCGAACCCGGATGAGTGGATAACCTAGCCGGGAGACAATCCCTAAACGCTAATTGTGAGCATACCTATGGACTACGCACAGCGTTCGCTGGAAGAACACGCTAAACAACACGGCAAGTGGGCAATTACGTCTAAAATGCCGCTTGAAACAAAAGACGATCTCTCGATTGCTTATACTCCTGGTGTGGCTGCGCCGTGTTTGGCAATTAACGCCGATCCGTCACGCGCTTACGACATGACCATGAAGGGTAACGCGGTGGCGGTCGTGAGCGACGGTTCAGCTGTGCTTGGTTTGGGAAATATTGGTCCAATGGCTGGTTTGCCGGTTATGGAAGGGAAGGCGGTGTTGTACAAGAAATATGCCGACATTGACGCGGTTCCGATTGTGCTAGCCTCGCAGGATCCAGAAGAGATCATTCAGGCGGTTAAGATGATCGCGCCGACGTTTGGCGGTATTCATCTGGAAGATATTGCTGCGCCAGCCTGTTTTGAGATTGAAAATCGGTTGATTGAAGAACTCGACATTCCGGTCATGCACGACGACCAGCACGCCACGGCGATCGTGGCTTTGGCCGGTCTTATGAACGCGGTCGTTGTCACGGGAAAGAAGCTTGAAGATGTTTCCGTTGTGGTAAATGGAGCCGGTGCTGCTGGTACGGCGATTGCCAATTTATTGCTTGATGCTGGGGTTACGCGCCTGGCCCTTCTTGATTCCCGAGGCATCATCGCGGTTGGTCGTGATGGCATGAACCACATGAAAGACGCGATCGCGACGCGCATCAATCCTGATGGAAAGATAGGGACGCTTGCCGAAGCGCTTGTCGGCGCTGACGTTTTTATCGGCGTAAGTAAGCCAGGTTTGGTGACGCGTACGATGGTTGCAAGTATGGCGCCGTCGCCTATTATTTTTGCGCTCGCAAATCCCGATCCCGAGATATTACCTGAAGAAGCTCTGGCTGGTGGCGCAGCGGTCGTTGCCACTGGTCGGTCGGATTATCCGAACCAAGTCAATAACGTACTCGTGTATCCCGGACTTTTCCGAGGACTGCTCAATCGCCGCGCGCAGCGATTAACGCCCGCCATGAAACTCGCGGCCGCTCGAGCGCTGGCTGGAATGGTCTCTCCGACAGCTGATCGTATTATCCCGTCGATCCTTGAAGTGAATCCGGCCGCAGTTATGGCCGATGCAGTAGCCAGCGTCTAGATATGACGAACTTGTACCGACAGCATCGCGCTAACCGGGGAGGACGAATCGTGCAGTTGTTACGTGCAAGCTCGATCGTAATATTTGTGGCTGGCGGTGTGGCTTTGGTGCTCTGGGCAATTGCTTGGTTCCGTACGCAGGCTGAGGCTAGGCTGGTTGATACGCAGACACAGGACGAAGCTCTGCTCGCGCTAGAGGTCCAGGCGAACGAGGCCGTGAATGCCTCGGCGGTCTTGCGCGATGCCTCGGGGGTTGTAATCGGATCCTTGGTGCGTAGCGGGACGGTTGAGCTGCCTAACTACGAGACCGTCGTACAGCTTCCGTCAATCGATAACACGACCGTTGCTTACGGCGTTTGGTTGTTGAAAGAAGGTTTGGCTGACGTAAAATACGCCGGCGATTTGTTGCCGCGAGCTGATGGTTCATGGGCCTTAACTTTTTCCATCCCAGATCCGCTCGATTATCCGCAAGCAGTCATCATGCTCGAGCCCAAAGATGACGATCCTTGGCCATCTGGCAACCGTGTGGCCGAAGGCGAATTTAGTGCACGCTAATATGCGCGTAGCGATCGTTGGTACGGGTTATGTTGGCTTGACGACAGCGGCTAGTTTGGCTGAGAACGGACATGCTGTTATCTGTTTTGACGTTGATAGCGACAAGATACGTAATTTACAAGACGGCGTGATGCCGTTTTTTGAAACTGGGCTAGCCGCAACTGTCACTCAATTGGCAGCGCAAGGTCGTTTGCAATTTACTTCAGATGCCAGTCAGACTTTCTGTTCGGCTGAAGTAGTCTTGTGCGCTGTTGGAACGCCGCCTTTGGAGGATGGTTCGGCTGATTTGCGGGCTGTCCAAAGTATTGCACAACGCTTTCAAGAGCTTGCGCCGTCATCCGCCGTTTTAGTCGTCAAATCAACGGTGCCGCCCGGCACTTGCGACAGCCTCGGCGTTGAACGTATCGCGCATGTACCAGAATTTTTGCGGCAGGGTACGGCCGTAGCCGACGCTCGTCAGCCGGATCGTATTGTAGTGGGGAGTGCGAATGACGAAGTACGGGCGTGTATGGTGAGATTATTCGAGCCGTTCGTTAAACGAGGTGTTCCGATAATTTATACCGATGTTCGATCAGCTGAAGTTACTAAGTACGCGGCTAATGCTTTTCTGGCGACCAAAATAAGTTTCATTAACGAGATTGCGAACTTTTGCGACGTGATCGGCGCCGATGTGAAGGCTGTCGTGCAAGCCATTGGACTTGATCCGCGGATTGGTTCGGCTTTTTTAAGTCCTGGGGTGGGTTATGGCGGCAGTTGTTTCCCCAAAGACGTTCAAGCGCTAATCGCTAAAGGTTCCGCTTCTGGCTATTCGTTCCGCATTTTGCCTGAGGTACACGCAGTAAATCTTAAGCAGCGTGAACGGTATTATAAAAAGCTCCTCGACATGTGTGACGGTTGCGTTGCTCGCAAGCGAGTGGCGATTTGGGGCCTGGCTTTTAAGCCGGGAACTGATGATATTCGCGAAGCGCCGTCGGTCTATTTTATCGAACGTCTCTTGCGTGATGGGGCGACGGTTATTGCGCACGATCCGTTGGCTAGTCGACGAATAAGCGAACGGTTCCCAACGTTAACTTTGGTTGATTCTCCGCTCGAAGCTTTATTTCAAGCCGATGTTCTCGTGCGTCTAACGGATGATCCGAGCTTTCCGCCGATTCCATCAACAATGGCCGTAGTTAATGGACGACTTTAACGTTATACTTGTACCTAGCTATGTCGAACCGTATTTCATTGCTAGGAATTTTTCTGGTTGTTGGCGTGTATTTTTTGGCAGCTGCGCCGGCGGCTTACGCTAACGACACCATTCTGTCTTCTGTCTATCAAGACAGTAATAACGACGGGAAAGTTGATCGTATACGTTGGACCATGGATGAAAACGTTACAGCTTGCGTTTACGAGGCGGCTGACTGGACGGTCAACGTGACGACTGACATGACGATCGGAATAAGCGGATTGAGTTGCACAACGACCGATCAATATCTTTACATAAGTCTGAACGCGGATGCTGATGAGACTGGCGCGGCCACCGATCCGGTTATCAGCTATGCCGATAACGCGACTTTGGGGAGCGTTAAGGTGACGAGCGCTGACATGGCAGCCAAATCGAATATCACCGCCACCGATGCGGCCAAGCCAATAATTACAGCGGCGTCATTTGGATCGACCTTGGCTTATGGCTACGTGTACAACAGATTCACTGCCGAATATTCGGAGTCATCGCTGATCGTGTCGCGGGATGCCGGGGGAGATTCAGACATAGCATCGGGAGCTAATGGCACGTCCACGGCTACTTTGGGCGGCATGACAGTAGCGAGGACTATCGCTGGTATTGCTTCGTGGGGTGGTACTGGCGAAGTTTCGACCAGCTCAGCGGTTGGGAACACAGTGTCTTATACGGGTAATTCCATAACCGTTACCTTTAATACACTAGCTTCTGCCTATTTTTTTGGCACTATAGCGCCTGCTACTGGCGCTATATCTTTGACAGGCGTTGAGGATGCAAGCGATGTTAAGGATGCTGCAGGGAATCCTGTTAATGGCCTGTATGATAGTTTGATAAATGATCCGAACGATGCAGCTTGGGATACTTCGGCACCGACGGTCACCAATACTTATTCATGCGATACTGATAGCGATGGCGATATAGATAGAATACAGATCATTTTTAATGAATCGATTTTGGATAGTTCAATTAACATTAATAATCTAGATTTAGATAACGATGTTACGAATAACGCCACTGGCGAGGAAGTTCCGGCTAGCTACGCGACTGGTACAGGCGGTTGCGACGGCAGTCCAGATGTGAATACAGCGGATGACGATCGAATTAGGCTTAACTTGACCAACGGCATAAGTGGTACTGATGTTGCTTATTTCCATAACGTTGCAGCAGGCTTGAGAGACATTGCTGGACATCGAATGGAAACAGGTACTGCACTCGGAACTGAAAACGATAAGGCCGCACCGTTATTGATCGCTCAGTCGCCAGCCAGCGGAGGCACAGCAACTACTACAACTGCGATCGCGCTGACTTTTTCAGAAGCTATCACGACCGCATCTTTTGCTTATACGCTCAGCGGATCTCCTACTTTAAGTTCGGCTTGGTCGGCTGGTAATTCGATTTTGACGTTGACTCCGGTCAGCAATTTGATTAGAGGAGCAAATACTTTTACCGTCACCACGGCACCTGACGCTTCTGCGTTGACCAATGCTTTTGGAAGCGCCTTGTCGCCAATAGTTAATCCATTTTCGTTTGTAGTGAGCGGTGGGTCATCTTCGTCTGAAACGCCAACTGTAGAAGCTTATTCCGTCACTTTATTATCTCCCAACGGCGGTGAGGCTTACATAGCCGGTGAAACCGTGGCGGTAACGTGGTCATCTACGGGTTCGGCGATGAGCTACGTATCTTTGTACTACACCACTGATAGTGGCACGACGTACTCAACAATTGTAGAAGACGTGACGAATAACGGCAGTTATTCGTGGACGGTGCCAGACGTAGATTCGTCATCTGTTACCTTATATATCGTAGGGTCTGACTTGGCGACGAATTTAGCCAATGATGTTAGTGATGCGGTTTTTACACTTGGCGACGGGGGATCGAGTACGACGGAAGAGGTCGCGGAAACAGAGACGATCGAAGCTCCGTCAAGCGGTACAAGTGGTGTATCTCCGGTGACGGGTGAGGAAGAGGATGTCTCGAGCGTCGCGGCTGGTGACTTTATCAAATCCCCGTCCTTTTCAACCGTTTACTATATTGACGAGAATTTAGTGCGGCATCCGTTCCTCGATACTCAGTCTTACTTTACTTATCAAGATGATTTTTCGGCGATTATAACTGTTACTGATGCAACGCTGCCTACATTGACACTTGGAGTGCCAATGCTTCCTAAAGCAACGGTAGCTCTCATCAAGATTCAGTCAGACGATGCAGTTTATGCTTTGGATGACGGCGGATTGCGCCATGTCACGTCAGAGGAAGTCGCCTTGATAAATTTTGGACAAGCTTGGGCGGACTATGTAATTGATGTGCCGCCGACGTTGTTTTGGCGCTTTACCTTGGGTAATGATTTGAACGCTTTAGAATTCGGTCATACGGCCGGCATGAAAACGCGTTACGCACTTTCAATCGAGAATCCTGAGGGCGACATCGACGGCGACGGACTAACCAACGCCGTAGAGGTGCAGCTTGGTACAACGCTCGATGATGCCGATACCGATAACGACGGCTATCCTGATGCGCTCGAGGTGGGAACTGGTCATGATCCACTTACGGCGATCGATAGCGATAGCGATGGATATCCTGATTATCTAGAGATTCTTCATGGTTATAATCCTTATGACCCGTCTCCCACGCGTACCTGATCATTAGTTACCCCCAGCTGGCATTTCACGACTGGCCTTACGGATTTATAATAGTCAATAAGAAAAATCATCCATCGAAAAGGTTTTTATGCAACAGTTTTCGCTTCCACAGAAAGCCTCGACGATGATCAGTGCCGTGTTCGCGGCTGTGGTCGTCGGCGTTGTTTTCTTCCTTACAGCGTCGCAGGCCTTAGCCGCTGCGCCAAACATGTTCACGTCACAGGCATACTCAGATGCTAACGGTGACGGCAGGGTTGACACATTAACCGTTGGTATTAATGGTACGATGCCGCTTACGGCGTGCGATGTTACGGCAGCTTCCGGTGAACTTGCTGCGGACTGGACTTATGTCGGCAACGATATCGGTGGTAGCCTTAGTGAAGGTTCATGTGTACTTGAAACGGGTATTGTTACTTTTACTGTTACGGGCGCTAATGCTGGTGTCACCTCGCACTCAACAGCACCGACTATCGCCTATGCTAACGCAGGTGCGGCTGGTTCAGTCGCGAACGCCGAGGGAGCTCTTGACGCAGTTGTCGCACAAAATATCACTGACTCGGCGAAGCCGGCTATTATCACGGCAGCCACTAGCGATAACGACGGTAACGGCACGGTTGACCGATTGGTCATGACGTTTTCTGAGTCAGTGACTGTTACCGACGGTGGAAATGACGACGATATCACGTTGGTGGCTTCGAGCGGTACGGCTACAGTCTCGCCGGGTGCATATGGCGTTACAGCGACGACGCTTACCTATACTATTGCGACTAGCGTATCTAGCAACACGTCTTTGACAGTTACGCCGACTTATGTCGTTCTAGGCGCTGGAAGTATTATCGATGGCTCGGCAAACGAAATGAATAACGGCGAGACTGTCGCAGGCACAGATGGTGCTAAGCCGGCCGTTCTTAGCGCCACCTTTGAAGACGGAACTGGCAATGACGGTAAATTAGACCTTATTACAGTAGTTTGGTCAGAAAACATCAGCGCGGTTGTCGACGGAACTGGTGATTGGGCAATTTCTTCGGCAGCTAACTTTGCAGCACTTGTTGAGGGTGTCGTGGAATGTAATAGTGGTGCAGCTGGTGCCACTGAGTGCAAATATAACTTTACTACAACGACGGTTAAAACAAGCGTTGGTGATTTGACGCTCACCTATACGGCTGGAACCTCGGTGACTGACGGTACAAACACGGCTCTCACAAAAGCGTTGTCGTCGGGTTCGAGTCCAGCTTTTACAGATGGTGCTGAACCAGCTGTATTAAGTGCTACTTTCTACGATGCTACTAGCGGTGACGGTAAATTGGATCTGATCACTGTGGTCTGGTCTGAAGACATCAGCGCTGTAGTTAGCGGTGTCGCTGACTGGGCTCTTACCTCGGCTGCCAATTTTGCGGGCATTGTTGAGGGTACGGTGGAGTGTAACAGTGGTTCTGCTGCAGCTAACGAATGTGACTATAACTTTACAACAACTACCGTAAAGACGAGTGTTGGCGATTTATCGCTTGCTTACACAGCTGGTACTTCGGTGACTGATGGTACGAACGATGCACTCTCCAAAACCATCACCTCAGCTTCAACTCCAGCCTTTACAGACGGAGCTAAGCCGGTGGTCTCGAGTGCTACTTTCTACGATGCTACAAGCGACGATGGTAAGCTCGACAAAATTATCGTGATCTGGTCAGAAAATTTGAGCGTGGTGGCGAATGGGGCCGGTGACTGGGCCGTTACATCGGCAGCGAACTTCTCAACTTTGGCTGAGGGCACGGTCTTCTGCAACAGTGGTGAAGCGGCAGCTAACGAATGCTATTACAACTTCACCACGGCTACGGCTAAGACGAACGTTGGTGACTTAACCTTGACCTACACTGCTGGTACTTCGGTAACTGACGGCACGAACACGGCCCTAACAAAGGCTTTGACTTCAGCCTCAAGCCCGGCCTTTGTGGACGCCGCTGAACCAGTTTTGCTATCGGCTTCACCGGCTGACGGTGGTACGGCTGGACGCACTACGAGTGTTACGATGACTATGAGTGAAACCGCAGCATCAGCTACGGCAACCACGAACACTGGCGTCACTCTAACATGTACAATCGCCACAGTTACCATCACTTGTGCTCCGACTGGTAGCTTCATTGTTGGCAGCAACGTGATTACGCTCGCGACTGCTCCGGATGCAGCAGCCAACGCCCTGAATAGCTCTGCAACGGTTGCAACTAACCCGTATACGGTTGTCTTCACTGGCTCGAATACAAGCACAAGTGGTGCCACAACTAGCACAACTCCAAGTTACAGCCTAAGCATTACTTCACCTGAGGCTGATGAAGATGTCGCCGTCGGTGAGATGTTAGAACTAGCTTGGTCAACTTCCGGATCGACCATAGCCTTCGTGGATATTTCCTACTCGACTGATGGTTCGACTTACACCCTCTTAGCTAATGACATAGCTAATGATGGTGCCCACACGGTGACTATTCCAGATGTCGAGGGAGAGATCACGCTCATGGTGGCCGGCACCGATCTTGTAACAACTTTGGCTTCAGACACAGTATCGGTAAATATTGAGACTACGGAAATTGAAGTGACGGCTCCGTCAACTGGCGAGACTGGTACGTCGCCAGTCACGGGCGAAGAAGAAGATATCTCAGTAGTCAATGTTGGCGACTATATCCGAAGTTCATACTTCTCGACTATTTACTACATCGATACTGGCATGATCCGTCGTCCGTTCATGGATGCACAGACTTTCATGACGTATGAGGATGACTTCAGCGATGTAAGCATCGTAACTGATGCTACACTTCCGACCATGACGCTCGGCGCGCCAATGCTGCCAAAGGCAGGCGTCGTCCTCGTCAAGATTCAGTCAGATGCTAAGGTCTATTACGTAGAAGAGAATGCAGACGGTGAACAAGAGCTTCGCTGGGTTACAAGCGAACAAATCGCAAGTGACATGTTTGGCTCAGCTTGGGCTGACTATGTCATCGACGTAAACGTTACGCTCTTCCCACGTTACGAGAGTGGTGAAGATATTGATTCGGCCTTCACGGTCGACCGCGCAGACATGAAAACGCGCGCGGAAGTGAACAGCTAGAATTGATTGACGCTGATTAAGAGCTGATTGACGCAGAAGGGCTCAGGAGATTCCTGAGCTTTTCTGTTTTATGGGCGTTAATCAGTACATAATCAGCGTTAATCTGTGCTACAATGCAACCATGGATATTTTTCGTTCTTCTACCTCGACAATTGAGCCGGTAAAGTCAACGGTACGTATTCCGCTCACGCCAGAAGAGCGGATGCTTGGTTTTGCGCCACCCAAGATGAGCGACATTACCTGGCGTATCTTCCGCATCATGGCGGAATTTGTTGAAGGTTTTCAGTTCCTGTCTAGGACGGAGCGCGAAATTTCTATCTTTGGATCAGCTAGGCTTCCACCAACACATCGTTGGTATAAAGAAGCAGAAAAACTAGGTCAATTGCTGGCTGAACATAAATTTACGGTAGTTACAGGCGGTGGTCCAGGTCTAATGGAGGCTGCAAATAAAGGCGCCTTTGAAAAGGGCGGTGTATCAGTGGGATTAAATATCCAGTTGCCGCATGAACAGCGCGAAAATGGTTATCTCACCATGTCGCACGCTTTTTATTATTTCTTCACGCGTAAGGTCATGCTGGCCGCCAGTTCCCAGGCTTACGTGTTCTTTCCGGGCGGGTTTGGCACGTTAGACGAAGCTTTTGAGATTTTAACTTTAATCCAAACTGGAAAATCTGAGCGTGTTCCAACAATTTTCATCGGTCAAGACTACTGGGGTCCATTGGTTGCCTGGCTTGAGTCAACCGTGTACGGTACTTACGACACCATCCACCGCAATGACTTAAAACTCATTCAGGTTGTGGATACGGCCGAAGAGGCATTCGCTATTATTTCAGCCTCGAAAGAGCGAACGATGTTCTAGCTCAACTATGTACGAACGATTAGCTAAGTTGACGTCCGGTTTGGCTGCCCCTAGCGTAATTGTCGCCAAGCCTGGTGAAGAAACTATCGAAGTTAGCGTACCAGCGAGTACGGCGGCTGCGCTATACGAAAAGGTGCGTAATACGCTCGATTACCAGGATGAACATTTACTGCGTCGGAACGCCATTCATCGTATCTTAAAGCGTTACCGCGGTTCGGGTGAGCCGCCTGACCAAATGGCGGCCTCGTTACTTAAGGAACTCGTTTGGGCCAAGTATTTGCCGAACAAGACGGTGCCATTGTCGCTTTCCGTTGGAATCACAACTATCTTACGTAAGTACGAACGATTGTTTTCGGCGACCGAGCATTCACCAGATATTCGCGAGCGCTTGACTTCATGGCTGCTTGATGCGGCCTCAACTGAAATTGAATATACTTTGGCTCCGCCGGTATCCGATGAGTCTTTAGCAAGTTTCATGTACGAGGAGATGCGCGGACGTATTGACTGGGATCCTCGCCTTGACGGCAAACCCGAGGAACATGATCTACGTCTTTACATTGCTATTCACAAAACGCTTCTCAAGAGCAATATTCCGACCTTGCGTTTTCGCGTGCTCACTTTGTATTACCCGGCTTGGGCCGGTGCAGAAACGCCGGATACGCTTATCGATCAGATTGCACACAGTCTGCCTGCTGTCATCACCATGATCGATCGCGAGATTGCACATCCGATGACCGAACGCTTGTCACGTTTATTGCGGCGTCGTGCAGGTATTTTCCGCGTTTTACGTGACGCGCTCGAGCAGCACAAAACCAAAACAGCAGAGCTGCTGACTGATCCGATGGTACTTGATAACGCCGTTTCAACTGCGCTGCATCACCGCACCGAAGTTTTCAAGGTTCGTTTACGTCGTACGGTTGTGCGCGCAGTAGCCTTCTTGTTTATTACTAAGATGCTATTGGCGTTGATCATCGAAGTTCCATACGATCTTTTATTCCACTCTGACGTTCCAATCTATCCGTTGCTTGTCAACGTCTTTTTCCATCCGTTCTTCCTGGCGTTAATTAGTTTAACTGTCAGCATCCCAGAAAAGAAGAATACTGAAGATGTAATTTCAGCTGTTCGTGCCTTAGCAGTCGGCGCGGATCATCCATTACTGCATTTGCGCATTAAACACGAAGTGCGCGGCACTTGGACTGATGTCTTTGCATTCCTTTATGTCATTTTGTTCTTAGCTGTATATACGGCTATTGGATTTGTACTCAGTACACTTGGCTTCCACTGGCTATCGATCGCGTTGTTCCTGTTCTTCTTGTCATTGGTTACATTCTTCGGTATTCGTATTCGGTCTTCGGCGCGCGACGTAGTAGCTTCAGATGCTCGGTCGGGCATTATTGGTACCGCGTTTGATATTTTGATGTTGCCGATCGTGCGAGCAGGTGCTTGGCTTTCAAGTCGCGTGGCTAAAATCAACGTCTTTATTTATTTCTTCGACTTTATCATTGAGGCGCCGCTTAAGGTTGCGATCGAATTCGTCGAAAGCTGGTTGGCGTTTGTGCGTGAAAAGAAAGAAGAAATTTAATCGATCTATGGCTAGGAGGATTTTTCCTTGGATCATTATTGTCATCCTCCTTGCGGTTGCAGCTTGCGCATTTGTGTTAGGTTTTGTGTTATTTGATGAGCGCGAACAAAGCTTCGGTGTCACGTTTTCTCCAGCTTATGCCAAGGAGCTTGGTCTTGACTGGCGTAAGGCTTACGAGGCCACACTTAGCGATCTTAAGCCTGCGCTCGTGCGTATTCCAGTTTTATGGGACGCGGTTGAGCCGGTTGACGGAACGTTGTTGTTTGACGATCTGGATTGGATGATGGAGCTAGCTAAGCAGTCTGAGACGCCAGTTGTGTTAGCTATCGGTTTAAAGGTGCCGCGTTGGCCAGAATGTCATATTCCGACTTGGGCTGACGAATTTGAGACCGAGGATTTGACGCGTGCCGTGCTCGACTTCGAGCAACAACTAGTTTTGCGTTATCGAGAGCATCCGTCATTAGTTCGTTGGCAAGTCGAGAATGAGCCGCTGTTTTGGTATGGCGAATGCCCACTACCTGACCTCGGTCGTCTTAAGCGCGAAGTTGAACTGGTTCACGATCTAGACGCCGCACATCCAATCGTACTTACTTCAAGTGGCGAGCAGGCCACCTGGTTCGAATTATCATCGTTGGCGGATGTTGTCGGGGTTAGCGTTTATCGTTTTACTTGGAATCCGCTGCTCGGTCCGGTCGCTTTTCCTCATCCACCTTGGTACTACCGAGTACATGGCGCATTCGTGTCATTGCTGTCTGGCGATCCAGTTATTATCACCGAGCTTCAAATGGAACCGTGGTATGAAGATGGCATTGGAAATGACGACGGTGCGCACATTTCTTTTGACTCTGTGGACTTTGCGCGTCACTTAGCTTTTGCTAGGGAGACGGGTGTGTCAGAAGTTTGGTTATGGGGTGTTGAGTGGTGGTATCGTGAATACTTGGCTGGTCGGACTGAGATTTGGACTTCGGCGCGTGAATTATTCACGCCTTAGCTATGCGTCTGACTAAGGCTCAAGAGCGGTTACTCGCTGCATTGCAGACAAAAAAGGGCCGTCTCGAGCGCGGCATGTTTATTGTTGAGGGCGCGAAATTTGTGCATGACGTGGCCGATCTGGTGGTATTCCGTTTTACGCCGAGTGACACCCCGCGTTTTCGTGAGTTCATTGCCACTGAGACGCCTCAGGACATGGCCGCAGTCGTGCGCACGCCGTCCTTTACTTTGGCTGACGTAGCACGTAAATCAACGGTCGTCGTACTTGATGGTGTACAAGATCCGGGCAACGTCGGAACGATTTTACGGGCGTGCCTTGGTTTTCGAGCCGGACTAATACTGGTCGAAAGTTCGGATACTACTAATCCAAAAACCGTCCGCTCAAGTGTTGCGGCCGTTTTACGCGTTCCGGCTGTGGTCGTGGCCAGAGGGCAGATTGCGCAGGCACTTAAAGATCTTGATCGTCCAATTTATAGACTTGAACTTGGAAAGCAGACGATCGAGGTGGCGAATTTGCCTAAAAACGAGCATCTTACGTTGATCGCTGGAAGCGAGGGGCAGGGAATTAGGTTGGATGTACCGGGAGTGTCTGTAAAAATCCCGCACGATCGGGCGCTTGAATCATTAAATGTCGGTGTAGCAGTCTCTATCGCTTTGTATGAAAGAAGTCGAAGTTAAGACATCTAGATTTAGACTGAAGATGACGAACGGCAGTGCTCGGCGCGGTGTGCTTGAGACTGCGCACGGTTTAGTTGAGACGCCGATCTTCATGCCGATCGCCACGGCTGGCGCCGTCAAAACTTTGTTAGCGGAAGAAGTACGTGCCATCGGAGCTCAGATCATTCTTGGCAACACGTATCACTTATTGCTGCGTCCAGGGGTGGACTTTTTGCGTGACGCCGGAGGTTTGCGCCAGCTCATGCTATGGGACGGGCCAATTTTAACCGATAGCGGCGGTTATCAAGTCTTTAGTTTGGCTAAGTTGAACGCGACTGATGAGGACGGCGTAACTTTTCAATCTCATATCGACGGTCACACGGTACGTCTAACACCTGAAGACTCTATGGCTGTACAGTCGGCCATTGGATCAGACATCATGATGCAGTTTGACGACGTAGCGGCTGGCATTTCTTCACGTGCGCGTTACCAGGAAGCGATGGAGCGTTCGCTCCGTTGGGCGCTACGTTCAAAGTCTGAGTTTATTAAGCTACAGGCGCCTGACGTGAAGCATCAGTTGTTTGGCATCGTACAGGGCGGCACGCACGAGGATTTGCGCGCCCGTTCAGCTGAGGAGCTCATGAAGATTGGATTTGATGGTTACGCAATCGGCGGATTGTCAGTGGGTGAGGAACGTGAAGACGCTTTTCGTATTACCAAGCACGTGGCAAATATGTTGCCGAAAGATCGTCCGCGGTATTTCATGGGTGGTGGCATGCCTGAGGAAATTGTGTATTACGTTTCGGTTGGCGTTGACATGTTTGATTGTGTGTTACCAACAAGAAACGCTAGGCATGGAACGTTGTTTGTCTGGAAATGTGATCCAGCCTTGGCTGTACGTGAAGCTTTTAAACGAGCTCAAGAAGGCGCAGCTGATTTCCGTATCGCCGAAGCTCTATACGATAAGATTCAAATTACCAACGAACGGTTTACGAGCGACTTATCACCGATTGATCGTTTTAACGACGTGCCGACGTCGCAAGCCTACTCCCGCGCCTACCTGCGTCATCTATTTAAGTCAGGCGAAATGCTCGGCATGCGTCTAGCAACGCTTCAGAATCTGCGCTTCTATCTTCGGATGATGGAAGAATTGCGGCAGCTTATTGCTCAATGATCTGAGTAACAGTAAACGGCGAGAGCGTGATTTCTGCGTAGACGCGACGGGTGATCGATCCGTCGGTTAGCGTTACAGTTGTAGTACGTAGGCCGCTTCCGGGTGTGGTGACTGAAAGCTGACAGGTTGCGTAGCCCGTCGTAAGCGTGGCTGGGGCGTAAGCATTGTCTTTTTGTAAATGGATAAGTACTTCGTCAAGACAACCAAAGGCTTCTGCACGCGTTGTCATAGCTGAAACGCCATCGTTGGCGTCAACGAGTAGATTGATGCCGCTGCGCGCCAGCATGGCGGTTGCAGCCAGGCCTGCGCTGCCTAAGATTAGGACGAGATAGATGAGAATGACTCCGCGAGGCATACTAGTTTTCTACCGTGTGTGGCTGAAGACTTATAGTGGTATTGGCAGCAAAGGCGGCGTTGCGATATGGGCTACCATCAGGGGCGAGCATGGCTACATCAAAGCTGACGCGAATTCCCGTGAGAATATTTGACGAGTCACGTACGGCGACAATGCGCCACTGTGTGACGTCGAGGTTATTATCGGTAAGATAAATGGCGGCATTAGCGCCTGATTGGTAGCGAAGCCGTCTGACATTTTGTGAGCCTGATTCGAAAGTAGTATTTACTGTAGGACAATCAATAGTGATCAGCGTTCCTGAGTCGTCATGGAATTTAAACGT
>CAYSXU010000017.1:0-356 GCA_964435095.1 uncultured Gammaproteobacteria bacterium | reverse complement strand
CGTACTCGTAGCACTATTGAGGGTCGACGTACTCACTGAAATATTATCGGCCTTAGTGAGATCGTAGGTGAGCTGATCAAGTAAGAGTGCAGCGGATTGCTCCATGCGCATTCGCGCATCGAAGAGTTGATGTTCAGACTGAGTGCGCAACAAAAACTGCACCATGAACGGCAAAGTAATCGCCAATAGGCCAACGTAGAGCACGGTTTCGATGAGGGTAATGCCTTTTGGGAATGTTCTACGCATATTATTGCGGCATGAACGGCTCCGAAGTGAAGATGGATCCGTCGGAAAATACGACCGTCATGGTGAGCGTTGTGCCGCCCATGCTCGTGCTGAATTGGCCTTTGTTAAGT
>CAYSXU010000016.1:0-16937 GCA_964435095.1 uncultured Gammaproteobacteria bacterium | reverse complement strand
GTAACAAAAAGTGTCCGATCGGACACTTTTTGTTACAGGCTATTCGATTCAACTTGCCTTTGCTACTCAAAATGCACTTCACCTACGTACTCGATAAGACGTTTTTTTAGCTTTGGGAAAACTGACAGATCAGGGCTCTCGTCAAGCATCTCCTTTGAGAAATCCTTGGCTGCACTCATAAGATCAATATCATGCATGGTGCCGAGCTTGAACTGTTCAAAACCAGACTGTTCGGTGCCGAAAATATTACCCGCACCTCGCAACTGAAGATCTTTCTCGGCCAAGTCAAAACCGTCCTGACTATCTACAACTGCCTGGAGACGTTGACGCGCAATTTCGCCAAGCGTAGTCGAAGGATGCAGAAAACAATAGCTTTGATCAGCGCCACGTCCGACGCGTCCGCGTAACTGGTGAAGCTGTGCCAAACCAAAACGCTCAGCGCCCTCAATATACATGACGGTGGCGTTTGGCACGTCTACGCCCACCTCAACAACCGTAGTCGAGATCAACATATCCGCTTCGCCCTGAGCAAATGCACGCATGACATCATCTTTTTCTTTCGTCTTCATGCGACCGTGCAACATTTCTACGCGATAACCGGAAAACGCTCCGGTAGTAAACTCTTTAAAAACTTCATTAACTGAATTCACACCAAGCGCATCTGATTCTTCAATCAAAGGACAGACAACAAAAACCTGATGGTGTGCATCCATTTGTTTGCGCATCATAGCGAACGTATCCCGTTCTCGTCCTGGCTCGACGATCTTTGTCATAATCGGTTTACGACCAGCCGGATGTTCATTCAAAATTGATCGGTCAAGATCGCCATACAGCACAAGCGCCAGAGAACGCGGGATTGGCGTAGCAGTCATTGAAAGCAAGTGCGGAACTCCATCAGCGTCGCCCTGTTTATCCTTAAGCGCCTGGCGCTGCCTTACACCAAAACGATGCTGCTCATCGACTACGATCAACGCCAAACGATCAAACATAACATCCTCAGTCAGCAGCGCATGTGTGCCAACCACCACCTGAGCGGCACCATTACGCAACGAGGCAAGCAATTGCGCCTTAGTGACCTCCCTGCCGCCAACCCGACGCTTAGTACGCGTATACAAGGCTATCGTCATACGGTCGCCAAACAGACGTTGCAAGGTTTGCGCATGCTGTTCGGCTAAAATCTCAGTCGGAGCCAACATGGCAGTCTGCCAACCAGATTGAGCAGCATTCAATCCAACCAATGCCGCCACGACCGTCTTACCGCTTCCGACATCGCCTTCAAGCAAACGGTTCATTGGCTCAGGACGGTCCATGTCTTTAATAATCGCCCAAACAGCTTTTTTCTGAGCGCCTGTGAGTGGAAATGGCAGGGTCTCAACCGCCTCTTTTACGCTCGATTCATGAAACGGCACACTTGGCGCCTTTTGCATTTGAAGTTCGCGACGGCTCTTGGCATGCAAAAGTTGATGAAGAAAAAATTCATCAAATTTTAAACGACGTAAAGCGGCGTCTTTCGTTTCTTCGGTTTGTGGAAAGTGAAGCTCGGCAATAGCTTGGGGTAAAGCTACCAAATCGACCTCATTCAAAATACGCGACGGCATCCATTCCTCGACCTCGTTAAGACATGCAAGCGCAGCCTCAGCTACTTTGCGACGTATCTTCTGAGTCAATGCGCCGGTCAAACGATAAATGGGAAGAATACGACCAGTGTGCTTGGCCACGGTAATCTTACCAACAACCTCATATACTGGGTTCACGAGCGACAGGCCGTACTTATCATCAACCTTGCCGGCCAACGAAACGATCTGCCCAGGTTTGAGAACTCTCGTTAAAAAACCCTGGTGAAACCAAATAGCTTTAATGGTTCCGGTGCCATCCTCAATTAGCGCCTCGGTTACCGTCATGCGCCATGATTTCTGACTACGGCGGCTATTGATGGCTGTAATCGTGCCCTGAATAGTTACTTTTGAGCCAGGCCGCGCATCGGCGATGGCTACCGAATTCGACAAGTCATCGTAACGAAAAGGAAAATCGAATAAGGCGTCCTCGATGGTTGCTACTCCTAAGCGAGCAAAATCTTTTGCCTTAGCAGACCCGACCGTTGGAACGGCGACAATATGATCTTTCAAGTGGATTGACATAGCAAAAAAGCGTTGGATGACGATAACACAAGTCTTGTCCATTGGGAAGTTCAAGGGCGGCCGAAAAGTTTCCCAAACATACAGCTTGAGGCCAACGGACTGATCCGTCAAGTGCTCCTGTATGGTGCATGCTTTCAAAAAATGAAAACACCTGCCCAAAAGCAGATGTTTTCATGGTGCGCCCGGCACGACTCGAACGTACGACCCTCAGCTCCGCAAGCTGATGCTCTATCCAACTGAGCTACGGGCGCTTATGGCTTGCTACGTATTTGGCGCCCCGCGGTGTCGCCGGCCTGCGATCCTCCTCAACATACGGAAAAGTATGTCTTGTCGTCTCTCGGCCGTCTCCTAGCGGGTCATCCAAATCCGTACGCTCACCTTTCTAACATCACGGAATTTCCACCGCGATGGTTACAATTTGTACACCCTTCGGAGCACGTCTGTCAAACTCTCCCCCTCCCGCTCGAGGTTCTCGTAAACATACGGCAAAAGCGTCCGACGAACCTCGTTAGGGTTCATCTCGTCAAGATCGATAGACAACATTGGCTGAACACGACCGTGGAAGGTAATGTAGAGAGATTTGACCGTCGGTGGATCGTATGAAATTGAAAAGTCGCGGATATCTTGATACCGATAAAATTCATTTCCAAAGGCGACGCCAGCCGTCGTGAGGAATACCGCGATACGCTCAGGCTTCTTTAAATCCCGCATGATCGTCAGAATGGCGAACATGAGGATAATGAGCCCAAACACGAAATTAGCCGTAAAGACGGCATACAAGAGAAGTCCGACGCCGATTAGCGATGCAGCGATGTACCAGCGCTGTGAGCGTTCAACAGGAGGAAACTCCCACGTCTCCCAAGACAACAGCTCAACACCAATATCGACAGCGCCTTCAGGAATTGCTTCCTCAAGCGCTTGTTCGGTTTCTGGCTCAAGTTGAATCTCATCTTCTAGCATAGCTACAGTATACCAAAATATATTACTCCATAGCCATAGGTTATGAGGCATGCGCGTCGGCCCAGCTCCCTGTTCCACACAACCAGACTAGATTGCATTGCGCGTTCGGAGCGTACGACGGCGGATGAGGAGGAACACAACAAGGCTTGCGTTGGAGAATACGAGCACGAGCGGATAAAAGGCCGTGGTGAATGACCACTCCTGCAAAGCAAATAGTGAGAACAAAAAGCTCATCCCCGAGAATGTATACGTGAGCGCCGGCTCGTTGCTGGGCAGCGCATATGACTTGCGGAAGGTTGGTATGTAGCCAAGAAGATCGATGATCGTCGCAAGAAAAGCTGCAAGCAGTGCCTGTTGGGTAAAAATGTACATAAGCGTAACGGCAAGCGCGCCACCGAATGCGATGCGATCCAAGGTAGTGATATGTTTTTCTCCTTTGAACGCCGCGTAGATCGCTACCACCATGCAAAGCAACGATTGCATGCCAAAAATCAACGCCCCTGCGCCTCCGCCATGGCTAAGCGAAATAATAAATCCGATCCCGGTTACCAAGCTCCAGGTAATCCAAGAGAAAATGTGAGGTCTAGCGGTGCCCCTCGCCATCCCTACAAAGTACGGCGCAAAGGTGCTGAAGCCCATAAGGAGCGACAGACCAGCAAAGACTTTTTGCATACGAATGTTACTGTAACATAAAAGCGACTACGCGGGTCGATCCATAAACGAGCCCCACTTCGCTCTGGTGGAGCTTCGTTGGGGGCGCAAAAATACAACCCGGATGGGTTGTATTTTTGTGGCGGAGAGGAGAGGATTCGAACCTCCGGTACCCTTTCGAGTACGCAGGTTTAGCAAACCTGTGCCTTCAGCCACTCGGCCACCTCTCCGTGTATGTGAACTATGTGTCTAGTACGCGTTTTCAGCAGCCTGTCGTCCAGCAATCTGGACGAAAGCGAGCGACGTTTGGCGATAAGCGCAGGGCCACCAACGGAAGCCCAAGCGATAGCCAAACGGAAAGCGAGCACCTGGCGGAAGGGGCGAGATTCGAACTCGCGATACCTTTCAGTATGACGGTTTTCAAGACCGTTGCCTTAAACCACTCGGCCACCCTTCCAGAGCGCCAAAAGCTTAGCGGATTTTTAGAATTGTCGCAAGGATAAACATCCCAACCGATACCAGAACAATGGTCGCCCCGGCCGCCAAATCGAAAATCAATGATACCCAAAGGCCCAATAAAACCGCGACCAAAGAGCATATTACTGCAATGATCATAGTCGAACGGAAACCTCGCGAAAGCTGAAGTGCGGTGAGTACTGGCACGATCATAAGAGCGCCTATCAAAAGCACGCCAACAACGCGCATAGCCACGGCAACCGTAACCGCCGTAAGCGCCGCTAGTCCAAGATTTAGCAAACGAACATTGAGCCCAGCTGCACGCGCCACGTCCTCGTCAAAAGCCAATAAAAAGAGACGACGATAACACATAACGACCGTGCCCACGACCAGCAAACTAATACCAGCCATCATCCAAAGCTCCCCCGTCGTGACCGTCGTAATACTGCCGAAGAGATAGGCTAAGAGGCTAGCGTTATACTTCCCAGTCGCACTCATGATGACGACAGCTAGTGACAAGCTGCCAGTCAGGAACATCGCGAGCAACGCGTCTCCAGGCAACCGTCCAGACAGACGCAGCCACTCAATACCAATGGCTACTAACGCCGCCACCACAGCGGCCGCCAGCACCGGCGCAATACCAAGTACAGAGCCAATAGCCACACCGGCCAGCGAAGCATGCGCTAAGGTGTCGGCGATTAATGAATACCTGCGCACCATCAAAAAAGAACCCAAAAGCGGCGCGATCATTCCAACCATTAGTCCAGCCATCAGCGCCCGTTGAAGAAACGCGTATTCAAAAAGTTCCAACATATTTTATCGTTTAGCGAACACGCGAGCGGCTATGAAAGTCGCAATTGGAACAGCCAAAATAAGCGACGCTCCCCCGACTAGCGCACGAACTATCTCTTCAACTAGTGCTTCGCTGTTTAGCACTACCCACCACGGTGGTCCGTCTTCCATGGTCAATAGAATGAATAACGGAAATGAGGCGCCGGCATACGCCAAAGCCAGAGTATTAACCAAAGACGCAATATGCTCACGGCCAACCGAAAGCCCGCGCCGGTATAACTCACCAGCTGACAGCGCCTTATCAGCACGCGCTATTTCTTCGACGGCGGCTGACTGCGCAGTCGTGACGTCATCGAGCACACCAAGCACACCGATAACCATGCCTCCCAACAAGACACCGCGTAGGCTCAAACCAGCAACAGCGCCAACCTGAAGGAAGATTGCCTCCTCCGTCCCGGCACCTGATAGACCGATTAAATCCACGGCAGTAATAGCTAAAATGACGGCTATCAAAAGTGTTAATAATGTAGCTGCAAGCGCGACCAATGTCCGACGATTAACACCATGAGCTATAAGCAGAGACACTACTAGAATAACCGCACCACCACAGGTTGATACGATCAACGGGTCATAGCCAGCCAAGATCGCGGGCGCCACGCCAAACACCAAAATCGCAGCACTAATACCAAGACCAATAAGCGACATCGCTCCGTGCCGACGTCCAAACCAACATGCAATTGCGACAAAAAGTAACACTACTAAAGCAACATCTGGCAAACGCAGAGCATCCGTCACCACATAACTTATTTCTCCCCCATAATCTACCGTTGAAATGATAACTTGATCTCCAGCTTCAAAACCCGATTGACTCCTAGCCCAAGGAATGTCAGCCGTCACCTCGACTGAGCTCTCATCATTCGTCTTCACCTCAAGTACTTGATGACGCTCAGACATGGAACCAGTACCGAGTACTTCATCTTCAAGAACACGGATGACGGTGGCGCGCTGATAATTAGTGTCCATAGTGTTCTATACGCAGATCTTTCATGACCTCCTCAGGCTTACCATGGCACACGAGATGACGATTAAGACAAATTACTCGCTCAACCTCATGAGACAACGTGTCCAAATCATGCGAGACCATGACAACAGTGAGCTTACGTTTTCGATGTAGATCGCGGATAAATCGGTAAAACTCTTCCTGATGCGCCACGTCAACCGCCGTAGTAGGCTCATCGAGCACAAGAATCTTCGGACGCGCAGCAAGAGCACGAGCAACCAGGACTCGTTGGCGTTCGCCGCCTGAAAGATCAGCAATGCGCTGATGCACGAATTTAGTTGTTCCCGTCAAGGCCAGCGCGTCGTTGACCGCGGCGTAATCATCCTTATGCATGTTTAATCTACCCGGTTTGATGGTGCCACTTTCAACAATCTCACGCACCGTAGCCGGGAAAGACGGATCAATACTAGCGGCTCGTTGCGGAACATATCCGATCAGATGTCGAGCGATATAAACATTAACCGAGCCGCTGGTTGGTCGCAGCAAACCAAGCATTAATTTGAGAAGCGTAGTTTTGCCGCCTCCATTTGGACCAATGATGCCGACATATTCGCCCGGTCCGATTGAAAGCGAAATATTTTCAAGCACGTTCTGTCCTTCGTAGGCAAACGTAACTCGCTTAATATCGATATATGTATGTTTCTTTACTGGCATAGCATAGCGTCTGCGAGTTTATTGAGGTTAGCTTGCATGAGCGACAAATAAGTTTCATCAGACGGGATGATCTCAATAGTATACAGAACTTGGGCCGTTGTTCCGGTCTCGTCAGCCAAGACCTGAGCGATCTCATCGGCCGCCGTTTCTTCAAAGAACACAACCTCAAGATCATGCTCATTAATAAGTTCCGCGAGCTCAGCTAGATCCGAAGGAGTCGGTTCCGCTTCAGGCGAAATGCCTGACACGGCGTACACGGCAAAGCCGTAACGTTCAGCCAAGTAATTAAAGGCGTCGTGTGCCACTACAACCTCAGGCCGCGCGCATTCAACAAGTTGAGCGCGGTAATCTAGGTCAAGTAAAGTCAGCTCATCGATATACGACTGGGCATTAGCACGATACAGCTCAGCATATTCAGGATCGATCTCGATGAATGCGTCGCGCACCTGACCAACAAAATCTATAACCGAAATTGGATCAAGCCAAAAATGTGGATCCTGAGCAACAGGATCGAGCACTATAATATTCGGTTTGTCCTCAACCTCACGTTGATCGACGATGGTCTGCGCCCAAACATCAATTCCGGCACCGATCATAATGAATAAATCACTGGAAAGGCCTGTAATAATATCGTTTGCCGTTGGCTCGTATTCGTGCGGTTCAATATCGCTTGAAACAATAGGAGAAACACCAACCGCCTCCCCACCGACCTGCTCTACTAAATGTACAAGCGTGTTAGTGGTGACTTGAACGTAAAAACGATGGTCAGGCGTCCAATTAACTGTGTCCTGATCGTCCTGTTTCATTGAAAAATATAAGACGGTTGCAACTAGACCTACAATAGCGATGATTACGAGCGACAATTTACGCATAGGCCGAAAAATTCAAGTGAATGACGGATAATTTGAAACTTTGTTTTCCGTGAAATACGCTTTTCTTCATCATCGAGTTCTTGTTTGAGCTCGACGTCCTGTACCTGGTTGCAGTTAAGACAGACGAGGTGATGGTGATGAATACGGTCGCTGAGTTCGTATCTGAGAACTCCATCATGGAAGATAATGTGTTCGATTATCCTCATCTTCGTGAGAAACTCTATTTCTCGATAGAGTGAGCCTCTGTATGTTGCTATACCCTTTTGTTTGAGGAGATGCCGAATTTCGTCTACTGAAAATGGCCTCTCAAGTTGCGTCATGAGCTCGATAAGTGCTCTTCGAAGCATTGTGATCCGAAAACCCTCGTCAGCGAGCTCAGCTAGGATTGTTATGCTCCTTGATTCAAGATGATCCATATACTCATCATCTTAATGCGACTTTGTCTCAATAGCAAGACCCCCACCCCAAAACCAAACATACTCGCCGCTCGACATCTGCCGCCATCTCAAATATTTCAATGACTCACATCCCCAGCAATAAGCGTAAAATGCTCGACCGTTTGCGCTCCTGCGGCTAGCAAAACTCGACGTGCTGCTTCAAGCGTCGCGCCTGTCGTGAAAACATCATCAACTAATAAAATTCGACCCGTAACCTGGCCGCTGACCAGAAAAGGCGAATTTTCCATCGCACCTGCGCGGTCTTCTTTAGAGCGCTTAGCTTGATAGCCCCGCGATTCTCTACGCTGTAATACATGACTAACGGGAATACTCGTCTTTTTACTTATCCAACAAGCAATATCTTGAGCTTGGTTGAACCCACGATCACGCTTACGACGAGCTGAAAGCGGTATGGCGACAATAGCATCTGTCTCGATCGAACGATTACGCCAAGCCGATTCCGCCTTAGCTAATAAAATATCACGAGCCGTCAAATCGCCCATGTATTTCCAAGAACGCAATAGTTCACGAACGGTTGGGTTGGCGTAAGCAAACGGCAATTGACCAAAATCGACCACCCCAGAACAGAAACGGCAGACCAGTGCCCCTTCCTCTCCACAACGTAGACAATGTCTCGGAAAAATAGCCGAGACCAACCAGTAAAAAAGCGGTCGTCCAAAGACTATTCCCATGTGAACCCATCAACCAACCAATTATCACCAACTTTTACCAAGTCAACCACGATTTCTTGATATCGCACTATCGGCTTGCTTGGATCATCGATCGCCTCTTCGCGCTGCGTCGTCATGCGTAGCGTCATGGCCGTGTCAGTTTCGTCTACAGATTTAGTCGTAATGACAATCGTCGAGATACCATAATATGCGCCGTCAGCCTGTTTGCGGGCTTTGTCGATGATCTCCTCGAGGTCAGTCTGAAAATCTTCGGTGGCTAATGATTTGATATCTTCAACGTTTGCAAAATTACTCTCCGATGAATAGCTGCCAAAGCGCTCAACAAAAGTACGTGCGATCGTCGTAGCAGAGACGGTTGAAGTCTTGGGGATATCCGAGGTTTCTATTTCAGTAGCTCGTGCCGCCCGGCTGGGTACCTCGTTTAGCTGATCAGTCGTGTCGTCTTGTATAGCCACCTCATCTTGAACCGGTTGTCTAAGAAACACGGCCAACATAACGATAAAAATCACGATGACAACGACCGCGATGATAAGTTCGATTTTTTTTCGAGTTTCCATATTAGGCTGGCTGTTCTTCGCCTGAAACTGAGGCAGCGTATTGCTTTTTAGCACGTTCTATTTCAAGCAGCTGTTGTGGATTGGTCGTGACTATCTGATCTTCGGTGTAGGAGGCGACAACCTTAATCGCCGCATGTTTCTGCCCCGCGAAAAAGATTCCTTCCCCCACCCCGGCCTCAAGTAACAGATATTTTTCGCTCTGTGTGAGGTTAAAGGTCTTGGAAATCAAATCTACTCCTGCCGGCGATTGTTTAAGTAATAATTGTAATGACGAATTGGTAACAATTGCTTGTCCGTACTGCGTAGACAAGAAGTCATTAACATCTTGAGTGATCGTGGTAACTCCAAGGAAATATTTACGAGCGCGTTTTACTAGCGCAAAGATAAACTTGGCACTATCTTCATTTTGCATCAGCCACCAAGCCTCGTCGATTACTAAAATACGCTTCTTACGTTCTGAACGGACGACGTTCCAGATATAGTTGACGATCGTATAAATCGCCATTGGCCGTAGCTCATCTTCAAGATCACGCACGGAAAAGACCACTAACTGGTTGCGCATTTCGACTGTCGTCGGAGAATTAAGCAATCCAGCAAAAGTACCTATGGTGTATTTCTGCAAGCGCGCCACCAAATTAGCGCCACCATCCATACCCTCAAGAACTTCTACTAAATCATCGATAATCGGAAAATCAGCCACACCTTCAAGGCTTGGCAGATCGGCGGTAATATCTTTCTTGGCATAAGACTCAAGCAATGCCCGGTCAAGCAATGAATCCTCTTCCGGAGTAAAACCAAGCTGACTCTTTTCACCGATCGGCTTACCAATCATGATACGTAACAAACCCTTGAGCGTGATAACAGCGCTCCTCAGAATATCGTCAACGCTTGTCTCCTCGCCTTTCGGCCGCGGTAAATCAAATGGGTTAACCTTGCTGTCTGAAGCCAACGAAACATTGATATACGTGCCGCCAACGGCATCTGAAAGCTGGCGATATTCCATTTCTGGATCGATAACAATGACATCAACGCCCATCATCATGGAACGCAATATTTCCAATTTAATCGCGTATGATTTTCCGGCACCAGAAGTCGCGAATACGACCGAATTCGCGTTTTGAAGCGAAAACCGATCAAACAAAATTAGCGAATTATTGTGACGATTAATGCCGTACAAAATGCCATTATCGCTCGTTACGTCAGATGAGATGAACGGGTACGACGAAGCGATCGGCGAAGTGTTCATGTTGAACGTAATCATCAGTTCGTCATTGCACGAAGGCAACGTTGAATTGAAACCCTGTTCAGCCTGATAAAAGCTACGCTTTGAATATATAAGTTTTTGTCCGAAGATAGACTCGATCTGCTCTGTGCGCTTATCAAGCTCCTCCTTATTTTTAGCGTACAACGTTACGTAAAAAGCAAACTGGAAGAAATGTTCAATGCCCTGCGTGAGATCGTCACGCAATTGTTCAACATCACGTAAAGCCGTCTCGCGCATTGGATCGCGCGGTTTGCCTGTGTCAGCATCCGAAGTAATCTGCGCTTCCAAGATACCTACTTTATTTTTAAGCTGTTTTAGAATTACTTCAGGCTTAATTGGATAAAAGAACATCGAAATATCTATAGTGCCGTTATAGTTGATAATCGGCGCTCCCCAACCGATGCCTACATATCGAGGATACGTCGTTACAAACAAGGTTCTAAGATACGTATCGCCCAATTTTAAGAAGGCTGAGTTGATGTCATAAGAGGCTGGCGCGATAAGATCGCGAACCGAAACCGTTCCACGTCTATAGACACGCTCTTCTTCAAGGGTGGCGCGCTCCTCAATAGCCTTCAGCTGTGCATCTGTCAGCTTTTTCTGCGGCGCAACCTTTGACGGGCCGGCGTGCTGATTAAAATCTTTAATATCGAATGACATACACTAGAAGTGCGTTTCAACACGCAGTTTATTGACGTCAACCAGTTTTTCTACGTCAAACACGTCAGGATTGTACGAGGTGTAATACAGCTCAATAAGGCCTTGAGTATCTAGCATCGCAACCTGTAGTCCCATACTTGATAATCCGCCAGCGACCGAAGATGTACGCTGCATGAGCGAGTCATGGCGATCACGGAATTTTTGGTCGTTGAGTTTTAAAATTTTAGCCGGAGCAAACGCGGATGAAACCTTACTCATAAAGCCCTTGCCCTTTTCATTGCCTTCAAGCGGATCAAAGGGAACAATAACGAAAAAGCGCTTTTGCATGATCTCGCCTAGCTCAACGAGCTCAGTAATAAATGACATGTAGTCGCGGATTTGTGTTCTCAGCAGCTCGTTGACGTTTTTCTCCTCTTGTTCTTTCAGACGTAACATGTAGCTGTCAATATTCATGCGACGCGACTGGATAACAACTTGTAAAGGATGTTCAAGGCCGTTCAAGAATTGCATGTAACCTTGAATGATGGCCTGCTGCTCATCTTCGCTTTTCAATGCAAAATTAATACTCGATACCATGAGTACAGCGCGTAACGTGCCATCTTTCATGATAACGCAGTTCTCTCTGATCTCTGCAATATCCAAATAACGCTGGGTTGGTTGTCCAGGCTTTGGTTTAGCTAGTTTATTCTGTGGCTGCGCCATAAGAAGCTGGGTCTTCATCCGGGGCATAGCTACCACCGGTATTCACCACAAGTGTTAACTCTTGCAATCGCGACTGTTCAAGCGGAGCCTTTTTGGGCGTTGGTATGGCTACAATTTCTTCGTCTTTTTCTAAAAATACTCGTAGATCAGCATCAGAGAGCGTCTTATCCCATACTCGTAATTTCGGCTTGCGCAATGTCTGTACAACATTAAGCGCAATAAAATGAAACGGCTGCCCATTCACTTTGGCAAAAGCAAAAACTACCCCGATAGCCAATACCGGCACGCCTAACGCGATGACTACAACAATGCTTAAGAAAATGCTGTAGATCATGAATTCTATCAGCAACACCGCAAGCATAATCAAAAACTGTCGGGCAGTTATCGCGCCGATGATCTTTGATTCAACATCAAGAAATTGTGGCACTACGAATTGAGATCTCGACATGCCAAAAGTATAACACGCCCTGTCTTATTTTCGTCATTGCGAGGAGGGTAATCCTGACGAAGCAATCTACCTGCATCGAACCTAGATTGCTTCGTCATCACGATTACGTGATTCCTCGCAATGACGGAAAAACTAATATCTTAGCTTCCCATTCAAACCAGAGATCGCCCGAATCTCAGCCGGGCTTAAGCTCTCTTCCCCAGCAGCACGACGACGACTAGCAACCTCAGCAATAGCAATTCCGTCTTTTAAAGCCTGCGAGGCCATACCCAGATAAAGTTGATTGACAGGACTCTGGCGCCAGGCCTTAACGCCCTTAATCCGCTCTTCGTATGATTGACGCTCAAGCGACAAGAGTAAGTCTTCGATTTTTTGAACTGCATCCGAAGGTGACGTTGAGAGACGACGGAATTCCGTCGATGTCATGGACCCAAGCTGCTCAATCGGACCCATAAGTCTGGTAGTCGGACGAATGTCAGTCACCACGGCCTGCTGACCTGGTTGTGACGGCGGCACACTGCCCACAGTTAGCTTTGGAGTGACCGGCATCGGACGTGCTGCGATCTCAGCCTCTGCACGTTCTTTTGGCGTGATCTTTGAAGCTTGAAGCTCAACCTCTTCGGCTTTTGTACGAGCTGCGCTCACCTGGAAAACATCAGTCAAATCATTCGTTTGAACTTGCTCTGGCGACTGCACGTCCTGCCCTTGTGCATGATACATAGCGTGACCTCGCTCGATCGCCTCAGTCAAAGTCTCCAGCTCTACACCCGTTAACGCAAAGTCGCGCTCCAAAATTTCACGAGTCTGATATAGGTCACGCAAACCTCGAATAGCAGCTCTGGCAATATCTGCAAAAGCTTTTTTCGCGATGCGTTTAGTCTGGAGCGTAACAGCCGCAGCCTCCACGCTACTACTCACCGCGCTTTCGAGCTTATCTTTTACGGGCGCAGCGATTGTTTGCATCTGCTTCGCCGCTTTCACATCCTTAACTGCCGGCAGAACTTCTTTCTCGACCGACTTCTTGAAGACGGCACCCGACACGACCGGCACTTCTACGGTTACTTCGTGCGACGGAGCGACTTCAAGATAAGTCGACGGCTTAGGAGCCGATAAAACCTGCGTTTCTTCGTGCACCTCTTCCTCGCGATCGACCAACTCAATACCTCTACGCATGGAATCCACGTCATCTAATACTTCCTGACCCTTTTCGCCCGAAACACCCAAACCACCAATACTTGGCTGACGTGAAAAGAACGTCAGAGTTGATTCTCGCGTTTTGCTGCCGTCAAAATAGCCCTTAATCAAGAATCCCATGCGCTTTATAAGAACCTCAGAAAATTCTAAGCCATGTTTTTCCGACAACTCGCTAGCCAACCGATCCGTCGTAACCTTGGCTTTACCAATACGTTTCTGCGGATAATCCTGAGGCCGCTTGCCCCACTTAGTGATGTACTCGGCTACGTCCGGCACAAAATCACGCAACGGGTACAAACGATAACCCGCCACGTCTGCAGCGATTGCTTGCCCAATCTTCTCATCAACGCCAAAGGCCTGCGCAATGAGCGCAGGCATCTGGTCAAGCGGAAGTTCTTCGTCAAGTACGGCGCTTGTGAGATCTACCAACTCATCCCAGCGATGATACGGTAGTCCGTATTTGGTTAAGACTTCCTCAAGCGTGGTACTCATTCCATCGTCGAGCAGGAAATCTTCGACCGTTGGGATGTTCAGCAACTGGTCGAGCGACATAGGCTAGTTCTGTCTTCGCTGTCGTTCAGTGAGCATTTTAATGGCTGATTTGACGCTCTTAAGCTTCTTATCGAATTCCCTATCGATATCATTCTCCATGCCGCTTGCTCGTAACTGACGATGCTGTTCAAGATGGGCGTCAACCGATTTCTCGATTACCTCCACTGACTTGCGGATCTTAGCTTTCTCTTCGCCAGTTGAGTCATCAAATTTTTTCTTGAGCTTCTTGATTCCTTCAACTTTCACACCGTCGACAATCGCCTCAGTAATGTCATTAGCGCCCGCCGCCGGAAGTTTGCTCTCGAAGGCTTGGGCATAGGTTGGTTCGCGCTCCATGAGATCGCTAATACGCAGCAGCGTATCATCTGGCACGTCAGATTCTGGAATAACGCCGTAAATATCATCCACGCTATTCCCCTTCTTCATGAGCTGCTCATCAAGACCAACCCGAGTACCGTGCGAAATAGTGTCTGGCGGCAAAGCGTTTACCGCTTCTCTGAAGGACGCCAGCGTAGGGTCATCAAGTCCAGCCACGCCGCTAGTCGCCACTACATTACGCACATTATTTGCCACTTCCGTTTTACGTTCAGGTGGAGCGCCCTCCGGTATGGTAAACGTCGCCGCATTCACCGGACTTACCTTCTTCACACCTCCCACCGCATCTTGAAGCGGTTTACCTTGGGTACCGCGTTTGATGTCCTCAAGCAAAGTAATGGGCTTGCCTTCACGAATAATCATTTCACTATCAAGCGCCTTCTGAACACCGGAATGTCTGGCCGCATCTTCCGACAACATACGAACCTTGAAGCCGCCCTTGTCTTGCTGATCTTTAACAAATTCTTTAATGACGTCATCTTGCGACTTATAGTCTCTATCACCTGGCTTGCCCTTAGCTTTCAATAGATGAAGATTTTGTGTCATTGTGCCGGCCAAGGCGTCCTTACCAGCCGAATCAAGCAAATCATCTTTATTCTTATCAACGTGTTGAATAGAATTTCCGAGTACTTTTTCGAAATCTTTAACGGCCTTTGATTCCGCATCAGCAATACGCTTGTTCTGTTCATCTGGGGGTAGATCATTGAAACCTTTAGAGGTTTTAACTCCTAAGACAGCACGATCCTTAAGCGACTTCTTAGCGTCTTTCTGAGTTCTCAAATTGGTCGCCATATTAACATGGAAGGCCTCCTGATCCTCAATCGCCATAGCACCGAACATCTGTCCACCGTCTTCTTGAGCCATCGAAGCCAAGAGCTCGTCGCGCTGCCCTGAGTTCATCTTCTTAGCTCTTTCAGCGGCTGCCTTACGCAATTCTGCCTTCTTGTCACCCGCTTTGTTAAGCAGTGCGCCACCGCCGGCCGCTAATCCAGCAGCAGCCATACCGCCGATCAAAGGAACATTATCCATGCGCCTAGCATTCCTATTGAGCATCTTTCCGGCGTCGGCCATCAGGTAGGACGACAAAGTTCCACGTTGAGTACCGCCGTATTTAGCTGCCGACTTGTCCAAACTTTTTCCAATAGCCCGGTTAGCCAACGAACCCGGCAACTTGACCGCGCCTGTCACCAGCTTCTTGCCCATGTCCTCGCTGATGTATTTACTAACAGGGCCGCCAATAGCAGCAGCCGAAGCTGACGCCAGCTGCATGCCAACAATGAGCAAAAGCAAGGCTACAAATGTGCCGAGCAAGCTGTCGAGACTAAAGTTCTCAAGCGCGAGGCCATATTCACCCGGCTCATCTGGCAACGGAAAATCCTGAGTGACAGCCAAATTACTACCCGACGAGGCCGCGAGCGATAGCCACAAGAAGAAAGTCAGAAGCGGACCCATGATGAGCGCACCAGAAAACTTCTCCCACCATTTACCGTAATAACTAGACGAGGCCTTAAACATGTCGCCTAATCCGTTCAAGAAGAAGGCAATCGGTGACATGATGATAAGCAACCACAATAATACGATGCGCCAAATGTACATGAGTGCCATGAGCAAAATGACGCCAAAAATCGCTAGGTAAAGCGCCAGCTGCAAATAGGCCGATCCAAGATAGGCGTACGCTTCGATACCCGTACCAGAATCATTGATCTTATCGATAAATTCATTACTAAATTCACCGAACTGGGAGATGCCGAGCATCTGCGCAAAGTTACCGGCTGCAATGTCGATAATCGCATTCACGAACGTAAACATGACCACCTGGCTGATGTCGATTAGGACACCGCAAATCGTACGGCTGAAATTAACCAAAATGACGCCGATGAACAGACGCGGAAGCTGTTGCGTCCAATTGGCCTTGTGATAGCCAATGATAGTCTGCATAGCCAGTACGATCAGGATAACCACCACGGCCATGTTAACTACATCACGCACGAGCGACCAGCCAAGATCGACGATGTCGGCGCTTGAGAAACCGTTATAACCGAGGATCGGAACAATGATCATCTCGATGATAAGTAACATTAGTTTACCGACGACAGCGGCAATGTTGTTGATAATGCCTGCCAACATGAGCGCCGTTGAATCGAACGGGTTCATAACGAACCGATCGAGTGAAATGGCCTGAGTAAAATGCGGTAAAAGCAAAACCGCTGCCACTAGGGCAAAGGCACTTACATAATGATGGTTTCGTAACCATTCAAACGCCCTTTGAACGGACGCGGTGAACTTTCGCATAACACACCCAGTATAGCACGCCGTGCTAAACTAATTTCATGAACAATCGAGACGCCTCAATCGCCTTCGCCAACTTTGGACGCTTCGGCGCGCGCACGCTTAACAAGCTGCGGGATTATTTTGGTTCGCCCCTAGAGTTATGGCAGGCGGCCCCAACGCGCTTACGCGAAATTGGTCTACC
>CAYSXU010000015.1:0-17161 GCA_964435095.1 uncultured Gammaproteobacteria bacterium | reverse complement strand
ATCGGCAAACTCGCCAAGTTTGCTTTCGTTCGTCAGGCCAAGCCGCTCGGCGATGGACACGCCATTTTAACCGCCATGCCGTTTGTCGACGAAGACGAACCGGTCGCGATCTTGTTCGGAGATGATATTATTACCGGGAAGCAGCCAGCTATCGGCGAACTCATCGCGACTTACGAACAGTATCAGGATCCAGTGGTTGCAGTCCTTGAGGTTCCACGCGAAAAAGTCTCAAGCTACGGCGTAATCGCCGGACAGGAGCTTGATGCACAAACGTGGAACATAACGACCTTCGTGGAAAAACCACCGATCGAAGAGGCGCCATCAAACCTCGCAGTCGTCGGCCGTTATGTCATCACGCCTGAAATTCTGCGACTCTTAGCTGATCAAACACCAGGAAAAGACGGCGAAATTCGCCTCGCCGATGCTTTCACGACCTATTTAGCACAAGGCGGCAGCATGCATGGATGCAAGTTTTCAGGCAATCGTTACGACTGCGGCAATAAACTGCAATTCATCATCGCACAAATCGAGCTTGGACTTGACCACCCGGAGGTCAGTCAAGAACTTCGTAACTATCTTACGCGTTTTGCCTCATAAGTATGCGTCTCAACCGACTGTTTTCTTCTCTCATCCTACTTTCAGTTCTTCTGACAACCGGCGCAGGCTGCTCAGGTGGTGACACTAACGGAAGTAGCTCAAAACCAGTCGAACTCACCATCTGGCGCGTATTTGACGAAGACAATTCTTTCGACAGTATTATCTCGTCCTACCGTACACTCCATCCGACGGTGAAGTTTACTTATAAAAAGTTACGTTTTGACGAATACAAAGACGAATTAGTTCGAGCCATTGCCGAAGGCGAAGGACCGGATATCTTGTCGGTTCATAATACTTGGATGGGAGAGTTCCAAAACCTCCTTGAACCGATGCCGTCGACGGTTAACGTCACTTTTCAAGAAACTCAAGGCACTCTACGCAAAAAAACCGTCATGGTAAGTCGCGAGCAAGAAACGATGAGCCTCAAATCTTTTAAATCAAGTTTTGTTCCGGTCGTGGTTGACGACGCCATCTTGCCCTATCAACCAGACCCAAAGATCGATCCGTCAGACAAAATTTACGGCCTTCCCATGGCCGTCGATACGCTCGCACTTTTCTCTAACCAAGACATGCTAAACGCAGCTGGCGTAACTGAACCGCCAAGCACTTGGGAAGCTTTTCAAGAAGCAGTTAAAGCTCTGACCACCATCAGCGACGACGGCACCATCACTCAATCAGCTGCAGCTATCGGCACCTCAAGCAACGTTCAGCGTTCCGTCGATTTACTGTCCGTTCTCATGCTGCAAAACGGCACAGAAATGGTAGACGACCGCGGCCGCGTCGCCTTTGATACCATTCCCGAAGGCACCGAACCAGACGTCTTCCCGTCGCTTGACGCCGTCCGTTTTTATACCGCCTTTGCCAATCCAACCAAGGAGGTCTACACCTGGAACGACGATTTCCCAAATTCGTTTGAAGCCTTCGTAAACGGTGAAACTGCCATGTATTTCGGCTACAGCTACGACATCCCACTCATTCGTACAGCTGCCCCCAAACTGAATTTTACGGTCTCTCCCCTGCCGCAGATCGGTGTCGGACAAGAAGTGAACTACGCCAACTACTGGATTGAAGGCGTTTCAAAGAGCTCAGAAAATATCGACTACGCTTGGGATTTCATCTTGTTTGCTTCAGATGCTGATAACGTCACCAGCTATCTTGAAGCGGCCAACAAACCCACAGCTCTACGCGCACTCATCACTACACAATTAAACGATGAGGATCTAGGCACGTTCGCCGATCAACTGCTAACGGCTAAAACCTGGTATCGCGGCGTAGACGTAGATGCCGCTGAAGCTGCCATGGAAAATCTGATCGACGAGATGCTGCTTGGTCCAGAAAAACCTGAAGAAGTCATAGACAACGCGGCTTCAGTCGTAGCTCAAACCTACATCGATTAGCATCAAAAGATCGGCTCCAAGCCGATCTTTTGTGATATACTCGGATCGATCTATGTATTCACTTCGTCTCGCTTTCAGTGCCTGCTTGCTGGCCGCTAATCTTGGCGTTCCACTTGTCGCCAACGCCGAGGCGACAACTTCTACCGATCCGCTGGCAGACATCCAAAGCGAGGGTATAATTTTTGCCGGTTCAGCGCTCTGCGGAACGGGCTCTGATCCGAATGCCTGTGAAGATTGTCGAGAACGTGGCAATTGCACGCTCGAACAAGTTCTCCAAGTTTTCGTCAACCTAGCTAATTTCACTCTCGGTATCAGCGGCACCGTCTTATTGTTTGTATTCATTTACGGTGGATTCAAATGGCTCATGTCCCGCGGTGATCCAAAATGGGTGGAAAGCGGCAGATCTGCCATGACCGGTGGCATCGTCGGCATTGTTATCGTTTTCGGTTCGTATGTGGCGATTAATTTTATCTTGGCCGGCCTCAAAACCGGCGATGCACCAACTACTAATCTTGAAAACACTCTTAAGGCAGCACCTGATGGTGGATCGGCCGGCAGCACAAACGTTCCCTTCACGACTAAATAATATGCGCCGTCTTTTTATCTCACTGTTCGCTCTAACGCTTTCTTTGACTCCAAGCCTTGTACTGGCCGTGACGCCAACATTAACCAATCCGCTCGGAACATCCGACGTGCGCGAAATCGTCGGCCGCGTCATCTCTGCCGCTCTGTCCGTTGTTGGCAGTCTGGCATTGCTTATCTTTATCTACGGCGGTTTTTTGTGGCTTTCCAGTCCTGGGGACACCAAAAAGGTCACCCAAGGTAAAGACACCATGATTTGGGCAATTCTAGGTTTAGTCATCATCTTTGGCGCGTACGTCATCGTTCGTACCGTTCTCACAGCTCTTGTTGCCGGGTCGGTGACAAGCTCGTGATATACTTCTTTCAGATCGTTCACTCATCATTCTTTTTATCCTATGGTCAAAGCTCTTGTTAGGTTTGGCATGAGCGTTGCGCTCGGGCTGGCCCTCACCCTTCCCTTCGTGCACCTCTCGCCACTCTCAGCTCTTCCAGTTCACGCTGAAACGCTCGAGGCTGACGATATTTTGAGCGAAGATTTCGGTGACACCACCGGTCTTGGCCAAGCCGACCTCAAGACGGCTATTGGTCAGCTCATCAACGTCGCACTCGGTTTCCTTGGGATTGTCGCTGTAGTTATCATTCTCATGGGCGGCTTTAAGTGGATGACGGCTGGTGGGAGCGACAAAAACACAACCGAAGCCAAGAATTACATCATTGCCGGTATCGTCGGCCTGGCCATCATCTTGGCCGCCTATGCTATTGCCAGCTTCGTGATTTCCTCACTTCTTTCAGCTACGCAAGCGTAAGTTATCGGATGACGGTCGCTCCGTACGCCTGTGGCTCAATTTAGCCAATAACGCGTACGAGGCCTCCGCTATGCGAAAACTCCTGGTCGCAGCCGCACTCGCGGCTTCCTTCATACTGCCGCAAGTTATGCTAGCAGCCTTCAACGCTAGCGACGTAGCCGGATCAACAGGACTTTCAAATACTGGCACCAAAGCCTACGGCGCTCCGTTTGTGGCTGCAGCCGAAAACACCAATATAGCCACTTGGATCGGTTCTCGTCTTATTGCTCCAGCCTTCAGTTTAGTCGGCGTAATTTTCTTTGCGCTAATGGTTTGGGCCGGCTTCCTATGGATGACGGCGCATGGTGATCCTAAGCAAGTTACCAAAGCTAAAGACATTCTTACTACGTCAATCATCGGAGCCGTGATCGTGACTGCGGCCTATGTGATCACAACGTCTGTTTTGAATGCCATCACAACCGGTCAAATCACCACCCCGTAAGTATGGCTAGCCTTAAATTAGCGCAATTCACAGACTACGTTGACGATGCCGGCGTTGGCGCGTACGGAGCCGCTTCCAGCGTTCCATCGAGCGATATTTTTGACATTATCGGGAGTCTGATCGGCATTGCGCTATCTTTTTTAGGTGTCTTGCTATTGATCCTCATGATTTATGCAGGATTTTTGTGGATGACGGCTCAAGGTGATCCTAAACAAGTCACTAAAGCTAAGGACATTTTAAAAAATGCTACGGTCGGAATCATCATTGTATTATCAGCCTACGCGCTCACTCGAACGGTTATCCAAGAACTATTTCTATCGATCAACGGTATTTAGTGGCCGTCGTCCTAAAGTCATCCACACCACGAGCTTCACGGCTCGTGGTATAATTTTTGCATAAATTTCAACTTCACCATTTTTATGCGCATGCTTAAGCATCTTGTGATCGGCGCGACGCTGCTCGCCCTTCCGCTTGGCTTCGCTCGGCTGCCGGTCGCGCACGCGGCCTCGCTCGACGATGCTACTACTAACCTAGGCGACGTTCGTGACGATACCGGCCTTCAAGACGCTGAACTCACCGACACCATCGGTAAGCTCATCGGTGTTCTTCTTTCGTTCCTTGGTATCGTCTTCCTGCTCCTCATTATCTACGCAGGTTGGACCTGGATGATGGCTCAAGGCGATCCAAAGGCAGTTACCAAGGCAAAAGATATTCTCATCACGGCAGTCGTTGGTCTCGTCATCCTGCTTTCGGCCTACGCCATCAGCAGCTTCGTGATCGAGGCATTACAAGAAGCAGTCTCAGGCTAACATCAAAAGCAAATTCGAGCCGCAAGGCTCGTTTTTGTTTGCAACAGAAGAGGCACCCCCTTTCGAGGATGCCTCACGACGCTGTGTGCGTGGCCAGCGGATCAGTCGCAGAGATCGTCACGCCTGATCGTGGCGTAGTTGTACGGCCCGCTCAAGTCGAGCGGCTGGCAGAAGTAGCCGGCGCCGGAGACGCCGCTCTGCGGCGAAGCCACGGCCGTGTAGGCCGGCACGAACTGGGCGTTCGTGACGATGCCCACGGGCACCAGGTCGTACAGCTTCGCCTCGACGTCGATGACCTGGGGCGGCTTCCAGTCGGGGTCGCCGGCGAGCGGGCGGAGGAAGATGTACGCATCGTTCTTGGGAGCGACGACGTTGCGGCCACCGGTCGTCGGGTCGGCGGGGGTGGCGTCGATGAAGAGCGGGAGCTCGCTCATCGACGGACGGGTGACCTGCGCGCCACTCCCCACCGGGCAGATGCCCTTGATCCCCAACTCGGCGTAGTGCTTTGTGGGGTTCTTGACCACCACGCAGTTCGCGACGTTCTGCTTGCGATCCGGACCGCAGCCGGGCTGCGCGAGCGTGTAGAACTCGCACGCCACGCCGGGCGTGTTGGCGACGGCGGGGGCGGTGAAGAGCGAGGCGAGGAGGGAAAGGAACAATGTACACTCTCCTGTTCGTGGAAGTTCGAGCGGTTGCCCGAGCGCTATCTGCAACCATAGTTGCAAACACTGCTCGGGGCTCCGTGACACATCTTGCGACGCATCACGGAGCGAGAACGATGTGAACGCTACGGGAGGCTGACCTCGAGGTCGGCGGCGAGCGAGTCCCGCTCGGCCGCGACCTTCTCGGTCTCGGCCTTCGCGGCCTTGGCCTGCGCCTTCGCCTTGGCCGCGGCGGCCTTGGCGGACTCGAGTTCGGCCTCGGTGGCCGTGCGCGCCGCGGACTCGGTCATGGCCTGGCCGCGCCAGACCTCGGTGGCCCGCTGGCTGGCGTTGAACCCGGCGTAGCTCTGCTGCGCGATCCCGACGCTGGCGTCGAGGCGCGGGTCGTAGCCGCCGATGCTGTAGAGCGCGGGGCTCATTCCCTGCTGCCAGGCGACGAGGCCCCTGGTGCGAGCCTCTTCAGTCGCGGCCTCGCCGGTGCAGATCTCCGTGGCGCCGGAGCGGTAGCACGTGCTGCCACCGGCCGAGGCCGCGCCGCTGGCGCCCGCGACCATGATGAACTCGTTGTTGACCCGTCCGCGGACGGCCTCGGCCTCGGCGAGGATGAGATCGGCCTCGGCCTCGGCGATCTCGCGATCACCTTCCGCCGACAGGCACGTGGCACGGGCGTTCGCCTCGGCCTCGACGATGGTGGCGTAGGCGCGGGCCGTGACGAACTTCTTGAGGAGCCTGCCGTTGCAGTCCTCCTCGTCGATCGAGAAGCCCGTGCGGGGCTCCACGACCGTGGTCGTGGTGACCGTGGTCGTCGTGGCCCCGGCGGCCGGGGTTTCCGCGAAGGCGGGGGTGGCGGAGAAAACGAAACCGATGAGCAGAGACATGTCGGACTCCTGAAAAAAGGACACTTCTGATGGATGTTGGCCGATGATCGGCGCGTTTGAGTCATCCTTCAGAACACTTCATAATAGCAGATTTTAACACTTTTGTCAATCCAAATTGCACACACTTAGGCTAACCTAAGCCATTTCTACACCCAAAGCTTAGCTTCGACGGTTTATCCACTTCGTTGACGAATATCAATTATTCTGCTAGGATTCGCTGTTCGACGGCGCATCCCGCGCCCGTCGACGTTCTCTCAAAAACACCCATGCGAAAGCAGTGGGTTACCTCACGGGAAGGAGTTCAAATGACCCTGAATCACAGCGCCTTCGCGGGCGCCGCTTTCGAACAGATCGAAAGCGAAATCGCACAGTGGGTGGCCTCAAACCAGGCGGCACTCCTCAACGACGAGGAGGTCTTCGGCACGATCGCGATCGCGATCGGTACCGTGCCCCACACCTTGACCGGCACGGTCGCTCGACTCGCCGCGGAAAAGATCGAACACTCTCACCTCGGCAACCCGGTGGCGCGCCAGACGATGGCGTCGATCTTGCGCGGCATCGTCGACGGACTCGATGCGTTCAAGCGCGATCACTGCGGAACTCCAGAGGCCTGCCGCGCCGAGCTCATCCGCCGGTTGCGCGAAAAGAAGGCGACCGTCCCCGGTATCGCCTTCCGCGAGTCGCCCAAGCCCCCGCCCGCACCACCGGACATCTTGAGCATCATCGGCGCCTACCCCGATGAATCGCAGAACTTCATCTACGCGCTCTACGGCATCCTGCGCAAGGAGTTGCGCTTCGGTGTCGACATCGCGAGTGAGATTGAAGGCGACGCGGCAGAAGGAGTCGCGGGACTGTTCGAGGCCATCAACAAGGCCCCGATCGAAACCGCGAGCATCGTCCGGCGCGTCATGCCCGACGCTCAGGCGCCGCTCAAGGCCTACCGCGACTGGCAGATGCGCAGGACTCCGGAAGCGCAGGCCGCCGACAGTATTAAGGCCGAACGCGAAATGCGTAGCGCGATGGTTCAGCTCGTGCGCGTCAGCATGCCGCTCATCGACGCGCTTCTGCTCGGCTACGCGAGCCGACACCCCACCCCCGCCGTGCTCAACACGGTGAAGGACTGGGGCGATCAGCTCAACGTACTCGCTGGCACGAGTCCGAGCGGCATGCGCGAAAAGCTCGCCAGGGTTCGCGAGATCGCCGAAGAAGTCGCGGACGTGACGCTCAAAGTCACGGCCATGGCGATCCTCTGGGCCGGACTCATGCTCGTTCTCGCCTGGTCGCGTCCTGACTGGACCTTCGAAGCGACCGGCGGCAGCTTCATCGCGCTCCTCATCGGAACGTGGATCGCCGTCTTCTTCAAGGGAACGCGCAAGGAAACGCTGCCCGACGGCCGAGTTGCGATCGTCGAGAGCAACGCCACGGTGCGCCGAGTGGCGGCCGTGATCTTCTCGGGCGTCATTGGGATGTTGGGAGCCGCCTACGGGTTCTTCATCGCCACGTTCGTTGATACGCTGCCCGTTCCCCCAGAGCTGGCGGAGTACGATAAGCTCGTTCCGCTCACCGAATTCCACTACGTCGCCGCCGTGCTATGCATGGTTGCGCTGATCCTGTGGAACCACGTGAGCCTGGCGGGTATGCAGGAGACGGTTCACGGAATCGGCGCTACCAAGCGGCTGGTCAAGACGTGGATCAAGGAAGAGGGCGAGGCAACGGTCCTGATCGAGAGTCTCAAGAAGAACGTGTTCTTCTCGAAGCTCGGATACACGATCCTCGGGGCAGTCGGTGCGATCATCTTCGTGCCGTTCGTCACCTGGCTGATTGGCCTCGGTCCGGTGGCACGCGGCATCGTGACCTTCATCGGGGTTCTGCTCGCCATCACGACGAGCAACATCGGCTCGCACATCATGACCAAGTGGGGTCTTGGCGAGACCGTGAAGAAGGTGGCCGACAAGGACTACTCGCGGGTCGCCAACCTGCGCTTCGTGGTGCCGGGCGTGTTCATCGCGCTCTTCGCCGTTGTCGCGCTCTTCGGCGTCAGCTGGGCGATCGGTCTGCGCGAACGCGCCTCGCACATCGGCAGCAAGGCCGTCGAGCAGATCGACGAGGCAACGGGCTACTCGGGCGCGAGCTCGACGACCTCCGGAACCACGACAACCAGCACGACGGGTGGCGGTGGCAAGAGCTGCGAAACGCTCCGCCCAGCCTCGCGCACGGTGATGTGCCAGAAGTACGGGAAGTGCTGCCAGTAGTCAGGTGACCGACGTCAAAGCGGCGGCTGTTCCAACTCGAGTCGAACTCGAGATGGGCAGCCGCCGCTCTTCGTTTTGCTTATTTTTTTCCAAGTCGCGCCTTGAACTCGTCAACAAATGGAATGCTATCCGGCCTTACGCCATTTAACATCGCCAGGTAATAACTAACAAAGCTACCAAACTGCAACACCTCGCCAACTTGTTCCAAATGTTCGTCGCCGCAAGTCTCATACTCCACCACCCACAGTCCTTGCCGTTCCAACATGTCTGCGGTCACGTCAAAACGTTTTTTGATACGCGCGTCGTAAAGATCAGATTTTAAAAGAATAACAACGGTTTTTGCCGCCAGGCCCCTTGGATAAGTCAAACCTTCCAGTAGATGATGGTTGAGCTCGGGTATAGCAAACGACACGGCAAACTGCTTCGAGGTTTCGTTAATTTGATTCGCGAAAGTATGGGCGCTACCAACCAAATGTTGTGCACCCACAACAAACACTGATTTTCCTACCAACTCTTTAGCTACGATCTTGGCTGGATTTTCAGCACTTGGTACGTCAACAGCGCATCCATCGATTACCTCGCCCATGGCAATACACATGCGGTCAATCTCCGCACGAGCAACTTTCAACAAACGATTTCTTTCAAGTAAACCCATGACGCCGGCGAGCGAAAATCCAACACCAAGCCTTGGCTGCTTGGCTAAATCACCCGGGTTAAACTGATACATTGGCCAATGCATAACCCTGGCGCGTTTTACCAGTTCGCCTTCAGCGGCGATGACCATGATTCTTGCGCCACTTGCCTGAGCTTGTTCGCCCGCAGCCAAAACCTCTTCGGTGGCGCCCGAAAAACTCGACAAAACCACCAATGTCTTTGATCCGACCCAACCGGGTATGTGGTAATCATTTACAATCGTAACCGGAACCTTCAGTCGGTCGCCCATCGTCGCAACGAGCAGACGAGGACCGAGAGCCGACCCGCCCATGCCAATGACTAACACGTTTGAGACGCGTGAATATGGTGCCGGTGGAACAAAATCGCGAGTGTCCTCCCAAGATACACGCACCTGTTCAGGCAAATGCTCGATACCGAATCGAATATCCGAGGTATCAAGGGTTGCGTAGGTCTTATGCGAATCTAGGTTCATAGGCTTAGCTGCCTCATTATGGCACACGACTTCTCTTGCACAAGCCAATTATCCCCGGATTTCTGAGGTTATAGCCATCCGGCTGATCACGTCTCCGATTAAAACGGCGCCCACTAGCTTACCTTGGCGATAAAATCGCTCCTCAATCTTATGATTTTCGTTTATGGCTAAAACCACATTATCCGCCGCTTTACGCTCTACATCACCAATAAACACCATATTCAAATCAAACAGATGAGTGGCGTATGACGACACGAGCGAAAAAGGATTACGAACTCCGTGAATAATCTGAGCCACTGCCCTGCCCTGCATCTGAGCGTTCATCCAGTTGCCATACACGACATGACGACCGACGTGTACGTCAAAAAACTCTGTACCATCGCCGATAGCGTATATCCCCTCATGAGCCGTCTCAAGATATTTATTCACCACAATTCCAGATCGCAACTCAATACCGGCCTCCTCGAAAATTTTTCGATCAGAATGAATACCAATACCTACACCTAGAATGTCGGCCTTAAATACCTCATCCTGGGTTCGTACACCCGACAACTGCTTATCTCCCTCAAGCAAAATTGAGTGCACGTTAGTCTTAACCGTCACATCATGCGACTCAGCGTAAGAACGCAGAAGAGCTTGGGACTCAGGCGAAAGAATCGACGACCAAAATCCACTTCCACGCATTAAGACCGTTGTCTTGGTCATGAGATGCGCGAAAAGATTAATGAACTCAAATGCGATAAAGCCGCCTCCATATATAACCGCGCGCCGATCGGCTACGGATTTTTGCATTAATTCACGCGCCAGGCCGTTTATCTGATCTGCGTCGTCAATCCCTCTCAAATACACCACGCCGCGTAGCCCATCTTGAACTAAGTTCAGTTCGCCACCCGTTGCCAAAATAAGCTCATCGAAAGGCAGCTCGCGACCCTCGTCTGTAAGTACGAAGTGATTCTTTACGTCAATTGTCTCAACCCGAATTCCAAACATGGCCTCAATACCCTGGGATCTATACCAATCAAGCGTTTTTAAGAAAACCTTTTCACGCGGCACCTTTCCTTTCAAATAATGCGGCAATATTACCCGTGAATAACACGGGTGAAATTCTTGTTCAATAATGGTTATTTCGGTCTTTGGCTCAAGTTTGCGTAGCTCCTCAGCCGCCGTTGTTCCGGCAATTCCCCCACCGATAATTATTACCCGCCTATTCACACGCTCGGATAAAGTTGTTTGCCCGATTCGTCAAAAATCATAATAGCCAATGTGGGACAGGATTGGGCGCCCAGTAAAATATTGTCTTTTTCTGCCTCAGTTACTTCGATTATGCGCTCGTACGACGCCCCACCGACAGCCTCGCCATGATCGAGCACCTCGGCCTTATTTTCAACGTTGAGCTGAAAGGCGTCCGGAGCAATAGTCACGCAACTGGCTGCACCAATACACAAGTCTGGATCAACAACGATTCTCAGTTTCATAATGTTAAAAGAATATCCTTATCGTCTCATCTGCGCAACGAGTTCAGGCAAAACCTGTAGAACGTACGCAATGTCCTTTGGCCTAGTCTGGCGGCCAAGACTCAAGCGAATACCTTCAAGAGCACGCTCCTCAGACAGCCCCAGGGCCTGCAAAACATGACTTGGTTCGCTGCCTCCCTTACAAGCTGCCGCCGTCGATACGGCAATTCCCCTAGCGTCTAAACGTAAAACAAGCTCTTCGCCATCAATACCCGGCACAGATACGTGAATGTTATTTGGTAATCTGTTTTCCAAACTGCCATTTAACGCTAATCCAGGCACAGCCTTAAACAGACCCGCGATTAATTTGTTTCGTAGTTTGGTTGTTCTGCGAGACTCTTGTTCGCATGACGTCTGTGCTAATACAAATGCCTCTGCAAAACCAACCACGCCAGCTACATTCTCTGTACCGGCACGCAATCCACCTTCTTGTTTTCCGCCTACAATTATTGGTGAAAGTTGAACACCTCGACGCACAAATAAAGCGCCCGTTCCCTTGGGGCCGTACATTTTGGATCCTGATATGCTCAATAAATCGACGTGCAAGCGTTCAACGTCTAGTTGAAAGTAATTTACCGCCTGCGTTGCGTCGGAATGAAACAAAGGGAAGCTGGTACCGGCCTCCTTACGCAGCTTCATAATCTCTCGGCCAATTTCAGCTACAGGGTAAAGCGTGCCTATTTCATTGTTCGCAAGCATCACCGAAACAAGCACCGTATCTGGACGGATAGCCTTCACTACGTCATCCACTCGTATTTGACCGTCGGCCTGAATGGGCACAAACGTAACGTTCTCCCCCATGGATAAGCGACTGGCCTGATGTTCCGTAGCCACCGAAACCACGTGACCAGGGTGGCATTTAAGTAGTCCTCTTATTGCTAAATTAATCGATTCAGTAGCACCACTCGTGAATACTATCTCGTCAGCGTGAGCGCCCAGTAATCTGGCCACCCTGTCGCGCGAGCCATCAATAGCCTTGCGTGCTTCAAGTCCCATTTTATGAATACTGGAAGGATTTCCATATTCATTTTTCAAAAAAGGCAACGTAGCCTTAAGGACGCGTTTGTCCAAAGGCGTAGCCGCTGCATGATCAAGATATACAAAATGACTAGTCATAACGCACCATCCTAACGTCGACTATATGTTTTTGCAACCAGCAAATGAAAAGACGTAAAACTCGAGCTTGTCATCCGATACGAGGATTTTTAACGTACCTCGATGATACGTCTCTGAAGAAACTAAGCGATAAATGCGTCGGCCATCAATTTGAACTACGGTTTTGCCTTCAATTTCTGCAATATCTTCACCGCGCATGCTAAGCGGAACCGGCTGATCGTCCAATCTAATTTCCACAACCGACCGTCTGTCTGAGCCCATTACAAGATTTATGGCCAGGGCAGAATAACGAAGACTTAGATACTCCGTCGCTACTGGAAGTCGCCGCGTATGTTCTAGATATTCCTTAGTTAACTTCCAGTGTCCATGCAAATACGGAATATCGTCTTGGTGCTTGTTTCGATCGGTAAAGGCCTCTTCGTGATTGGGCAAAATATCCTCACTATTGCCCAACGATCCGCGCAGAAATCCAAGATAAACATCGGGAGTAATCTTAAAGCACTTCTCTTCTAGCTGAGATCCAAATGCTGCTGTTGGTAGTTTTTTCTTACCCATGCCAATCAAAGCCTCACGAATAACCTGTTCAGTTTCGACTAATTCATCTTCTTCTTGTGCGTGATGAATAATCCGCCCCTCAGAATTCACTACATACCTTCCTGGTCGCAGACGATTTTTATATAAGTTCCAGATCGAATATTTATTATCAAGCACAACTGGAAATACGACTCTTTGTTCGCGCAAAACGCGCCCAACGTACCCCTCATCACGTTCGAAATTAAACTCAGGAGTGTGCACGCCAATAATTACGAGGCCGCGCCTTCCGTAGCGTTCTTGAAGAGTCTTAACGAAAGGCAACGTCGAAGAGCAGTTCGAACATGAGGAAGTGAAAAAATATACTAAAATAATTTTACCTCTCAGGCCTTTTTCTTTCAGTGGTTGACTATTTAACCATGTAGCTCCCCGTGGAAACTCTGGCATGCGGGGCCAAAGATGCGAAAACTGCATATTAGTAGACGGCCTCTAGACCGAAAAAGCCTGGAATCAGTCGTCCAATAATAAATCCGAGCAGGACGGCGATAAAAGATACAAACATCATTTCAAGCGCGCTCCTTATAGGTGACACGCCGGTTATTCTACCCTTTGCGTATCCAACTCCAAGTAGCAATAAAATGGCGGCCATGCCTGCCGTGGGTATGGCGATCGCAACGGGCAGCACAAGATAAGGGAAAAGAACTACGAGTCCACCCAGTGTATAAAAAAGTCCCATCACTATAGCTGAGTTAATTGGCGAAATTCCTACTGCCGGTAAATGACGCATTTCGCAGCGCTTAACCTCACGAATCCATAATTTTCGCTCTCTTCCTATAGCTTCAAGAACTAGCTGTATATCCGATTTTTTCATGCCTTTGCGCACGAAAAAATCTCTTATAGTCTCACTATCACTAACTCGCTCGCCCAAGACTCGCGCATGGTCTTGACGATTACGCTCTTCAAATAACTCGGTAGCGGATTTTGATGAAAGGTAGCTGCCTGCCGCCATGGACACGACCTCAACCGCAACAATAACTATGCCACTCAATATAATCACAAACTGGTCGCCGGTACCCACAGCGACGCCTGTCACGGCCCCAAGTGTAGAGACAAGACTATCCTCTAGCCCAAATACCACCTCACGGATACTTAACGCGAGACCCTCACCTAATTTCCCCCTTTGCATACATCAAAATTGTAACACGAAATCGCTAAGGTTTTAGCTAATGTTATACACCCAAAAACTTTTAATGTGGGCGTTTTTATGCTAATCTCTAAGCATATGCAGTTCTCCGTCCACTATCCGCCGTTCGCCAAAAAAACGCTCATCGCACTAACTAACAATGAACGAGCTCGACTGCTTTCGGCGCAAGATCGCACTGTGGAGGAAATTGATGTCATCGACAGCCCAGAAACGGTTTCTGAAGGTCGCGCTCGTGGCGCGAACGTCAGCATTGAACAAGACTACGATGCCATTAAGGAACATCGTCTAACTCATCTTTATGGCTCGCTGTCAGATCGTATGCGGCAGCTTCTGGATCATGACGGTTACGAGATAGCTGTAATTTGCGTTCCAGAAGCAAATAAAAATTCCTTTTCAAACGCCATGCATCCGGATGTTTTGAAACGCATTGAAGACGTTATCCCTAAGAATCTCTGTTCGATGGATCTCAACAACGTCGTACGCATTCTTATCGACGGGTAATATGCAGCAGCTTAAGCCCGCGGCAAAAGCGCTCGTCATTTTTGAAGGGCGTTTTGTGCTTGTTCAAAGAGACAATCGACCCGACATACTCAACCCCAACAAATGGAATCTTCCCGGAGGACAGATTGAAGAAGGAGAAAGTCCCGAGCAAGCAATTGCACGCGAGCTTCACGAAGAGATTGCGCTGAGTCCTTCGCAGATCAGTAGCATGGGAACCACGCTCTACACGCAAGCTAATATCCGGTATACCGCTTCGCCGCTCTAGTAACTCCAGAAGAAAAAGCTCACATCTACTTGGCAAGCGAAGGCCAGCAACTTGGCTGGTTCACGTTCGATGAAGCAATGCAGCTCGACCTGTCGTCACATCTGCGTGCATACTTAAACGAATGCAAGGATGATGTTCGTCGAGCGCTCAAGGGCGACGTGCAGCCAATACACCACGTGTGTAGCGCGGATCTCAAAACATAAAATATCGACCAGGTGGTCGATATTTTTTATTCGGGCAAATATCCTCCTGATTGCAATTTCCACAGTCGATCGTACATACCTCCCGTTTCTATGAGGTCCGTATGCGTGCCGCGTTCAATGAGCTTTCCTCGATCGAGCACCGCAATTTGGTCGGCCATATACACCGTTGAAAGACGATGAGCGATGATAATGGTGGTTCGATCTTTCATGACCTCCTTTAGCGCCATTTGTAATTTGTGTTCGGTTTCCGAATCGAGCGCACTCGTTGATTCATCGAGAATAAGAATGGGCGGCGAAGCCAAAAACACTCGAGCCAGGGCAATACGCTGTCTCTCCCCACCCGACAAACGAACTCCCCGTTCCCCCACCATCGTTTTATAACCATGTGCAAGAGAACGAATAAATTCATCGGCCTGAGCGCGCTTGCAAGCTGCGACAACTTGTTGTTGTGTAGCGCTCGGCTTAGCGAAACGAATATTGTTTAAAATAGTGTCATTAAATAACACCGTATCCTGCTGAACAACACCAACTGACTCACGAAGATCGGTTAGATGTAGCGATCTCACGTCACGTCCATCAATACTCACCGTGCCGTGCTTTGGATCAAGGAATCGATTAATAAACCTGACGAGTGTGGATTTGCCACTTCCCGACGGGCCAACGAGCGCGAGACTTGTTCCTGCCGGCACATGCAGTGTTATTGCACGAAGCGTATCAGCTTCCTTGCCCGGATATCGGAAGGAAACGGCCTCGAGGGTTATATCACCCTTCACGTTTTGTAGCCGTACAGGATTTGGACTGTTCACTATCTCGTTTTGTTTAAACCAATCTCCCGATAAACGAGCAAAAGCTGTACGAATTTCACTCACACGACGCATGACGTCGGCAAGAGTGTAATCAAACGGGGCCAATAAATAGCTCAGCAAACCAATAAAAGTGATAAGCGTACCAACCGACAAGGTTCCCTGTGTAATAAAATATGCGCCAACAAATAACAGCACAAGTCGTGCAAGAATTCGCACCGAGCCGTTCCCAAAATCCAACCACGCCCATGCAACATTTAATTTCAGTTGTCGGTCGGTGACTTTATCAATTGCTTTTGCCTGCTGTCGTGAAATAACGTGCTCTTGCGCAAATGCTTTAATGGGAATGATGTTGTTTATCGTTTCAATAATACGCTTAGACAATGCCTCCCAGGCCTCCATGTGTTCACTTTGTTGTTTGTCCGTCTTTGCGTACACCGTTAATGTCAAGGTGACTGCAAGAGGTACCGATACTAACGATACAAGCGTCATCCGCCAGTCGAGCCAAAAACCAGTAATCAATACCGCACAAGACGTAAAAAGAATAGGAACGACCTCGTTGATAAGCCGACTTGAAAGATTGTGCGCAGCATCCCAAGCGCGATCAAGACGTTTACCAATAACTCCGGTCGATGTCTCACTAAAGCGTTGCGGATCCCATCCTAAAATTCGATCCAGTGCATCGACAAGAAATCGATTTCCAACACGATTGCCCATCTTCCAACTCAACCATCTTCCCAACTCAGAAAACGTTATACTCGCAAGATAAGCAATGGCCCAAATACCCACCAACGGAACAATGGCGTCGAAAAGCCCCTTCCCCGCGTTCGCGATAAGAGCATCAATAATCTTTCCAGTAATAACCGGCTCAGCAACCTGGGCCATGGCTGCCAAAAATATACAAAAGAGTACAAACGCATAGTACAAACCAGACCCTCGGAATGAAGGGCCGATCATCGCACGAAATCCTTTCCACGAAAGACGCGCCTCCTTAGCCATAATCCATGCCATTATACAGCTTGAAGAGAACGCACACATCTGTTACGCTCTGGCCACTTGGCCGTGTGGTGAAGTGGTTAACACGGCGGTCTGCAAAACCGCTATGCGCCGGTTCAACTCCGGCCACGGCCTCCAAGACGAAATAAAAAATAAGCCCCTGGCATGAAGCTGCGTACTGAAGCAGACATCAAGCCAGGGTCTTATTTATATATTATTGGGTCTCGGCGCTTACTGTAGGCGCATCCGTAAAATCAGTCACCTCTTTGGCCGACATGATTACAGCAACAGCTGCCTGAGGATCTTGATTATTAGTTATGATGCTAAACTTATATTTACTCCCCGAGGCTGCTACCAAATAATAATCGTAATTATATTGGCCATAAATAGTGCAATCTTCACCTGCTTCACATAGCT
>CAYSXU010000014.1:0-17215 GCA_964435095.1 uncultured Gammaproteobacteria bacterium | reverse complement strand
AGGGGAAGCTCGAGCTACCCCCTCCTTTCAAAGGAGGGGTATGGGGTGGTTGGAGCTAAAACAAAGCACCCGCCGGCTCACGAAGAGTGCGACGGGTGACGCTTAGTACACGATGACGGGCATGGACGGGCAGATGACGTCTTTGCCACTCCACATGCCGGCGTAGGCGCCGCCAGTAGCACAGTTCATGCGCATGCATCCAATTGCCCCGAACCCACACGTGGTGATGCCCGCGCCTGGCGCGAATGCATTGCGCTTGAGACCTTTCGTGTAGTTGTAGAGCGCGACGCCGTCACCTTGCAGGATGGGGCGTCCACATAGAACGCAGCGGAGCGCGGTCGCGAAACGCGACTCGAATTGACAGTTCCTGCAGTGCTCCGGTGGACGCAGCATGCGGATGATGCGAGCGATCAGTCCCGGGTTGTAGTGGTTGTGCTCGTCAACCTCGTCCTGCATGTCGTCGACCATGAGCCGATCGCGTAGCCACAGCCGGTGGCCGCAGCGCGCGAGCGTCCACTTTTCCTCGTAGCCTTCTTGGGGCATGAAGCGAAGCGATGGCCGGCGCGTGGGCTGCTGAACCGGGAGCACGTGATCCAGACGCATGTATCCTCCAGGTGCGGCAAAAGGGTAGTCCGTTGCCCTTAATTCTGCAATGGGACGAAACAAAAGCGTCCGCCTGACTCAGCGAGGAGTCAGAGCGGACGACGGGTGGCGCGCTAGCCGTTGATGAGCCAGCGGAGGATCTCGTAGGGCGCCGGCTGGCGCTGCATCGAGAGTTGCGACCGAAACGCCTCGGTCGTCAGGTAGCGCTTGAGCCAGTCATCGCGAGCGTCGGCGGACAAACGGTTGAGGATTTCGACCGTGTCACGCATACAGCTGAAGGCCAGCACCCAGGTGGGCATGTCGCTCACCACGGTCAGCTCGACGGAGAGTTCGTGCACGACTGGAGTGGCGATGACCACGGCGTTGGGTTTTGGCGTGAAGCCCTGTTCGCTCACGAGCACGATGTGCGGCGACTGCGGCAGCTCGAGGTTGATCCTACAGATGTCTCTACGACCGGCTGATCGACGCTTGATCGGAGTGTGGCCCGAGGCGTCCCACAGGAGGCAGAAGGTGACGTGGAGCTCGTGGGGGAGCTCGATGGTGGGGATGTGGCGGGACGTTGTGAAGCGTGAAAGGGGCGCTGACAAGGTGGCTCCTGCACGGTGGATCCTCGCTCTTGGTTGAACGAGGCCGACAGCGTAGCAGTAGCGTTACGTAAAATCAAGCATAGATAAGTCAACGCCGTCGATGTTTATTCGACGGCGTTCGACGTTGTAGCGTAGCATCGGCCTCCTTTAGGGCGTGATGAGTTGCCCGTTCCAGGTTCCGACGATGCGGTGCGCGCTTCCACCGCAGGCCGCGCAGCACACGTAACGCTCGCCGACTCGCGTAGCGTACGGCGCAAGTGACTGCTGGGCACTCTCGCACAACGCCACCCGACTGCCCGGGAAGATGATGTGTTTGTCGAGCGCACACAGCAGAGCCTTGTCGAGCCAGCGACCCCAAGGGCCGCAGCGCGTGCAGTGCTTCGGTTGATGCGGTTTGGCCGAGGCCGGCCAGTGAGTGCGCGTCTCCACCACGATTTCACCGCAGCGGATCGCCTCGCAGCGGCACACGTTGTGCTCGCAGGAGCTGGCTCGAATACGCGGCGCATGTCCGCGTGCGCCAAACGACGAGATGTCGAAGCGCAAGAGCGCTGAACGGACGACTTGCAGTTCCGTCGGTTTACGAGACGCATCGTGCATGGCTTGACCCCTCCTTGGGTGGTCAAAATTACAATACCACTATTCCAGCAAATGTGTGGCCGTAAAAGCGAAGACGGCGTTTGTAGTCGCCACGAGGATGCGATTTTCGTTTTCCAGCACAGCAAACCCGACGGCGTTATTGAGCGCCTCGCTGGTGTATTGCGTAATTAATTTGCCCGTGTCCTTTTCAAGGACTATGACTCGTCCGGTGCTGTCTAAAATATAGATATAAGGCGAGTCAGTCGACGTCCACATGTCGCGTGGCGAGCTGAGCGCGGGATCGATTACTGCATGATCCCAAGCATTTTCGCGTCCGCTCTTCAAACGCACAATGCGTGAGCCCACCAAGACGTACACGTTGCCGTCAATCGCAATTTCTGACGCACCTGTAAGGTCTGATTCAAGCGCCGTAATCCAGGTTGTACCAGCCTCATAGCCTAGTCCCTGCGGACGCATTTTGACGATTTGTTGGCTGGCTGCGGCTAAGACGTACAAGTTTCCGTTGTAGCTTACGATGTCTTCTACGCTGGCTAGTCCGCCGACGCCGCTTGTCAGTGGGCTAACTGTGCGTGAAGAGGTTGAGATGCGTCCCAGGCGTTTAGTGTAGTCAACCGCCAGAATATCAGCGCCTTCGTTAGTTGATGTCACCAGTCCTGACAGTGGTGAGGTGCCGACGTCCAGACGTTCAAGTGAGCGATTCAGTTCGTTTAAGCGATATGGCGTGAAATCTGCGCCTAAGCCGTACAACGTACCGTTAACGTCAACTAAGCCGGTTAGCACGCCAGTTTCTAGATGGGCAATTTGTTCGGGCGCAACCTCCGTTATCCCGCGAGTTTTGGCCAGTAAGACGGTTAATTCGCCCTTGAGTTTTGCAATTGTGTCTTTGAATGTGGCGTGATCTTGCGGCAGGGTTGCTAATAGCGCCAAGGCATCGTTCACGGCGGTTTGGGCGTCGCGCGTGTTGTTGTAAATGATGCTGGCTTCCGCGGCAACTCGTTTTTCTTCGATTGCATCGAGCGTTATTTGATAGGTCGCTTCGGTTTCTTTGGCGAGGCGTGAAGCTTGGCTTTCGTATAGCGTAAAGCTAAACAAGACAGCAATTGTCAGGACGACACCCAGAGTGATTTTGACGGTCTTGGGTGCGCGCAGCAGACGGTCCCAGCCAGCGCGCAAGCCTTCCCAGAGTCTGGCGAATTTAGTAGTTGGGTTGCCGGTGCGGACATACCGATTGACCGCCTGGAAGCCATGAACGATCAAGCCAGCCAAGGCTACGATCGAGGCGATCACCAGCTGTAATGCGCGTTTGAGTAAACTGCCGAAGTTGCGATTTCCCGGTGAACTTAAACGTTTGCGCAGTTGGTCGGCGGCGACGCGTAGTTTGCTGACGATGTCCGGCGTCTGTTCGCCAAGCAGATCGGCTGTGCGGGATTTGGTTTCCTCGAATGAAGCCAGCGAAACGATCGGGTTAGCTTTTTTGGGCGGACCGGAATGATCGTCTTCGTTTACGTGGAAGCACAAAGCACCGTACATCACGTTAGCCGGCACAAATTGTTGGGCGCGTTCAAGCGCGCCAGGTGGCGGCAGTGTGATTAGGATGTCTTGTAGGTCAGTGAGAGACAGGGCGTGCGGCGGAATACGCGTGCCGATGTATAAAACATCGCCGGGATGCAATTCGCCGTCGAGCACGGTTAGGAACGGCTTGTCCCAGGGCTGTTCATCGGTGTGTGTGTTGAACTGCTGATCAAGTTCGTAAATCACGTAGCGACGTTCGGCGGTACGGTGCAAGAAGAGTACGTGCGCATTTCCAAGGCCGCTTAAGAAAACTTGTGAGTCAGTCATGATGCCAATGACCGACTTGAGCTTGCGCAGCGACATACGCGCTTCGCTTCCGAGACGGTTGAGATCTGCGTTCAGCCGTACCAACATGGCTTCAAAACGGCGAGGTACATTGCCATCGCTTGCAAGATCGGCTTTGAGGCCTTCGAGGTTGCTGACGATAATATGTACCAGTCGGTCGCGCAGATCAGCGTCGCGATGCTGGGCTTCGATGATTCCAAAAATAAAACCACGACCTTGGGGGAGTTCCAGGAAGGCAGTTCTAAGCGACGTATTTTCCGGTCTGGTACCGGGCGTCGTAAGATCAGCGAATTTTATCAGCGAGTGTGGTTCGAGCATGGTTGCGAGAACTCGACATTTCTGGATACAGTATAGCCAATACACGCATGCTTACAAGCGTGGAAAGTGTACGCTATGGAACAAACCGCCCAGTTGTCTGCATCCGTGACTGATTACGAATTTCGGATTGAACAGCTTTTTGGTTCACGCACTCGCGCTCGGCTCCTGGCGTTATTCCTAGAAAATGCCGATCGCGCTTTTTATGTGCGCGAACTAACGCGCCGGATTGACGCGCAATTGAACTCGGTTCGGCGTGAATTGAAGAACTTGGTAGATGTGGGGATAGTGCTTGAAGTTGAAGGTAAAATCCTGCCAGGCGAAGTCGACGACCTGCCAGCTGATGGGGCGCTTGAGGCTAAGAATGAAAAGAAAAAGTTTTATCGTGCAAACACAGCTTTCCCGCTGTTTGAAGATCTGCGTAACGTCATGCGTAAAGCGGCAGTTCTCATGAACACGCGATTTGTTCGGGCGCTCGGTGATAAGGGCGAAGTTGATCTAGTCATTCTAACCGGCCGGTTCATGGACGCCGACGTTCCAACCGACCTTTTGATTGTAGGCGACGTCACGCCGGCCGACCTTTCAAACGTCATGCGCGAATTTGAACGCGACATCGCGCGTGAAGTGAACTACACCTGTATGCCAAAGGGTGAATACATTTATCGTCGTGAAGTCGGCGACCGTTTCTTGGCAACTATTCTAGACGCCAAACACGCCATTCTTATCAACCGACTACCTAAGGTATGAGGCTTTACGTGAATGGTCAGGATATTGAGCGGCTGGTGCTCGGCGTGATAGCTGACGGTGCTTGGGCTGTTTTTCCTGAAACTATAGCGACCGTTCCGCAGGGTTTTCTCCAGGCGATTGACAACTATCTCATAGCGCACAATTTAGCTCGAACCTCGCTTAGCGGACTCGTCGTAGTCTGCGGTCCTGGCTCTGCGACTTCACTTCGAGCATCGCTCGCGCTCGCGAATGCCTGGGCTTTTGCGCAGTCGATCGAGCTCATAGGCGTTCAGAAGCGCAGAGAGGAAGCGGATGATCAAGTGTTAGCTAGATTGAGTAGCCTACGACCCGTTCCAATGTTAACTCCGATTTACGAACAGCCGGCTAAAATCACTCCGTCAACTAAAGACTCCCTCGGGCGTTAGCGCTCTTTCATATGGCTCAACGTTTTGGACAATACGGCAGGTTTCGTTGGCTTGAAATAATCCCAGCACTGATCGTTTGGACAACGCTGATAGTTACCGTGTTGACGGCTATTTTTGCGCCGACGGTGGCGATTGTGTTTATTATCGTGTTTGATCTCTACTGGATGTTACGCGTGTTTTATTTTGTCATTCACGTGCTTGCCGCGTATCGTGAGTATCGCCGTTCGATAGCTACTGATTGGTATACAAAGCTTCAAACGATTCCGAACTGGGAGCGTCTTTATCACGTCGTCATGTTGCCGACTTATAAAGAGCCGCTAGCTATTATCGAGGAATCGATCAATGCTCTGTTGCGCGGCCCATATCGCACTGACCGCATGATCGTCGTTTTAGGCGGGGAAGAGCGCGATCAAGAAAATTTTCACCACTACGCCGATGCTTTGCGTCGACTTTACGCAGAGCGTTTTGCAGGTTTTATCACTACTGTTCACCCAGCCAACCAACCGGGCGAGATTCCTGGCAAAGGATCGAACATGCGTCACATGGCCTTTGCACTCAAAGCGTTTATCGACGAACGCGCCCTGCCTTACGATGACATCATAGTTTCAGCTTTTGACATCGACACGGTGGCGCATCCGCAGTATTTCGCGCGTTTGGCACATCTTTATTTGACTGTGCCGAATCCAACACGTTCGTCTTATCAGCCGGTTACCGTCTTCTCGAATAACATCTGGTCGGCGACTGCACCGGTGCGTATTGCTGCTTTTGGTACGACCTTTTGGCTTTTATCAGAGCTGGTGCGACCTGAGCGTATGTGGACGTTTTCGTCACATTCGATGCCGTGGCGCATGTTGGTTGACGTGGGCTTTTGGGAGCCGGATTTGGTGAGTGAGGATTCGCGCATCTTCATGCAGGGATTTTTGCACTATGACGGCGACTATCGCGTCACACCGGTGTTCTTGCCGGTTTCACTTGATGCCGTGGCTGGCGGTCATTACCTCGAAAGCTTGGTGGCCCTGTACAAACAGCAGCGACGTTGGGCTTGGGGTGTTGAGCATTTTCCGTACATGGTGACCGAGTTCCGTAAGCATCCGCATTTGCCGTTTGGAAAAAAGGTTTGGTATCTGTTTAACCATCTTGAAGGCATGTATACCTGGGCCGCAGCGCCGTTTATTATCTTCTTTTTGGGTTATCTGCCGTTCTTGACGGTTGGTGATACGCAGAGTGCACTAGTAGTCAACTCGCCGTATACGCTTGAGATTATGATGCGCATGGCAACGTTCGGTGTGTTCGTGACCGGTGGGCTGAGTTTGTTCTTATTGCCACCACGCCCCGCTCAAACGAAAACTTGGACCTGGCTCGTCATGCTATTGCAATGGGTTTTGTCACCGCTGACTTTTATCTTGTTTGGTTCACTTCCGGCGCTCGATGCGCAAACACGTTTCATGTTGGGGAAGTATCTTGGGTTTAACGTAACCATTAAGAAAGCCGAGAGTCGAAAATAAGAGTTTATGCATGTCTCCGTCAACATCCTGACCTGGAATGATCTCCGCTATCTCCCGGAATTGTTTGCGTCGCTGTTGGCACAAACGCATAAGGATGTGACGGTTCGCATACTCGACAACGGAAGTACTGACGGCACGGTTGCGTATATCATGGAGCACCATCCGCATTGGCTAGCAGTGCGTAACAATAAAAACCAAGGCTTTGCCGGCGGTCACAATCAGTTGGTGCGTATCGCGCTTGAACGTTACCAGGGCAATCCTGCGGAACACGCGATTTTACTTGTCAACGCGGATATGGTTTTAGCGCCGACTTTGATCGAAGAGTTGGTAAAGGCGCTGCTCGAACAGCCAGACATCGATGCCGTTCAGCCGAAGATTTTACGCGCCTTTGCTGAGCGCGGAGACGTGGATGTCGATTCTACAAAGTCTGACATCCTCGATACGACCGGTATGATTGTTCATAAGGGGTGGCGTATGGCGGATCGTGGAGCGGGGGAGATGGATCGCGGACAGTACGACGCTGTGACGGATATTTTTGCGCCGACTGGCACGATGTTGCTCGTGCGCTCTGAAGCGCTGAAAGATGTGCTCGTGGACGGTGAAATGTTTGACAGCGATTTTTTCGCATATCGCGAGGATTGTGATTTTGCCTGGCGCTTCCGCCGTGCTGGCCATCGCTCACGTTTTGTTCCGAGCGCGAAGGTACATCATTATCGAGGTATGTTTGGCGAGGAAAAACGCGGACTCGTTAAGCGTTTGTTTGACCGACGAAAACAGCGGCCATTTTTTGCTGCGCTTTCGACGCGCAATCAACTGTTTGTACTATTTAAGAATCTGACTCTGCTCGAAGCTTGCCTAGCGGCTCCCTGGATTGTTTTCCACGAAGGCGGTAGGGTGCTTTACGGTTGTATTTTTGAAGCTGAAACGCGCAAGGCTCTAATCAAAGCGCCGCTCTTGGCGCCTGCCATGTGGCGCAAGCGCCGGGCTAGCCTGGCACTGGCCAGGGTGCCGTCGCACGAACTTCGGGCGTATGTCGTTTGACCTCTCGATCCTCATAGTCCACACCTTCGAGCGCAGGCTCGTTAGACAGACGCTCCGCAACATCCGTCGCGCCGCGCCGCGTTTACATTACGAAGTGATTGTCATCGATAATAATCCTGCCGCTGGCATGGCGGACACTATTAAGCGGGAGTTTCCCGATGTGCGCTATGCAGCGATGGATAAGAATCGTGGTTTTGGCGCGGCTATGAACCGCGGTTTGGAAACTGCACGCGGATCGTATGTTCTAATTTTCAATCCAGACATTGTTGTGGCGCCCGGTTCGCTTGAGGCTTTGCATGCTTACATGGAGGCTAATCCGGATGTCGGCATGGTTGCGCCGAAATTGTTGAATCCTGATGGCACGCTCCAGTATTCCTGTAATCGTTATCACGAACCAATGATCCCGGTTTACCGGCGTACGCCGCTTGGTAAGTTTGCATTTGCGCAGCGTGCCGTTGATCGTTTTCTAATGAAAGATGATCCACATGATGAAACGCGTGAGGTCGATTGGCTGATGGGAAGTTCGCTCTTCACCCGTCGTGCCGCGCTTGATGAAGTGGGCACCTTTGACGACGGATTTTTTATGTATTTTGAGGACACGGATTTGTGCCGTCGATTCTGGGAAAAAGGCTGGCGCGTGATGTATCACCCCGAGGTCAGCATGGTACACTATCATCGTCGTGCGTCGAACGATGGATCGCTTTGGTCGCAGCTGCGTTCGCCGCTCACTTGGGAACACATTAAGAGCGCCATTCGCTTCTTCAGGAAGTACCGTGGCAAATCAAATCCACGTGAGCAACGTCAATCTGCTCAACTCGGAAGCGCCACTGCCCCAGCCGCACCGGCCGGAGCCAGAGCGCGCACACCATGAGCCGACGCCGGAGCCTCGGCCAAAGCGGCCGCGGGGCATCCGTCGGCTGCTCTTTGTGTTCGGTTTATTGGTCGTCTTAACAGCTTTAGCTTATCTAGGCGTGGGTTTAACGCGCTTGATGGACGGTGGCTTGGCGGCGCGTGAAGCGTTGACCGCGGCCGAAGAAGCTATAACAGACGGCGACATCGACGCTGCACAACAAGAGCTTGCGAGCGCGGCCACGTTATTGAATCGAGCGCAGTCCGGAGCCGACATGCTTGCGTTTGCGGCATACATTCCGTGGATTGGTGAGCGGTACGAAGCTGGTGTTGATGTGTTGAACGCTGTCGATAAAACAGTCGATGTGTTAGTAGACGTAATCGCTATCGTGTACGAGCTTAAGGAGACGTACGACTCAGCCGAGGAGCTTATTGGCTGGAACGATGTAGCCGGCGACGATGCGTCATTCTCTTCGCTTCCTTCGGAAACGAAAGCTAAAATGTTTCGTCAACTCGCCAACTCGCTTTCCGATCTTCGTCAGATGCAAACCAAGCTCGGTTTAGCGCAGGACGATCTTGCGGCGTTCCATTTGCTCGAAGCCGCCAATACATTCTCGGGCATCATTGCGCCGTTTGAAGAAGCGCTTGGAAATTTGAAAAAGGGCGTTGATTTGTTAGTACCGTTTGCGGCCATTGCTCCAGAATTCGCTGGCCTCAATGGCGACCGTCAGTTTCTCATGCTGTTTTTGAACGATACCGAGCTGCGTCCTGGTGGCGGATTTTTGGGAACGTACGGGCTCATGGTGACGCGTGATGGCGATATTGCGAGTCTTGAAACGAGCGATACGTATCTTGTCGACAAATACGTGCAAGGTCATGATGATTATTACGTCGCGTCGCCAGATCCGATCAAAACGTATCTTGAACAGCCGATTTGGTTTTTCCGCGATTCAACGTGGTCGCCTGATTTTGAAGAGACCGCGCGAACGGCTACTCAGCTATTGCGCCAAGAAATGGCCTACGGCGGTCAGCCCGTGCCGCAAATCGACGGCGTTATTGGCATTACGACGGATTTTCTTTCCAACTTACTTTACGCGATTGGTCCTGTGACCGTTGAGGGTCAGACGTTTGATGGCGGGAACGTTGCGGAGGCTATTGAGTGGCAAGTGGAAATTCAGTTTTTCATTGACGGCGTGCCGCGTGAGCAGCGCAAAGAAATCGTTGGGTTGCTGGGCGACGAAATCATGGAGCGCGTGTTGTCGTTGCCAACGTCGTCATGGCAAACGATGTTCGATTTGTTTACGTACAGTTTTGAACGCAAAGACATGGCGTTCATGAGTTTTGACGAAAGCACCCAGTTGGCTATTGAAGATGCTGGCTGGTCGGCGAATATTGATCAGGATGGCGCCGATGATGTCTTGATGGTTGTTGATAGCAACATGGCGGCGCTCAAGAGCGATCCCGTCGTCAATCGCACAATCGACTATTCCATCACGCCAACGTCAAAAGGCTATCAGGCGCAAGTCGACATTACGTACGACCATTTCGGCGGTTTTGATTGGAAGACGTCACGCTATCGAACGTATACGCGCATTTTTGTGCCCGAAGGTTCGCGGCTGTTGTCGTCGTCGGGCAGCATGGAAAATGATCTCATTCGTAATCCGTCAGGTGCGCCTGGGGTAGTGACGCAAGCGGACGAGCTTGGACTGACGAGTTTTGGTGCGTTTATTTCCATTGAGCCGCAGGCAGAGGGCACGCTGTCGTTCACGTATCTGCTTCCCGAATCGGTGAACGAGGCGATTGAAAACGGCACGTATCAGCTTCGCGCCGTGAAGCAAATTGGTGCTCGCGATCATGAGCTCAACTTGGACCTCGACTTTGGCGAAGACGTGACGTATGCAACGCCGGGCGAAGATTCGGCAGACTACGGGGACGAAAATTACACTTATTCCACCTCGCTTGAAACCGATCTCGACTTCACGGTGCGGATTGAGTAATTTGCGTGGCTAACGTGAGCCACATTGTTTTCGAAGCTTAGCTTCGACCATTTATCCACAGGGATTTCGATTCGGACTCAAACCTGCTAAGCTGCGGAGGTTGAAGATATCCGAAGTTTATGTTTTCAAAGAAAATCGGTATTGACCTTGGGACGACGACGGTGCTCGTCTATGTTCCAAAGCGCGGCATTATCATTAATGAACCGTCAGTTGTTGCTGTTTCAAAGATTGATAAGACGGTTCTTGCCGTCGGCAAAGAGGCTAAGGACATGCTTGGCCGTACGCCGGACACCATCGTAGCCCGTCGACCGCTCAAGGACGGCGTAATTGCTGACTACAAGACGACCGAGGCGATGCTTCGCTATTTTATTAACAAAGCACTTGGCGGTGTTCGTATTTTCCGTCCCGAAGTCATGATTGCGGTTCCTGGCGGTATTACGTCAACGGAACGTCGTGCAGTTATTGACGCCGCCATTTCGGCCGGTGCAAAAGCGGCGTACATCATAAAGCAGCCGATCGTGGCGGCGATTGGTGCAAATATTCCGATCGGTTCGCCAAACGGTCACATGATCGTTGAAATCGGTGGCGGCACAAGCGAAATGGCAGTGATTAGTTTGGGCGGCATTGTGGCTTCGACGAGCGTACGCATTGGTGGCGTCAAGTTCGACTATGCCATCATGGAGCACGTCCGTCGTACGTATGGTCTGGCTATCGGCGAACGCACGGCTGAGGACATTAAGATCCGTTGCGGCTCGGCCATGTACTTACCTGAGAAGCTCCGCATGGAAGTGAAGGGGCGCGACATGATCACTGGACTCCCGAAGATTATTGAGATTACGTCAGACGATGTCACGGAAGCCATACAGACATTGCTTGAAGGTATCCTCTCAACACTCAAGGAAGTGCTGAACGAAACGCCGCCAGAGCTTTCGGCTGACGTGATGGATAAGGGAATTGTCATTTCTGGCGGTTCAAGTCAGTTGCGAAATCTTGATCGTTTGATCGCCGAGGCGACCGGTGTGCCGACTTACGTGGCTGAGGATCCGCAGCTGTGCGTTGCCAAGGGGACTGGTTTGGCGCTGGAGAATCTTGAATCGTATAAGCGGAGCTTGTTTACAAATTGACGAAGTTATTCCGAGCTTGTTTAGGGATTTTTGCTTCTTATGAAAACGTACGGCATCGATGCTCATCTATTACTGCGCGAGCAGGCCACAGGCGTGCCGCGCTACACGCGTTTGTTGATTGAGTCGATGATGACGACACCGCTTCTCGAAGGCGAATCAGTTGCGCTGTATGCGAACGGTCCCAAACCGGATGATTTGACGTTAGCTTCCGGTTGGTCTTGGCGGGTTGTGCCGTGGCCGATCGCACGCGGTTGGACGCACGGCGGGTTGAGTGTTGAATTGCTCCGTGATCCCCCCGATGTTCTTTTTGTTCCCGGGCATGAGGTGCCGGCGTTAAAGCGTAAGAAGACGAAGGCCGTAACTACGGTGCATGATGTGGCCTTCCGTCGTGTGCCATTAGCGTATCCGTCAAAAGAGCGCTTGCGTCAGGAGCTGGCTGTCAAACAGGCGATCGCACGTGCGGATCGGTTGATCACGCCGTCTGAGGCTACCAAAATTGATCTTGGTGAATTTTACGGCGTAGATTTTTCGCGCGTGGCCGTTACTCATTTGGCGCCAACTCTGCCCCTGTCAACTCAAGATGAGGCTGTACGAAAATTTCAATTGCGCCCACACCAATACTTCTTGTTTATCAGCCGACTCGAGGCGAAGAAAAACGTTGCCGAACTAGTTCGTGCTTTCGGGCTTCTCAAACAGCGTCTCGGACACGGCAACCCGCAGATGTTGGTGCTTGTCGGAACATTTGGTTATGGCGAGGATGAGATTCGTCAAGCTATAGCACAATGCGGTGCGACCGATGACGTGCGCGCGCTTGGGTATGTTTCCGACGCTGATTTAGCTGAGCTGTTGCACAGTGCATTAGCGCTTGTTGTGCCGTCGAAGGCTGAGGGCTTTGGTATTCCCGTGCTTGAAGCAATGGCGGCGCGCGTGCCGGTTATCGCGTCGGATATCCCGGCGTTGCGCGAGGTCGGCGGCGAGGCGGCTTTGTATGTACGAACAAACGACGTGTCGTCATTGCTCGAAGCTATGCAACGTTTTGTATTTGATGCCGGTCTGCGTGAAAAATTTATGGTCGACGGAGCCGAACGTGTAAAACAATTTTCATGGAGTGCGTGTGCTAAGGCCACTTGGGATGTGCTACGTGGCGTATGATCGCGGCTTTGATCGGGGATTTAGTTCGGCTCGGTTTCACTGATAAAGAGGCTCGGGTTTACGTGCTTGCGCTTGAGCGGGGTAAAACTACGGCGCAAGACATTGCAGAGGCTGCCAACATGCCGCGAGCTTCAACCTACGACGTACTCGAAGGTTTGTCGCGCAAAGGTTTGGTCACGCCTTATGTCGTTGACGGTCAGCGTCGCTACCTGGCTGAACCGCCGGAGCGCGTGTTGTCGATTTTTCATGTTCAACGACGTGAAGTAGATGAGCGTATTGGCGAATTAGAACAGTTGCTGCCCAAGCTCTCGGCGATTCGTAATGCCGAAGGCGAAAGGCCGCGCATCCGTTATGTTGAAGGGATTGACGGTTTGCGAAGTATGCAGCGCGAGTATGAAGCGCGCGGCGGTGACATTATTCAGCTCGTCGGCTACGACGCTTTTTTGGCGCTTCACGATTTGCGCGCGACGCGCACGCATCGTGAAACGATCACTCGTGAGGCGCGAAACGTACGAGCGATTGTGGTGACTGATCGGGTGGTTGATTTTTCTGATGTGCCGCTAGCTGAGACGCGCGTTGTGCCGCCGTCAGTCATTGCGGTTGCGGGGGAGATGTCAGTGTGTGAAGATCGAGTATTGCTTTTGTCATATCAAGGTGGGCTGATCGCGATTGAGATTCGCTCGCAAACTATCGCTGACGTTTGTCGTGCGTCGCTTGAGCTGGCGTGGCGTGAGGCGGGGAGGATTGTGGCAACGCTTGAGGGAAGACCATCGGAATAGACACTTGAGACTCAGTCTCAGTTATACACACCATACGAAAATACTCGCTAACCTTAGTCAGCGAGTATCTTAAATGTGAATATCTGACTCTCGGAGTCAGGCGGTTTTCGTTTCAACTATTCTGGAGGCGCAAGGGGTCCAGTGACGGCCGAAGCCGTGTAAGCCGTGACGCGCTGGGGATGGGGAGAGTGAGCCGAGGCCCAGTCGTCCATAAGCACGCCGATCAACTACGCAACGTCCTCACGTTGCATAGAGATCATCTCTCTCCTCCAGAATGGTGGAAACGACCGCTCGAAGTGCACGATAAGTCATGCGCTTTGAGCGGCCGGGATCCGAGGGGATCCCGACACGATGTGTCACGCGGTGGTGGCCACCTCCTCGGGCGGCTGCACGGTCTTGGCGCTGCGCGGCTTGCGCGGCGCCTTCGGCTTCTCCGCCTTGAACGGCGGGGACTTGAGCTCCTGCTGGGCGATGGCGAAGAGCGTGGCCTCGTAGGACGGGGATCCGCGGCGCGACTCGCGCCACTCGTCCCAGCCCTCGCGGCTCATCTTGCCGTTCAGGACTCGGCCTTCGACCGGCGGCGCGAGGCCGACGTCGACCAGCTCCCAGCGGATCTCGTTGAGCCGGATCCACTGATTGAGCGCCTTCCGGTTGAGGAGGGGCTCGAGCTCGTCGGCGCACGCCGTGTAGACGCGGCGGACGAAGTCTTCGCCCTCCTCGAGCACGAGAGACTCCTCATCGCGCAGGAACGACGGGGGCGTACCCACCAGCGTCGTCGCCAGCTTCACCAGCTTGACGATGGTGATGGCCAGCGGGTTTCGTGCATCGGCCTCCAGCTTCACGATCGCCACCGCGTCCTCGTGGTAGCGCGCCAGCTTGATGAGCTCCAGGAGCTTGCGGGCGGGCGAGAGCGGAGCGGCAGGGGTGATTTCGGGCTTCTTCATCTTGTCTCCAAGGGTGACCTCCGCGCATCAGCGAACTGATAAACGGGGGTCACCCATGAGCCAAAACGAACCCAAGAGCATAGCAGATTTTTGACGTTTTGTCAACCCGAAAGAGCATAATAATTGCTAAAATTAGCCAAAGCAAGCTGATCAGCGGGTTGCATGCTATAATCCTATTGCTATGCATCCGGCGTTTCTTGACGTTCCCCGTCACGCCAAGCAGCTCACCGCACTTTCGCGCATGCTCGAAGGTAATCGCCTCGCGCACGCTTTTTGCTTTACTGGTCCTGATCGCTTAGGGAAGCGCGATATTGCCGAGCGCTTGGCCGCCGCCGCCTTGTCTATTTCGACCTCTGAATTAACCCGTCATCCTGACGTCATCCGTTTAGCGCAGAGTGAAGACGGTGTGAAAATTGATGACGTTCGTGACGTGTGTGAACGGCTTGGTCACAGCGCCATGCTTGGCACCAAGGTCGCCATACTCGAAGACGTCCATTTACTTCGTCATGATGCGCAAAACGTCTTGCTTAAAACCCTCGAGGAACCTTCCGGCCGGGCGCTTATCATCTTGCTAGCCAACGACGCGCGTGCCGTGCTCTCAACCGTTTTGTCGCGCACGACTCATCTCGAGTTTCCTCAGGTCGCGCTTGATGCGCTCACGGCTCATGTGGATTTACGTGCCGATGTTCTGGCTTTTATTGCTCTTCCAAAAGATCAGCGTCTTATGCGAGCCGGCGCGCTCGTGAAGGGCGATACCGCGCTTGACGATGAAACACGTGACGGCTGGTTAGCTTTGCTCGCTCAAGAATTGCGTCAAACTTATTTGCCGCGTGGTCACAGTGCGCCGCTGCGTGCGCTGCTTGAGGCTCGCGAGTCGCTGCAAGCGGGCGGCAATCCGACACTCGCCTTTGAACAAATCGCATTATCAATCGACTAACTATGCGTATCGCAAACACTGCTGCACTTGCAGCCGCCTTGGTTCTCATGGGTGCGGGATGTTTCGGGGGAGGAAATTCGACGGATGGTTTGGGTGGCGTTTGGCAATCAGATGACGGCGGACAAAGTTGGGCTGCAACCAACACGCTCCTCACATCAAGTGGTGCTGGTTCAATCTCCGGCACAGATATCTTAGCGGTCGAACATGACTCGCAAGATGCTAGTGCGGTGTACGCCGGTACTTTGTCTGACGGACTGTTGACGTCACTTGACGGTGGCATCAGCTGGACGCGACCAGAAGACGAAGAAATACGTACCGGTGCGGTGCTGGCTATTGAAGTTGATCCGACGGACGTTTGTACTTATTACGTCATGAAAACAAATCGCGTAGCCAAGACGACCGATTGCGGCCGTTCGTTTAATACCGGCGCCTACGTTGAAACTCAGACCGACGAAAAGCTGACAGCCATGGTGCTTGATTGGTACAACCCAGACATTCTTTGGCTCGGCAATTCGGCCGGTGACGTCATGCGCTCGACCGACGGCGGAGATAATTGGGCAACGGTTGAGCGCGTCAAAGGAGACGTTACCGCTATCGCAGTCAGCAATGCCGACAGTCGCGTGGTCATGGTTGGTACGAAGAGTAAGGGTATGTACCGGACTGCCGACTCGGGATCAACTTGGACGCAGTACGAAGACACGCTTAAGGATTTTAAGGGTTCAGACAAGGTCTTCCATTTTTCACAAACAAATGACGGCAGTACCGTAGTTATGAATTCGGAATACGGGCTGTTGGTGAGCAAGGATCGGGGCGAAACGTGGTCAGGCGTATCTATTCTAACGGCTCGTGGTGAAGTTGAAATTTTGGCGGTGGCGGTGGCGCCGACTAACGGTGATGTCATCATGTACGCCACGGCTAATACGTTCTATCGTTCAACTTCCGGCGGAAGCGCTTGGGAGACGAGCGAGCTGCCGAGTGGCCGTTCGGTGGGCACGGTTGTAATCAACCCCGCCAACGAAGAAGCTGTCATCTTAGGTACGGTTACACCTGAGGAGTAATTAACATTGACGGTTGTCGTCGCGCAGCCTAAACTCAAGCCTGAAATCATTCTCCACTATGGCCTTACTCGACGAATTCAAACCACAATTTGCAAAAGTCCAAGAGCATCTCGTTAAGGAACTAGGCGGTATCCGTACCGGCCGCGCTACGCCGGCTTTGGTTGAAGACGTTCAAGTCGAGATGTACGGCGCCTTTCAGCCGATCAAGGCACTGGCTTCGATGAGCACGCCGGACGCTCGTACGTTGCTTATCGAGCCGTGGGACGGGAGTGCTGTGAAGTCGATTGAAGTCGCCCTTCAGAAGAGCGATATTGGCATTATGCCGACGGTCGACGGAAAAACTATTCGCTTGATGATGCCTACAATGACAGAGGAGAATCGTCAGCGTATGGTAAAGGTCATGAAAGAGAAGCTTGAAGACGCGCGAGTTAGTGCGCGCAAAGTGCGTGAAGACGCGCGCAAGGCGATTGATAAGCTTGAGGGCGTTGGTGAAGACGAAATCCGTCGTCTGCAAGCTGAGCTAGAAAAAATGGTTAAAGATTTTACCGTTAAGATTGACGAGATAGGCGAGAAGAAGGAAAAAGAGATCACGACGATTTAGCCTGTTTTTATGGTGAAGCCAGATCAGCTGAAGAACGGCATTCGGGTTCATCTTGTGCCGTTTACTGGAACTGAAGCGGTGACGCTCCTCGTGCTCGTTAAAGTTGGGTCTCGCAACG
>CAYSXU010000013.1:13541-19363 GCA_964435095.1 uncultured Gammaproteobacteria bacterium | reverse complement strand
CGGCGATAAATCCAGGTCCGGCAATAACATGCAACTCGTCGCCGAACGAGACGTCGGTAACCGTGTGGTTTATGGACCAAATGAGCGTGGTTGGGTTTGCAGTCGTAGCAAGTTGTTCAAGCGCGTTACGAATGGCCGATTCGTCGTCGATATCATTTGGTGCGCTTGTCACGATAGTGACCATGGTTTCGCCTTTGCTGGTACAGCGTACGACGGCGTAACGCAGCGTGCCCGTGAATGCCTTACGGTCAAAAAACGAGAGGCCGCATGATTTTGCCCAGTCGCGGATCTTTGGGAAAAGCAGATCGATCTTGTCGTCAGCGATAAAGCAGGTGTGATCGTCGATGACGCGCCACCACTTGCCTTTTTCGCGCAAGCCGACTTCGCCTTTAAAGCTGATAACGAAGTCCATGCGGTTGCGGTAGTGGTCGGTTTTTGGCGAAGCAAAGATTTCCTCAACCGTGTGACTGAGGTTCTTTAGTTTGAACGATCCGTTGATGTCGGAGAGTTTTTGCTGCAATTGTTTTTCGTAAGGAATGTGACTCCATCCGCACGAACCGCAGACGTCTGGCTTTGGGCAAGGTGATGACATAATTGTGCTGAGGATAGAGTTATTTCAGGCTTTCGTCAACGTTTGGCTCAGTCGTGACGGGTCGCTGTTTGATGTGCTATCGTCTTTTTGACTTATGATTGTCATCGCTCACAATATTCGAAGCCTACATAACATTGGCTCAATCTTGCGCAATGCGGCGGCTTTTGGTGTGGAAAAAGTATATTTGACGGGATTCACGGCCGCTCCGCCGCGTAAAGAGATTGCCAAGGTGGCGCTGGGTGCTGAGGATTTGGTGCCGTGGGAGGCGGGGGAGATTCGTGCGGTTATCGACAAGCTTCGCGCTGATGGGTATCGTATTTTGGGTCTGGAAACGGGTGACGGCGCTGTTGATATCGCGAATCTACGCCAAGCCAAGATTGCTCTTGTTCTCGGCAACGAGGTCGACGGGATCGATGCCGCTACTCGTCAGCTACTCGACGGCATCGTTGAAATCCCGATGGCGAAGAAGCGTTCACTGAACGTGTCGGTGGCATCGGGCGTTGCGATGTACGTTATTTCGCGCTTATAGCTCAGCTGGATAGAGCGTCTCCCTCCGAAGGAGAAGGTCGTGCGTTCGAATCGCGCTAAGCGCACCACGTGGAAATGACGGCTTGCCGTCGTTTTTACGTTAGGTATGCTAGTATCAATCTATGCCAACCCTGTCCGTCGTCATTCCAACCAAAAACGAAGAGGCCTATTTGCCGCGCTTGCTTGAGGCTATTGATCGTCAGACGAAGAAGCCGGAAATGGTCGTGGTGGCTGACGCCGGATCGACGGATCAGACGGTGGAGATTGCTCGGAGCAACGGTGCGAGAGTTGTTGAAGGTGGCTTGCCGGGCGTTGGGCGTAATCGCGGAGCTGCAGAAGTGGCTACGGATCTCATCTTTTTTCTCGACGCTGACGCAATTTTGCTCGGCGATGATTTTTTTGAACACGCAGTTGATGAGTTTGAACAACGAGGCTTTGACGTCGCGACAGCTGACGTGGTGTGTATCGGTGGGCAGGCGTTCGATCGATCGGCACATTTTTTATATAACATTTATGTCCGATTGTGGGGGCGGCTGTTCCCACATGCGCCGGGGTTTTGCATTTTAGTGAAGCGTAGTTTGCATGAAGCGATTGGGGGTTTTGACGAGTCAGTTCAATTTTGCGAGGACCATGACTACGTTGGTCGCGCGAATCGCGTCGGCGTGTTTGGAGTTTTAGACGACGTCCGCATTGGCGTCCCGACCCGCCGACAAGAGCGAGACGGGCGTTGGCGCATGGCCGTGACTTATACACTCGCTGAGCTTCACTTGCTTTTCCTGGGCCCCATCCGTCATGACCGTTTCAAGTATGGTTTCGGTCACAGTCAAAAGAAATGACGTGGTACAATCTGGAGGCTATGAGTCGCCCGATTCCTGTTGAAATCGTCCCATCCCATCTTCATCTTTCGGAGGCTGATCACGTCGCCTTGTTTGGCAGTGGCCACGCTTTGACGGTCACGCATACGCTCAGCCAAAACGGTCAATTCGCCTACGAGGAAACGGTAGAGGTCTTTGGGCGCCTAAAACGCGGATTGAAGCTTCGAGTGCTTGGTCCGCATCGCAAGACCAGTCAAGTCGAAATAACGCCAACCGAGGCTGAATATCTTGGACTTGAAGTGCCTGAAGTAAAATCCGGAGATTTGCGTCAGGCTGCGCCGTGTCGTTTGCGTGGTCCGGCGGGTGAAGTTGTGCTTGAGGCCGCGATCATAATCCCAAAATCACATATCCATTTGTCAGATACCGAAGCGAAGAGTTTGCGACTTGAGAACGGCTCAGAGGTTAGTGTGGACATCATGGGTGATCATCCGCGTACGCTTGATAGCGTCGTTGTGCGCGTTCATCCGACGTATCGCGCCAGACTTCACATTCATGCAGACGTCGCGCGTAGCGAATGGCTGTCGGGCGTTCATCATGTACGGATACGCGAACTGCATCACGTATGAAAAAATTGCTTGTCGCATGCATGCTGACGGCGGCTGTCATACCTTCAATTGCGCTGGCCGAAAATCCTGACCTGTCGATTACTGCGGGTTCCATTTCTTTTTCAACTTCTAAACTGTACGCCGGTGATTCGGTGCGTATTTACGCTTCAGTTCGAAATGTCGGCGATGTTGATGTGACCGGATATATATTTTTTTATCAGGGATCAATGCCGATCGGGCGTTCGCAGACTATTTCTTTACGAGCTGACGGTGCGCCAGATGAGGTTTTTGTCGACTTTACTGTGCCGCAAGGCTCGTTCAATATTCGGGCGATTATTCAGGGCACTTCACCGCAAGACGTTAATCCAAGTAATGACGTAGCGGTTACCCCGCTTTATCATCCACTTGTCGACGAGGATCGTGATGGGGTAGAGGACGAGACTGATAACTGTCCGTCACAAGAAAATTCTGATCAGCTCGATACTGACGAGGACGATATAGGCGACGTCTGCGATGATGATTGGGATAACGATAGCGTAACCAACGCACAAGATTTCGCTCCAAACGATCCGTCTGTGACGCAAGACGATAGCCAGCCAGAACCCGCTCCGGTGAGCGCATTTGAAGCGCCGCCCGCTGTGCAGCCGGTTGCGCCGTCAACGAGCACGGCTGCAGATCCGACGAGCGCTTCGTCGATTGCGCCAATTGATGAACCTGAAGCCGAGAACTCAGCACCTGCAATGATCGCGACTACGACTAACATCGTTTCAAAGCTTAAAATTTCACCCAACGCCCGTTTTACTTATCGTCAAGTTGATTGGCGCACGTATGAGTTTACATTGGCGCATCAACCTGATGAGGGCGTTGAGTTCGTGTGGGATTTTGGTGATGGTGCCTCGTCAGTGCAGCCGCAAATTACCCATTCGTTTGCTGGGTCTGGTGCGTACGTTGTGACGCTTAATACCATGGATCAGAACGGTAGCCGCGCCAGCGATGCCCAGTCGTTCGATATTTCATTTTTCCATTTGAGCAATCCGCTCGTGCAAATCATTCTTGGAACACTGTTTATTGTGTTGGCTGCGCTGTGCGTGGTGATGTACAAGGTGCATTTGCGGATTGTAGAGCTGACGCATAAACACGAGGGATCGTCCGTATGATGAAACGCTTGTTTTCTAGCGCTACGACGAGCGTCACTAGTGCGGCCGTGATCGTCGGAAGCTTTTCGTTATTGTCACGGGTAGTCGGATTCCTACGTGACCGCATACTGTCGGGTATTTTTGGCAAAGGCGACGAGCTGGACATTTATTACGCCGCGTTTAGTATTCCGGATCTTTTGTTTCAGCTGCTCGTGATCGGTGCCTTGTCAGCTAGTTTCATCGCCATTTTCACCAAATATTTTGAAAAAGACGATGCTCGCGCATGGCGTTTCACTAACAACGTTCTCAACCTGCTGGTTGTAGGTTTTGCCTTTTTGACGTTCATCGCACTCCTGTTTGCCGGACCGTTAGCCGCGTTGGTTGCTCCGGGTTTTTCGCCGGACAAACAGCAGGCGGTGGCTGCGATGAGTCGGATTTTGTTCGTTGGCGAGTTTTTGTTTGCAATTTCGATGGTGTTCGGTTCGGTTCTGCAAGGTGCACGCCGTTTCTTGTTGTACTCGCTGGCTCCGATTGTAAATAACGTCGGCATTATCATAGGTGCTTTGTTTTTTGTGCCGACTATGGGACTGGTCGGTCTGGCTTGGGGTTCAGTACTCGGGGCTGCCTTGCACGCTCTTGTTCAAACGCTCGGCGTGATCGCGCTTGGCTACCGTTACCAGCCGCTGTTCAATTGGCGCGACGCTGACGTCGTCCGCACTATGAAGCAAATGGTGCCGCGCGTGATGGGCTTAGCCGTCAACCAAGTCAACTATTTAGCCATGACCATGGTTGCAACTTTATTAGCAACCGGTTCACGTACGGTCTTGCAGTTCGCTTACAATCTAAACTTCTTACCGATCGGCGTGGTTGCAGTTTCCTATGCCGTGGCCGCTTATCCAACGTTGTGTCGACATGCTGACGGCGATGAACAGGCTTTTCGTGAGACTTTTTCTTCGACGGTCCGCCAAGTGCTGTTGTTTATGTTGCCGGCCACGGTGTTGTTCTTGCTTTTACGCGCACAGATTGTGCGTGTTGTGCTTGGAGCAGGGAAGTTTGATTGGACGGCTACGATCGAAACGGCTGATACACTGGCATTTTTCGCGCTGAGTTTTGTTGCTCAGTCAATCGTCTTTATTCTGGTGCGAGCTTTCTTTGCAAAAGAGGATACGTTGACTCCGTTTTTTGCTGGTTTAGCTTCGGCGCTTATTAATGTCGGCTTTGCTTTTTGGCTGTCGGCGGACTATGGCGTGGCTGGACTTGGCATGGCGTTTTCATTGTCATCGATCGTGCAGATGGCGGTCTTGTGGGCGTTCTTGCGTTTGAAAATTGGATCGCTTGACGAGGGGCGTATTTTGAAAGCGGTCATTAAATTGTCAGTCGCGTCCGTGGCTTGTGGCATGGTTACGCAGTTTGCAAAGTACCAGTTAGTGAACTATGTAAAGCTTGATACTTTTGTGAATGTGTTGTTACAAGGCATGGTTGCTGGATTGGCTGGACTGGTTGTTTACGTCCTGGTTGCACTCTTATTGAAGAGCGATGATATGCATGACGTCGTACACGGCATGCGACGCAAGTTCTTGAAGATGGCCAAGCCTGAAGAACCGGCGCAGTAATATGCGGAAGTGGTTGTATCGTCTACTTGGCTTGCTAGCGCTGTGCGTAATTGGATTTGTATTAGTGCAAGTCGTCGTTTTACGTGCCTCGTCACATATCGTTAAGGCGGATGAAGTGCAGTTGGTAGATGCGGTCATTGTGCTCGGTGCAAGTGTGCATCCGGACGGTACGCCATCGGACATTTTGGAAGATCGACTGTTGACCGGAATTTCGTTATTGGAAGACGGGAAAGCCGACGCCATAATCGTGTCTGGCGACAACGGGCAGAATGGATACGATGAGGTGAATGCCATGCGGGTGTATTTGCTTGAGCACGGTGTGTCGGCTGAAGATATTTTTCTCGATCATGCTGGTTTTGACACGTACGACACGTTGTATAGAGCAAAGGCGATCTTTGGCGTTAGTTCAGCCGTGATTGTGACTCAGGCTTATCATTTGCCGCGCGCACTCTATATAGGAAAGGCGAGGGGAATCGAAGTTTATGGCGTGGTTGCTGATCGACGAAGTTATCGGGGGATGCGCTATTTTAAGG
>CAYSXU010000013.1:12207-13531 GCA_964435095.1 uncultured Gammaproteobacteria bacterium | reverse complement strand
CTCGCGAAGCGCTCGCAAACGTTAAAGCGGTGGTCGACGTCATGTTTTCAAGTAAGCCGATGTATCTTGGTAACAGCATATCGATTGACGGAGATGGCCGTGCCACTTGGGATGAAGGGACTGATTAACGTCACAATTTCTGCTTGACACTGAGAGTCAGTTATCCACTTTGTTATACTTTTAGGGTATGCCAAAAGGTCATTTTCCAGAGCACCCTGTTGTTGAGGCTGAGCAGGCGCGTGACGCACGTGATCTAGCGCGGGCGTTTGAGCCTGAACAAGAGCAACTCGCAGCTGATTTGGTTGCATATGACGAGGATTCGTTGAGTGAACGTGAGCGTGAGGATATGGGGTTGCCGCCGCGCCCTAAGCGCTAGCGCGCAAGTTCAGCCTTTTGCGTTTGCCGATTCGCGAGGAGTATGTCAAACTAGTCGGCCAGCCTTAGCTGGACGGTTTATTTGTTTGGAGGTGTTGATGGAATTGCCACAAGCGTGGAAGCTCTGGGCTGACGAAGTCGAGGCGAACAACCTGGCTCTGCACAACCAGCTAGACTGGATGTGGGTTGTGATAGCGCTGCTGTGCCTGATCATGGTCGCGCTGGTCGCGTGGCTTCGTCGCACTCACGCGCTTCATCTGAAGACGCTTGGCGAACGCGTGACCGAACACTCTGTACACGACCAGCTAGCTGTGCACTGCAAGCAGTTGGAGGAAGAGCTGGTGCGTCTTGGCGCCGAGGTGGATCGCCTCAAGCGGGAGAACGCCGATCTGCTATCTGAGGGGCCTACTCATGACGTGTCGCGGGAGGCGCTTCCTAAGCTGCCGATCAAACTCGATCACGAAGAGCCGCCGTCGGTGCAGCTTGAAAAGGCGATCGCCGACATTCAGCGTTTCAAGACGCTGGTCCACGCCTATCGTGTCATCGTGCTGTACTCTCAACAGACGGGCACGATTGCTGAGTCGTTGATGCACGGAATGGTGATCGATGGCCCGTCGCTCTACGTCTGTTCGAGTTTGGCTCTCGTTCGAAGGTTGGGTCGCGAGGAGATCATCGAGAAGGGTAAGGTGGGTGAGATGGGAGTGGCTCGTTTCTTGCTGACCTTTCGTGAAGGTAAGCTGGTCGAAATTCGTCCGGTTACTCCGCAAGCGTGCGCGTAACCATCAAAACCGCGTGGCCCCGTCCTTCGTAAAGGACGGGGTTTGTCGTTTTACGGATTATCAGTTAAACGTAGTAAGGTGACTCTTGGCTAGCAAACCGGAGGGGTTTCGATGAATTTGGTTCAGTGGCACGCTTGGGCGGACGAAGTGCTGGCGATCAATGCCGCGCT
>CAYSXU010000013.1:0-12197 GCA_964435095.1 uncultured Gammaproteobacteria bacterium | reverse complement strand
ACGGAATGCGCTGCTCGTGGCGCTCGGCGTCTGTCTCATTCTGGGGGCGATGTTCGCCTGGCGGTGGAGGCCTGGGCAGCAGGAGGGGTGGCACCTGAGGCGCTGTGACGACACGGCGCCGTACATCACGTACATCAATTTGCTCTTGGCGCGTGGGGCACCGCTCGTCGAGGATCTGCGTCGTGGCGTGGCCGTGTTCGACGACGTGGTGCTCGTGTCAACGGCTATGACCATTCGTATCGAAGCGCACGAGAAGGTGAGCGACGAACGACTGCGCAGCATGATCCTCGAGGACGTGGAGAGGAACAACGGGGTGGCGCTGCGCATCGTCAAGACCGGCGATCCGGCGGCGACCAGTCTGCGTCAGATGGATCGTTCGGACGTGAACAGGTGGCTGTCGAGCCTCAAGGCGCCGTCTATCTAGATGACATTTCGTCCCCGTGCTTTCTTCGGAAGGCGCGGGGCTCGCGAGACAGGCCGAACGCGTGGGCGCTTCGGTTTTGGTCTGCTGATCGTTCTGCTCGTCGTGAAGATCGAGCAGATGCGTCGTGAGCTCGTTGCGCAGCAGAAATATAGCGAAAGGAAACATCTGCTGCTGCGCGCCATGATCAACGGTTTTACCCAGCTCGGCGTGCACGACGACACGCTCGTCACGAACCTGGTGAAGGGTATTGTGCACTATGGCGATGTCGTCGTGATCGCTACGGGAAAACTCGGAGAAGATGTCGAGCACAACCCGTCGCGCGTTCTCGAGGACGTCGCGGATGGCTGGGCGGTGGCGCTGAGGGTTTCACCGAGCGTGGCGAATCCCGACCACTGCGTCTTCCTGAGTGCCCCGATGACGCTCGAGGAGTTCCAACGCTGGTGCACGAGCTACACGGCTCCGCCGAACAACTAAGCGCCGCGTTTCGTCTCCCCATCCCGTCTGTCGGGGGTGGGGAGTTTTGTTTGGGACAAAAAGTGACCGATCGGTCGGAATTTGTCCCAAGCGTCTTGGCAATGGGACTGTTTTGCTCTACACTCGGCACATCTTTTCTATGCTCAACGCCTCCGAAATCCGCACAAAATACCTCGACTATTTCAAGCGCCACGGCCACGTCATCGTCCCGTCGGCCTCGCTTGTCCCGGAAAACGACCCGACGACGCTCTTCACGGGTTCGGGCATGCAGCCCATGGTGCCGTACTTGCTTGGCGAAAAACATCCGCTTGGCACGCGCATCACCGACTCGCAAAAGTGTTTTCGTTCGCAAGACATCGAAGAAGTCGGCGACAATCGTCACACCACGTTTTTTGAAATGCTCGGTAACTGGTCGCTGGGCGATTACTTTAAGGCTGAGCAGATTCCGTGGATGTTTGAGTTCCTCACCAAAGAGATCGGTCTTGATCCGTCGCGATTATATGTGAGCGTATTTCGAGGCAACGCCGACGTTCCGCGTGACGAAGAAGCGATCGCGCTTTGGCAGAAGTGTTTTGCCTCGGCGGGTATTGATGCGCCGGCGATCGATGATGCTGAAACGAACGGCATGCAAAATGGTCGCATTTTCTCGTACCCGGAAAAAAAGAACTGGTGGTCGCGTTCAGGTACGCCGGACAAGATGCCGATTGGTGAGCCGGGTGGACCAGACACGGAGATGTTCTGGGACTTTGGTACGCAGATGGGCCTGCATGAAATATCGGAGTGGAAAGACGAGTCGTGCCACGTGAACTGCGATTGTGGACGTTTCATGGAAATCGGCAATAACGTGTTCATGCAGTACGTGAAGACAGAAAAAGGTTTTGAACTTTTGCCGCAACAGAACGTTGATTTTGGTGGCGGACTTGAGCGCATGGCGGCTGCGGCAATTAACAATCCGGATATTTTCTTTGTAAGTTTGTTTGACGGTGCACGTGCGGCGATGGAGAAGGCGTCGGGCAAGACGTACACCGCGAATGCTGATGAGACGTATGCATTCCGCGTCGTGCTTGACCACATCCGTGCTGCAACATTTTTGATCGGCGATAATGTCCTTCCGTCAAACAAAGACCAGGGATATTTCGTCCGTCGTCTGATTCGACGTGCCGTCCGCTTTGCTCGTAAGCTTGGTGTTGCGAATGCGCTGGTGCGCGAAGTCTCGTCGGCGTTCATCGATTCGTATGCAACGGCGTACCCGAATCTCGGCGAAAAGCGTGAAGCAATCTTGTCGGCTATTGAGATGGAAGAAGGGAAGTTCGCGAAGACGGTTGAGCAGGGACTTCGTGAGCTCAAGAAAACGCTCGAGCGTTTTGGCACGTTCACTGGAACCGATGCCTTCAACTTGTATCAGTCGTACGGATTTCCGCTTGAGCTCACAACCGAGGAGCTTCAGCGTTCGCACGACATGAGCGTTGACGAGGCGCAGTTCCGCGAGGATTTCAAGAAGCACCAGGATTTGTCGCGCGCGGGAAGCGAACAGAAGTTTGCGGGAGGTCTGGCTGATCACTCGGAGGACACGACAAAACTCCACACTGCAACGCACTTGCTGCACCAGGCGCTGCGCATGGTGCTCGGCGATCACGTTGAACAACGGGGGAGCAATATTACTGCCGAACGTTTGCGCTTTGACTTCAGTCACGGCGAAAAGATGACGTCGGAACAGATTAAGCGAGTCGAGGACATCGTCAACGAGCAAATCGCTAAAGACTTGCCGGTCCATCAAGAATTGTTGACTGTCGAAGAGGCTAAAGCGCGCGGCGCGATTGGACTCTTCGAAGATAAGTACGCGCAAATTGATGGCGGAAAGATTAAGGTGTATTTCGTCGGTGACTTCTCAAAAGAGATTTGTGGCGGTCCGCACGTCGAACACACTGGTCAGCTTGGCGGGATTAAAATTCAAAAAGAAGAAGCTTCAAGCGCCGGCATCCGTCGTATCAAGGCGGTGCTTGGTGCATAGCGTTCCTCGTATTCGTCTATCGTCTTATGAATACGCAACAGCTTGAGGAGCGACTTCTTGTTTTCGTCGAGGAACACGTTTCGGGCGATGACGTGTCGCATGACGTACGTCATCTTCGACGTGTACTAGGTCTTGCAAAACGTATTGCGCAGGATACCGGTGCCGATCTTGAAATCGTTATTCCTGCTGCGCTGTTCCACGACATTATTGTTTACCCAAAACACGATCCGCGTTCGCAAAACGAAACCGAGGAGAGTGCTGAGTTTGTTGGAAAGGTATTACAGACGATGCCCGAATATCCACGCGAAAAAATCACTGCAGTACAAACGGCGATTCGTCAGTGCTCGTTTAGCAAGGGCATTGTTCCGAATCTTCTTGAAGCGAAGGTGCTCCAAGACGCTGATCGTCTTGAGGCGACGGGTGCGATTGCGATCATGCGCACATTCGCGTCGACCGGTCAGTGGAAGCGCCCGTTTTTTGACGAGCAGGATCCGTTTTGTGAACATCGAGAGCCCGACGCCAAGGCGTACGCGCTCGATCTATTTTATGTCAGACTGCTTGTCGTTGAATCGCGAATGCACACGCGTCTTGGGAAAACGATCGCCAAGCGGCGAACAGAATTTCTGCGTGCGTTCCTTGATGAGTTGCGTACTGAGATCGACGAGAGCAGCGATCTGTCGCGTACGAATACGGAGCCAAATCATGTCGAGTAACAAAAACGAGCCGTCCCACGTGGGGCGGCTCGTGCGTTGTAAACTAGAAATCGTTGGAGGTGAGATAGTCGCTGACTACGCGTCTCATTGTATTTCGCGCACGATGTTTGCGCGACATGACGGTACCGATCGGGACGCTGCCGTCCATGGCGATCTCTTGGTAACTGAGTTCTTCGACCGTCAGTTTGAGAAGCCGGCACTGCTCTGGAGTGAGGTTTTCTCGCATGGCGCGATCGAGAACCTGACCGAGTTGCTTCTCCCAGATCCTGCGTTCCGTATTGCTCTCGACGGTCGGCTCATTGGCCGACGTCAGCATGAGGTTGCCACGGAGCTTTTTGTCCCTGGCGTGATTGAGCGCAAGATTGCGCGTGATACGAGTCAGCCAGGCGCGCAGGTTGAGCGGTTCGAAGGTCCGGATGTGTAACAGTGCGTTGAGGAAGGTCTGCTGCACGATTTCACAGGCGACGTGTTGGAGTCGAACGATGTTGTAGGCGATTTGCTCCATCAGCCTACTGTATCGAGATACTATTTCGCTCCAGGCTTGTTCGTACGCGCTGCGGCCATGAAGACCCTTGGCCCGTGCCACGAGCAGCGCATCGGTCGAATCAGTCATGTCGAATTACTCCGTTTGGCCGTCATCCAAGATAATCGGTTTTTATTGAGTATGCAATGGCGGGGCTAAACCTAGCGACTTTTCGACTTATCCTCTATATATATGAGGCAGGGGACAAGTTATTTGACAAATGTCAGCCAATTTTATACTGTTGCCCCGGTTTTCACCCTTCATTCTTGCGAATCTTGTGAATTCGTGCTACAATTCCCGCTAGTTATGGCGGAAAAACAATTCATCGAGATGCGTGGAGAAGTCCTTGAGGCTCTTCCCGCAGGAAGTTTCAGGGTGAAACTTGAAAACGACCAAGAAGTCATTGGCCACCTGGCTGGCAAGTTGCGAAAAAATCGCATCCGTGTCCTGCCTGGCGATGACGTCAAAGTGGAGATCTCCCCGTACGATCTCACGAAAGCACGAATCACGTTCCGTTTTTAACGGACGGCATCTCGTGCTTAGACAACATCATCCAACCTTGCCGGATGATTTTGTCTTAGTGGAATATCCATTAGTGGTTGTTCACTAGGTTCGACGTTAAGACGTTAAGACGTAAGCATTTTATGAAGGTCCGCGCTTCGGTCAAAAAGATGTGCCGCGACTGCCGTGTCATTCGACGCGAAGGTCGTGTTCGTGTCATCTGCAAGACCCCTAAGCATAAACAGCGTCAAGGCTAACTATGGCACGTATTGCTGGAGTCACTCTCCCGTCGCAGAAGCGAACAATCATCGCTCTGCAGTACATCTACGGTGTCGGCCAGACCCGTGCAGTTGATGTTCTCAACCGCGCCAAGGTCGACGGCGACATTCGTGTGAAGGATCTTTCTCCTGAACAGGAGAACGCTATCCGCACCATCGTTGAAAAGGAATTCCGCGTCGAAGGTGAACTTCGTCGTGAAGTACTTGGAAACGTGAAGCGTTTAAAGGACATCGCGGCTTATCGCGGTCTCCGTCACATGAGAAACCTCCCGGTTCGCGGCCAGCGCACCAAGACCAACTCGCGCACAGTTCGCGGCAACGTCCGTAAAACTGCTGGCAGTGGTCGTCGTATTGCTACCAAGACCTAAGCTATGAACGAAGAACTTGAAAAAAAGGAAGGTGCTGAAGTCGTAGCCGGTACGGAGGAGAAGGCCACGAAAAAAGTCGCCAAGAAAAAGGCGGTCCGTCAGATTCCGCAAGGTCGTGCTTATGTGCACGCCAGCTTCAATAACACGATCGTTTCGCTCACGGACGCTAACGGCAACGTTATCGCCTGGGCCAGCGCCGGTAACTGCGGTTTCCGCGGTCCGAAGAAGGCTACGCCGTACGCGGCGAGTGTCATCGTGAAGAAGCTTGCTGACAAAGTCGAACCATTCGGCCTCAAAGATCTTTTGGTCTTTGTGACCGGTATCGGCAACGGCCGCGATGCAGCAGTTCGCGCGCTCAATGGTCATGGTTTCAATGTGCTTTCAATCAAGGACACGACGCCGGTACCGCACAACGGTTGCCGCCCGCGCCGCGCACGCCGCGTCTAATTAACCTATGGGTAAGACTCTCAACAACCTCGGCAAGATGAGCCGTCGCGAAGGCGTTGCGCTCAGCGTCAGCACTTCGATCCTCAAGGTCATGCAGCGACGTGCCTATGCGCCTGGTGCGCACGGCAAAGCCGGCATGCGACCGCCAAAGGTGTCGTCCTACGGTCTCCAGCTTCGTGAGAAGCAAAAGGCCAAGCGACTTTATGGCATCATGGAGCGACAGTTCCGCAATTATTTTGAAAAGGCCACGCGCATGACTGGCAACACGGGTGAAAATCTTGCCCGCTTGCTCGAGATGCGTTTGGACAATGCCGTGTTCCGCTTGGGCTTTGCGAAGACCCGTCCGCAAGCACGTCAAATGGTCAGCCACGCCATGTTCCTTGTTAACGGCAAGAAAGTGAACATCGCGTCCTACCAGGTCGGCGTCGGTGATATCATTGAAATCCGAACTAATAAACAGGAGAAGAAGGTTTTTGCAGACCTCACTGACCGCATGAAAACCCATACGGTTCCGGGTTGGCTGCACCTTGAGGAAACAAAAGGAAAGATCGTTAGCGTCCCATCGGGCGACGATCTTAAGGAAGCCTACGATCCTAAGCTTATCATCGAGTTTTACTCGATGCGCTAAATCGCTAAGTCCATCAGCAGTATGGAAAGTATTTTCCTTCCGTCAAAGATGTACTTCACTCCGGGCGCTGTGGCGAACGAGGCAACGCTTACTATCGAGCCGCTGCACCATGGATATGGTACGACGGTCGGGAACGCGTTACGTCGCGTACTTCTTTCCTCGCTTCCGGGTGCTGCAGTGACAGCGATGAAGATTAAAGGCGTCCAGCACGAGTTCTCCACCGTTCCCGGTGTCAAAGAAGACGTCCTAGACATCATGCTTAACCTTAAGAAGTTGCGCATGAAGGTTCATAGTGACGAGCCGGTTGTGCTCAAGCTTACCGCCAACAAGGCAGGAGCTATCACGGCCGAACAGATCAGCCCAAACGCTGATGTCGAGATTGCTAACCCAGACCTGCAGTTTGCGACTTTGACTGAAGACGGTGCCAACTTCGAAATGGAAATCACGGTCAGCAAAGGCCGCGGCTACGTTCCAACCGAAGAGCGCGAACATGCTACGAATGAAATCGGGCTGATCGCGGTTGATGCACTTTTCAGCCCAGTTAGCAACGTTGGTTTCCGTGTTGAGAATACTCGCGTTGGTGAAATTACAAACTACGACAAACTCATCATGTCGATTACGACCGACGGTACCATCACGCCGCAGGACGCCGTCGAACAGACGACCAAGATCCTCTTGAATCACTTCACATGGATCCAAAGTCAGTTGAGTCACGCTTCACTTACTGAACAAATCACCCGGGCGGCGGAGGAAGCGCCGGAACAGCCTCAAGAGTAATATGCGCCACCGCAGCAAGAAAAAAATCCTCGGACGCAAAGCACCGGCTCGCAAGGCCTTGGTGCGCGATCTTGTGACCGCGGTTATCACTTATGAGAAGGTCGAGACGACGCTTGGCAAGGCCAAGTACATTCGTCCGGTCCTTGAAAAGGTGATTACCACCTCGAAGCGTGGCGATCTCGCCGCCCGTCGAAATCTCCTCGCGTTTTTTGCGACGGAGCAGCCGGTCAATAAGCTCATGGATGTCCTCGGTCCGCGCTTTAAGGAGCGCGCCGGCGGCTACACCCGCTTGACTAAGCTTGGCATTCGTCAGGGCGACGCAGCGGAAACCGTGCTCATCGAATTCGTCTAAGTATGGCAAACATTGTACGCAAAACCTATACGGTCGACGCGGCCGGTAAGGTCGTTGGTCGCTTGGCGACGGATATCGCGATGCACCTCATGGGCAAGACGAACGTTGCTTTCCAGCCGCACATGGACGTCGGCGACATCGTTGTTGTAACCAATGCTGGTAAAATGACGGTCACGGGTAAGAAATTCGAAGACAAGGTCTATCATCATCACACTGGTCATCCAGGTGGTTTGCGCAGCAAGACCATGCGCCAGATGTGGGAAAAAGATGCGACTACCGTCCTACGTGCCGCCGTGTCTCGTATGCTCCCGAAAAATAAGCACCGCAAGGCACGCCTCATGCGCCTCAAGATTTCCTAATATGGCAGAGAAATACTTCCAAGCTGTCGGCCGTCGTAAGACCGCCGTCGCTCAGGTCCGCCTATTCCTTGGTGGCTCTGGCAAAATCACAGTTAACGGAAAGGCTTTCGAGGTTTACTTCCCAACGGAAGAGCTTCGTCGCACAGTTGTCCGTCCGCTGTTAGAAGTTGGTCAGACTGATAAAGCCGACGTCACTATTCGTACAGAAGGCGGCGGTCCGGTTGGTCAGTCAGAAGCAGCTCGCCTCGGAATTGCCCGAGCTCTAGTTGATTCAGAGGGTGCGATGCGTATTCCGCTTAAGGCGGCGCATCTCCTTACGCGTGATCCACGCAAAAAGGAACGTACCAAGTTCGGTCATCATGGTGCCCGTCGCTCACCGCAGTGGCGCAAGCGCTAAAGATCGCTTTCGACCTTCGGTCGACGGGCGACAACAAAAACCCCTCGCATCACGCGAGGGGTTTTTGGTTGACATGAGCGATATTTTCTCTAAAGCTCACTTCTGTTTGATGTGGCTCACCGCGCACCTCTACGACGCCAATGACATCGATCCTCGCGATCGCACGTACCTGCTTAGCCCCCAGGATCAGGAAGCTTCGTGAAATTCGTCAACTGCCGTCTTGCTTTCGAGCGAGGCGGCGTTTTGGTTTTCGCAGAGAAGATAAGTGTTTTGCGACACAATATTAAGGGGTAGGGCGGAGGCGGCCTGTCGTTGAGGTTTCTAGTCAAAAAGCGTATGCTGCCCCCATGTCTACTCTGGCCAAAAACACCCTCTTTTTAACGGCGGCATCGATCGGTCAAAAGGCGATTGCGTTTATTTACTTCACGGTGATTGCGCGTGCGCTTGGGGTGGACGACACCGGAGCGTATTTCTTGGCACTCGCGCTTATCACGACCATTGGCGTGCTCGACGACCTTGGCATGACGTCGGTGATTATCCGCGAGGTTGCGCGCGAGCCGCGTGAAGCAAAGCGTTGGTTGCGTAATGCGCTTGACATCAAGCTTGTGACGATGCCGTTTACGGTTGCGATCGCTTGGTTCGTTCCAAGTTTCTTCGGTTATGGCACGGAAGCGGCGGACTTGGTGCGCTTGGCCGTGTTCATCATGCTAGCGGATACGCTATCGCTTACGTTTTATGGCGTCTTACGCGGTTTGCAGCAGCTCAAATACGAGTCACTTGGCATTTTCATGGGGCAGGCCATTACGACGGCGCTTGGTGCCGCGTTTGTGCTGACGGGGCATGGCACGTTGCCGCTCCTTGTTACTGCGCTTATCGCCGGTAGCGTGTGGAATGCGTTGTTCTCGGCGTGGCAAGTAGCGCGACGTCTTGGTTGGGGCGCGTTTGTTCCCACGTTTGACTTGGGCAGCTTGCCGCTTCGCATGGGATTTGCGTTTTTCTTAAGTGCGGTGTTCGTGAAAATCTATTCGTACGTCGATTCATTTACGCTCAAGGCCGTCATAGGTGATTCTGCGGTTGGGCTCTACAGCGTTGCGTATAAATTAACGTACGCGTTTCAATTTTTGCCGCTGGCGTTTGTGGGAGCGCTCTATCCAACGCTTGCAGCAAAAGCGAACGACCCTGCGGAACTGAAGCGCATCTTCTTGAATGCTATTTGGTATATGGCGTTGCTTGCGGCGCCGATTGTGTTTGGCATTTACGCGCTTGCGCCAGAAATCATTGCGTTCTTTTACGGAAGCGACTTCGCTGACTCAGCTCCCGTGCTTGCCGTCCTTATTTTCGTCTTGCTATTTATCTTCTTGGATTTTCCGGTAGGATCGCTCTTGAACGCAACCGGACGTCAAATGCAAAAGACGGCTATTATGGGTGCGACGATGGTCGTGAATATTATTGGTAATGTGGTGCTGATTCCACGTATGGGTGTGCTTGGTGCGAGTATTGCTGCGGTCATCAGCTTTTCGTTTATGCTCGTGGTTGGTTGGTTTGCTGCGCGTAAGATTATTACTCTCACGTTGCGCGATTTACTTCGAAGCGTTGGTGCGCTTTTCCTTTCCGGTGCTGCGATGGCATTGGTTGTTCTTGTGAGTAAGGCATGGATGCCGTGGCCGCTGACCATTCCACTCGGCGCAATCGTCTTCTTTACAATCGCTTTTGCGACGAATGCGTTTACCATGAGTCACGTCCGAACATTCCGAACGTTACTCAGCCGTAAATCCTATGCGAGTACTTCTTCCGACGCTTGAGTACGCGCCGCAACGTGGCGGGATTGCACGATATCTTGCTGCCGTTGTGCGTACATTTCCTGAGACAGTCACGGTTCTGCATTGGCAGGCATGGCCAGGTTACGCTCGCGTTTTGCGTGAGCTTTGGCATAAGCGCGGTACCTACGACGTGTTGCTTGTAAGTCACGTGCTGCCCGTTGGAACGGTTGCGAAGGTGGTGTGTTGGTTTGCGCGCAAACAATATGCGGTGATTTTACACGGGCTTGATTTTGACCTGGCGCGACGAAACGCGTGGAAGCGCTGGTTATTACGGCGTATTCTTGCGTGTAATGGCATTGTGGTGAATTCACAAGCGCTGCATGGGGAGGTTCGTGCGTTTCTCGGTGCCTCAAACGTACCAATCCACGTTATCTTGCCTTGCGTGAGCGATGAATTCGTCGAAGCTTCAACGATCCTTGATCGTCAACCGCAAAGCGAACGTCCATTGACGTTGCTCACCGTCAGTCGTCTCGTTGAGCGCAAAGGTCACATGAAAGTTATTCGCGCGCTTACCAAGTTTCCCGGCGTGCGGTATCGCATTGTTGGCGACGGCGCCATGCGCAATCAATTGTTGAATCTTGCTGCGTCGCTTGGCGTTGCGGATCGGGTGGAGTTGCTGCAAACGTTGAACGACGGCAAGTTGCCCGAGCTTTACAGTCAATCCGATGTGTTTGTGATGCCAACTACGAAAACCGCGACTGATCGCGAAGGGTTTGGCATCGTGTACCTTGAGGCACAGCTCTTCGGTATTCCGGTGATTGCAACCAATCAGCCTGGCGTCGATGAGGCGATCGAAGACGGGGTAACGGGTTTGCTTGCAGACGATTCTCAAGAAGCGTTTGAAGTCGCGCTCGGGCGGTTGCTGGCTGACGAGCAATTGCGCATCACGATGGGGGAAGCTGGGCGGAAGCGGGTTCTTGGAGGGTTTACACGCGAGCATCAAATGCGTAAGTTTGCGGTACTATGGCGAGCCCAGTAATTTCCGTTGTCATCCCCGCGTATCAGCACGCGGCGTCATTGCCGGGGTGTTTGGAGTCGGTGTTTGCGCAACAAGACGTCCGTACAGAAATTATTGTTGTTGACGACGGATCGACCGATGCCACGCTTGAGGTGCTTGAGACGTACAAGGTAAAAGGCGTGCGCGTCATTCACCAAGAGAACCAAGGCGCAAACCCGGCGCGTAATCGCGGGCTGGCTGAGGCGACGGGGGAGTATGTGATTGTGCTCGATGCCGACATCATTATGCGTCCCACAATGTTGCGCGATTTTTTGGCGCAGCTTCAAGCGCACCCCGAGGCGAGTTATGCGTACGGAAGTTTTTATTTCGGCTGGAAGCATTTTCACGGCGTGCCGTTTTCGGCTGAACGATTACGTCGCATGAATTTTATTCATACGTCGGCTTTGGTTCGTCGCGTTGATCATCCGGGGTTCGATCCCGCGGTTAAGCGTTTCCAGGATTGGGACGTTTGGTTGACGATGCTTGAGCGTGGCCGGGTTGGTGTGCTTGTGCCGGGAACGTATTTCCTCGCGCGCATTGATGGGAAGTCGCGGATTGGCTCGTCCTGGCTGCCATCGTTTGTCTATCGGTTGCCGTGGAGGTACGTTGGTTGGAAGCCGAAGCGTGTTGCGAAGTACGAGGCGGCGCGTGAGGCAATCAAGCAGAAACATAATTTGTAGCCACCCTGAACGAAGTGAAGGGCCTACCGCTTTGTAGCTACAGAGTGGAAGGTCCTTCGTCGGGATTACCCTCCTCAGGATGGAAAAAGCAGTATGCCCGATATCTCAATCGTTATCGTTGTTCATCGCGAATCGCTCGACGTATTGCGAGCGTGTTTTGATGCGGTAAAGGATACGCGGGGCGTGTCGTACGAAGTGTTCGTTGTCGACAACGGCGCGAGCGATGAATATCGTGCGCTCGTTGAGCCGATGCCGCGCGCTGCGTACATACCAAACGGCAAGAACATGGGGTTTGCGTACGCGGTAAATCGCGGCATGGAGCGATCATCGGGTCGTTATGTGCTGCTCTTGAATCCCGACACGGTTGTTCCAAGTGATGCCGTCGCAAAGATGGTTCGTCATCTTGACGAGGATCGTGATGTTGGTATTGCGAGCTGCATTATTCGCT
>CAYSXU010000012.1:12167-19942 GCA_964435095.1 uncultured Gammaproteobacteria bacterium | reverse complement strand
AGTTTTACCGAGCTTGATAGCTTCGTTAATAGCGACTTTGGATGGGATGGTTTCGTCGAACCGCAATTCATATGCTCCAAGACGAAGCACGTTGCGATCAATAGCCGTCATAGTGTCGATGTTCCAGTTTGGCGCAAACTCGTTGAGTAGTTTATCGATCTCTGGCAAACGATCGACAACACCGCGAACTTGACGTTCGACGTAACCGCCGTCGTCGAAGTCTTTGGCGAACTCACTGCGGACGAGACGGATTACCTCGGGCAACCGTGCTAGATCGTTTCCGCGAAAGTCCCATTCGTAAAGGGCCTGCATGGCCATGGTGCGTGCTAAGTGACGATTGGACATAGGAATCAATGAACAAGCTCCTGCAGTATAGCGAAATAACTTAGTTACGCAAAACCCCGCCAGTAGCGGGGTCTGCAAAATAACTTTACGCGTGATCGTGACCTTTGTGGTCGTGATCAGCAGCTTTGGTGGCCTTGGCCTTTTTGACCGTCTTCTTGATGGCCTTTTTGACCTCGTCCAAACCTTTCTTCACCGATCGATCCTTGTACCAACCGCACTTTTTGCAAGCGCGATGCGGCAAAAGAATCGTTTCACACTTTGGGCAAGCGGTCGTGGTGACAGCCTTCAAAGCATGATGCGAACGGCGACGACGAACTTTTGAGCGTGAGTTTCTAAATGATGGCAACGGCATAGGTAATCAGAGAATGGGCGAATAATAGCGGAATCGCCGATTGACGTCAAGCCCTAAACGCGCTACATTAACACGCCTGCCAGTTCCACAAAAGGAGCAGAGAAACAGATGCATCGGTTCCGTCTCGACAGTTTCAGCCTTCGCAACTCCCCCATTTCTACTCGACCGCTGCGCTGCCGGTTCAACAAACAGCCAATCGAGCTGAAACTCATGCAGGTGATGCCCGACTGCCTGTACGTCGTTCTGCCAGGTGAGAGCATCGAAACCCCGGGTGTCGGCTGGATCGGCAGTCGCAATCTCGAAAAGAGTCGGGCGGTAATCGCCGGCCCCGAGCCCGAGATTCCCAGCGACGAGTACTTCGACTTCTACCGCTACGGCGTACACGAAGCGAAGCGCGGTCAAAGCCGCGTCCCGTCCAAGGCCCAGGCTTTCGATATCCCCCTTCTCGACAGCATCGGCGAGTCGACAGTGCGTATGGCGCATCTGTCGATGGTCGAGGTGGTGAGCGAAGAAGCGATCGACGGCGCGCTCAGCGCGAAGTTCACAGCCGGCCGATTCGGGCATGAGAACCGCCTCCGCAATACACACATGCGCCACGCTCAGCGCGAACTCATGAGCGCGACCATGATCCAGGGACGTCTGGACACTCTCAACGCCAAGGGTGAGCTCGTGTTCAAGCCAGAAAAGGTGCTCGCCGAGCTCAACGCTCGCAAAGGCGAGTTGCGTATGGTGCAAGTGTATATGTGGCCGCGAGTCGCCTTTCTGGCACGTCTCGAGGACGAAATCGTCGACGTGGTCGAAGAGATCGGGCGCGGAACCATGCAGACGCTGAAGGCCGGGCCGTCCTGGTCTGAGGGTCTCAAGCCCTACGTCCCGCTCACCGACAATTGCGCCACGCAATGGGATGGATGGGCCGCGCTCTTACACGAGCGACCGGTCGAACCCTACGTGCGACTCTTCAACGCCATAGGCGATACGCTCACGGACGCCTCTGCCGCGTTACGTAAGCAGGAGTACACCGTCGCGCGGCTGTCGCTCTTGGCCGCCGAGTCGCTCACCCACATCCCGCGCATTCGCCGAAAGGTGGCAAACGTACTCGACGCTGTCGCACTCGGACACAAATGCGGCCTCCCGGTCGCCTACGACGAGCTCGAAGACGAGATCGGCGTCGCACGACAGGCCATCAACACCCAGGCGCTCCATGGCATCTGTACGCCCCATCTCGCGCCGGCCATCGAGCCGCTGCGAAATGCCTACACGGCCACGCAGGCACGCGACCTCGGCGAAGTCTACAAGCAACTCAAACTCGCCGGCGACAAAATGGACGGCATCACCCGTCCTACCAATCGCCGCTAGTCTCAGCATCCGTTACCCCGTCTTCTTCGTGAAGGCGGGGTACTTTCTTGATTGACGCGATCGCTGTGAAGAGCTAGGCTCGTGGCGTCCGTTTTCCGGAGGAAACAATGCTCCACCTCGATGCTGATACACGCGAAGCCATCGATGATGCATTCGGCTTCGTTACCCTATTCCTTCGCCGTATGCGCGAGCACGACGGTCACAAAGAACGCCAGGCGGCGTTCGAGCAGCTCAACGTGCTCCGCGACCAAATCCTACAAGGCGAACTGACCAAGGCTCCCGCTGACATGTTCGACGTCAAGCTCCTCGGCTCTACAATGGCTAGCTGGCCGCTTTTACGCCTCTATCAAGCGCTCCAGCGACTCTGTTCGTGGACGCAAAACCCAACCGGCAGTGAGCTCAACCGCGTCATCGCTCAGTTCGATCTCGAGTCCGAGCTCTAGCACTCACTTCTTTCGTCGCCCCGTCTTCTTCGTGAAGGCGGGGTGTTATGTTATGAAACTGAAATCATTTAAAAATTAAGACGGGAGAAATGGCAGTTTATAGAGCTAATGGGTATTCCCCAATAAAAGTAACGTCCGAAAATGGCCTTCTAAAAACAGCCCCTGAGGATGGCGCATGATCGGTTATTCTGCGTCTATACGAGTTCACCTACTACCAACCACAAACAAACAAATATAGCCGAATAATCACGTCAGCTGCGAGGTCGCCAGTTTCGGTGTTACTTCCTTAATGCGACTTTGTCCCAATAAGACAACTACTCCACAACAAACAGACACCACCTCCAGCAATCATTCAATCACCCCTCCCTCTTTAAATGAAATTCCCCCACCCAAAACTATAAACGCCGCCCCTGAAGGGACGGCGTTTTCAAATTTCGCTATTTCTTCGCCTTTTCTTTCTCAGGCGCCGGGACTTCTTCCGCAAGACCGACGAGCGTAGCCGTTGCCACGAGGTCGCCTGGCTGTTTGAAGCGCATGACGCGCACGCCTTGAGTGGCACGACCGATGACTGAGACTGAAGTCACCGCCGTACGTATAACCTGGCCGCCCTTTGAAACTATAAGCAAATCACGTTTATCTTTAGGTTCAACGATATAACCAGCCACTAGCTTACCAGTCTTCGCGGTCACCTGAGCCGTCTTCACACCCATGCCGCCACGACCCTGTGCTAAGTACTCTTCGATATCTGTGCGCTTGCCGTAACCGTTCTCCATAATGATCATGAGCTGCCTACCAGCCTTCTGCTCTTCAGGCGTAATAACTTCCATACTGATTACGGAGTCATCACCCTTCAACTTGATGCCACGCACGCCGGCTGCAACGCGACCCATGGCACGTACGTCATTTTCATTAAAACGAATCGACATGCCATTATTAGTCACCAACATGATGTCGTCTTTGCCGGTTGAGGTACGCACCCATTCAAGGTTATCGCCGTCATTCAGCTTGATAGCGATCAATCCCGACTTTCGTACGTTCTCAAAATCATCAACTTTCGTTTTTTTGATGGTGCCTTTATTGGTCACCATCATGATGTACTTAGCACTCAAGTCTTTCTTGAGGTTGCCGGTCAGTACGCGCGACACTTTCTCGGCCGGACCGAGCTCCAAGAAGTTCACGATCGCCTGTCCTTTAGCCGTGCGCGACGCTTCTGGAATGTCATATGCCTTTAGACGGAACACGCGGCCACGCGTCGTAAAGAACATCATGTCCTGATGCGTAGTTGTCGAATATACAGCCTCAACTATGTCCTCTTCTTTGGTAGACAGCCCAATCACACCCTTGCCACCACGGCCTTGAGCCGCGAATGCATCAGCAGCAACGCGCTTAATGTAACCGTCTTTTGTCATCATGATCACGGCTGGAACATCCGGAATGACGTCTTCCATGGAAAACTCCTTGACTCCAGCCTTTACAATCTTTGTTCGGCGCTCGTCGCCGTACTTCTGTTGAAGTTCGACGAATTCGCCACGAATAACCGCCAGCATCTTCTTTTCTGAACGAAGAATCTCTTCGAGTTCAGCTTTGATTTTCATCTTTTCCTCAAATTCCTGCTCAATCTTCAATCGCTCAAGGTTGGCCAGCGACTGGAGACGCATTTCAAGAATGGCGACCGCTTGGCGCTCGGTCATCTTGAACTTCTTCATGAGGTTCTCGCGCGCTTCGTCCTTGTCTTTGGACTTCTTGATAGTCGCGATCACCTCGTCGATGTTCGCAAGCGCAATACGCAAGCCTTCGAGAATGTGCAGACGGTCTTCGATACGATCAAGGTCGTATTGTGTTCGACGACGGACAACTTCCTTACGATGCTTCAAATGCTCCTCAAGAATGTGCTTGAGGTTGACGATACGCGGCTGAATGCCGTCGACCAGCGCCAGCATGTTGTAGTGAAACGCGGTCTGCAGCTGAGTCAACTGATACAAACGGTTCAAAACCTTACGCGGATAAGCGTCTTTCTTAAGCTCAATCACGATACGAATGCCTTCCTTGTTCGACTCATCGCGCAAATCTCGAATACCCTCAAGCTTCTTCTCACGAACAAGATCGGCGATCTTCTCAAGCAGTGATGATTTGTTGAGCAAGTACGGGATTTCCGTTACGACGATCATGTTGTCGCCCTTCTTACCCTCGACAATGTCGGCCTTGGCACGCACTACAACTCCGCCCTTGCCGGTCGAATAAGCCGCTTTCAAATCGTTCGCGCCGTAGACAATACCGCCAGTCGGAAAATCTGGACCAGGCACGTGCTCGAGCAACTCATCAACAGTAATTTCTTTATTATCAACCAGCGCTAACATGGCCGAACAGACCTCTTTCACGTTGTGCGGCGGAATGTTCGTCGCCATACCAACGGCGATACCGAGCGTGCCGTTTATCAACAAGTTAGGAAGTTTAGCCGGAAGAACGGTTGGCTCGTCGTGTTGACCGTCAAAGTTCGGCGCAAAATTAACCGTGTTCTTTTCAATGTCGGTCAACAGCTCCTCAGCCATTGGCATCAGTTTCGCTTCGGTGTAACGATAGGCGGCAGCTGAATCGCCATCGACGGAACCGAAGTTACCCTGACCGTTAACAAGTGGATAACGATAAGAAAAATCCTGTGCCATGCGCACCATGGAATCGTATACCGCCTGGTCGCCGTGCGGGTGGTACTTACCCAGCACCTCACCGACAACGGTAGCGGACTTACGATATTTGGCGTTCGCGCGCAGCCCTGTCTGCCACATGGCAAACAAAATACGGCGGTGCACCGGCTTCATGCCGTCGCGCACATCGGGCAATGCGCGCGCTACAATAACCGACATGGCGTAATCAAGGTACGCTCGGCGCATTTCTTCGGTGATGCTCTGGGTGATGAGATTTCCGGCGTGCATTAGCTCGCCGCTCCCTTCATTTGCTGCCTGCTGCTTGTCTTCTGGATCCTTGGCCATACGTCAGATACTACGGAGTTGTTGTTTGAACTTGAGTTTGATCTTGAGGAACTGTTGCCTCGACGTCAACCGATTCGAGTTTGGCCGCTGCTGCGGCCGCTGCGGCATCAAGTGTCTTTTGTATTTCTATCTCGCGAGCGAACGACTGTTGAGTTTCAACCACGGCCGCCTTAACTTCATCGATAGTCGCTTGCTCAGGCGCCAGCTCTTGCATGCCTGTTTGCATGCCCTCGCCAAGCGTACTGAACTCTTCACGAGCCTGCGCAATGGCACGCTGTGAGAATGTCAGCTGAGCTTGGACCGCCACCGTTAAGACGACCGCTAAAGCGCAAGCGCCGATAACGAGCGCCTTATGTCGGCCATGCAAGCCCGGGGCCTGATGAATATAGACCCGTCTAGACATAGACTAGCCGTTCGTAAGAATAACTAATTTCATATCCTCCTCAGGCAGGCCGGCCTTAGTAATCTTAAGCTTGGACATTTCCTCAGTTAATCCCGAAAGTTCTCGCTTGAGCGCGCTGGCGTCACCATATCCCGCCTCTGTCGATACATAGGACGGAATGACGAGGCGCGGTTCAATTTGGGCAATGACTTCTGAGGCTCCGGTTGAGTTCAGTACATCTTTTCCACCAGCCGGAACGATCAGAATATCGATAGGACCTAGCGCCTCAAGCTCCTTTTCGGTCAGCACACGGTCGATGGCGCCTAAAAAACCGACCCGGATACCTTCCGCATCAAAGCGATACAGCGTATGTGGCGTTTTATCTTTCTTTGGCGCGTCTACACCGGTCACGAACATGCCGCGCACTTCGTATTCGCCCGCATGTTCGACGATAAAAGGCTTACTTCCCTCGTGCTCAGCTACAATAGCGGCGCGATTACTTGCATCGTCGCCCTCGTGACTTCCTACGATAATCGAAGCTGCGATCGAACGAGGAAAACGAACGCCATCGACCGCGAACGGGTTGGTGACAATAGTTACCTCGTCTTGCGAAGGCTTCGCATTCACAATAAAACTGCCCAGGCCGTTCCAAGAGATATTCATAGAACCAAACTCAAAGCATCAAAAGCGTCCCAAGATTATCACGACAGCTCACATTGGTATAGAGCGCCTTCAACAGGCACCCCTTGAGGTTGTAAGACGAACAATGCTCAAGAACTCCGAGATACGAACTAACATTTGTTTCATTGATCCGCCGCGCCAGCCTCCGCCTGGTTTTCGTTCGTAATCTCCGATACTCCGGCAACGTGACGTACCCCAAAAAATCGATGCCTTGACTAAGTTTTCTTATCTCGAGTTTCTTCGGGTGAAGCTCAAGCCGCCGGTGTTGCCAAAGCCAAGCCTCGATCCAGGGAAGTATTTCGACGAGATGTTCACGGCTTTCCGAAAGGATGACGGCATCGTCGGTGTAACGGAGGTAAAATCTCTCACGCAGATCTTCTTTGATAAAATGGTCGAATGCGTCCATGTAGACGTTCGCGAAAAGCTGTGACGTCAGGTTGCCAATCGGCAATCCTGTTTTGCGTCCGAACTGGCCATTTAGTAACCCCCCCCCGATCAGCAAATCGACTTTCATAACTTCCAACAATATCAGAAAGCAGTTGGAATAGCGGTACCGATCCCATTTCATGACTCAGCTTTTTCTCGAGAATACCGAGCAGAATCTCGTGATCCACCGAATCGAAAAACTTACGGACGTCGAATTTAAGCGCCCAACACGGCCCTGAGTAATTGTCGCTCACTTTGCGTGCGAACATTCCCAATCTCTCAACCGCCCGATGCGTTCCCTTCCCTTCACGGCAGGAATAGCTGTCAAAAATAAAGCTCGATTCAAACATCGGCAACAACGCCTGATACACAGCATGGTGAACAACACGATCGCGTACCGTCGCTTTGTGGATGATGCGATGTTTGGGATCAAAAATATGAAAACGGTGATATTGGCCGTGACAATAGGCGCCTGCAGCAAGGTCGGCATGGAGGGCAAAGATGTTATCTTCGAGGTGACGTTCAAAAAACATGACATCACGGCGTCCGCTTTTCCCACGTCGAAAAAGTTCCCACGCCACAAACAACAACGCAGGATGAACTATATTTTCAAATCCTATGCCACTCATACATGAATCAGTAGTATTCAAAGCAACTTACGATGAACTCGTTGCACTTCATGAGTTACGCAAAAAGTTTTCTAAAAGTGAACGCTACTCCTTGGGTGAAAAACTTGAACAAACTCTTCTCGACATCCTTCTTGAAATTATTAATGCAGGTAACGCCAAGAACGAATGGAAAAT